>CAUJIM010000085.1 GCA_963205335.1 Pseudomonadota bacterium
GTGACAAGATCAGGCACGCCGGTATGCCAAGTTCCTGCTGGTTTGCCTCTCAATTTCCCAGTTAAGCCACGGGTTTTGCTGCCGATAATGGATTTGAAGAGAAGAACATTTATTCCAATCATTCAAAACGCGGTATGAGCCGTGGCTTCATCCATTCTGATCGATCTTCAAGACCTCCGGGTGGGGATGTTCGTCCAGCTTGATATCGGTTGGATGAATCATCCGTTTCCGAGCAGCAGTTTCCGCATTTCATCCGCGCAGCAGATCGAGGTGCTGCGCGAGCTTGACTTGCAGCGGGTGCGGTATGTGCCGTCCAAGAGCGTGCTGCTCGCGGCAGCTGCCGACGGGCGCGGGCCGGAGGAGGGCGAGCCGGGCGCTGCCGCGGCCGGCGAGGCGCCCGCGGACGCGGACGAGCGGGTCGATGCCGGTGATCCGCAAGGCGGTGCCGAGCCTTTGCTGGACGACACCTACGAGGCCCTGCAGGAGCGCTGCCGCGAACGTTACGAGCAGGCGGCGTCCACCTATGCGGCCGTGTCTTCTTCGGTGGACGAGGCTCCCGTGCAGGCGCGCGAGGGCGTGGAGGCACTGGTGCGGCAGGACGTCACCGACCTGCTGGCGGCGGAAAACTACGCCGTGCACCTGCTGACGCAGGTGACGGCGCAGCAGCCGGCCCAGCATGCCGTCAATGTCATGGTGCTGGCGCTGTTGCTGGGCCGCACGCTGGGCCTGGGGATGCAGGAGCTGCAGCACCTGGGCGCGGCGGCGCTGCTGCACGATCTGGGCAAGATCCATTTGCCGATGCACATCGGCGAGCCCGGCGCCGCGCTGCCGCCGCCCGACCGGCGCCGGTATGAAGAGCATGTGCTGCACTCGGTGGCGCTGGCGCAGCGCATGGGTTTCGGCGGCGAGGTGCTGCTGGCCATCGGCCAGCACCACGAAATGGCCGATGGCAGCGGTTTCCCGCGCCACCTGGAGGCCAGCCAGCTGGGCCGCCATGGCCAGATCCTGGCATTGGTCAACCGCTACGACAGGTTGTGCAGCCCGCTGCACGGCGAGGCGGCGCACACGCCGCACGAGGCCCTGGCGCGGCTGTTCGCGCAGGAGCGCACGCGCTTCGATGCCACGGTGACGCTCGGGGCGTTCATCCGCATGATGGGGGTGTATCCGCCGGGTTCGCTGGTGCAGCTCGACGACGGGCGCTACGCCCGGGTGGTGGCGAGCAGCTCCCAGTACCCGCTGCGGCCCTGCGTGCGGCTGCTCGACGGCGAGGCCTTGGCGCATCCGGGCCAGGTCATCGATCTGGGGCGCCGCGATGAACCCGGCATCCGCCGCAGCGTCAGGCCCGAAGCCCTGCCCGAGGAAATGCTGGGGGATTTCGGGCAGCGGCGCCACTGCTACTTTTTCGAGCGGGTCGTGCCGGCGTCGACCAAGAAGGACGACGCGTCGTGAAACCGGTGCTCGTCCCCGAGACCTGGTCGGGCGTTGCCGATGCGCTCGACGTCGCGCTGTGGCTGGTGCGGGGCTCCACGCTGCGCATCGTGTATGCCAATGCGGCGGCGGGGCGGCTGGTGGGGCGCTCGCCCGAGGAGATGGTGGGCGCCCTGGTCCAGGAGCTGGCGGCGACGCCCGAGGACCAGGTGTTCTGGGGCCAGAGCGTGCAGGAGGTCGCGCGCGGCATCCGCTCGCGTTCGAGCGTGCAGCGCGCCGGCAGCGACGAGCTGCTGCCGGTGGAGCGCTGCGTCCGCGCATTGCCGGGCGTGCCGGCGCAGGATCTGCTGATGCTCACCATGGCCGACTGCTCGCGCGAGGCCGCGACCGAGCGGTTCTTGCAGGCGCAGGTGTCCGAGCTGAGCGCGACGCTGGATGCGGCGGCCGACGGCATGCTCAGCTGCGATCTGCGGGGCAACATCCAAGCGTTCAACCAGTCCTGGGCGCAGATCTGGCATCTGCCGCCGGAGCTGCTGCTGCGCCGCGACGATGCGGCCGTCGAGGCGCACATGCAGGCGCAGGTGGTGGATGCGCAGGCGTATCGCGAGCGCCTCGCGGTGCTGGCGCGGGACCCGACGCTCGAGGCGTGCGACCTGCTGCACCTGCATGACGGCTCGGTGGTGGAGCGCCGCTCGGTGCCGCAGTGGATCCAGGGCCATGCCAGCGGCCGCGTGTTCTCGTTCCGCGACATCACCAAGCAGGTGCGCCAGCAGGCGGAGCTGCGGCTGGCGGCGCAGGCGTTCGAATCCAGCCTGGATGCGATTTTCGTGGCCGACGCGCTGGCCACGGTGGTGCGCATCAATCCCAGTTGCGAGCGCCTGTGGGCCGCCGCGGCCACCGATGCGGTGGGCCGGTCGGTGCTGCAGTTCCTGAGCGTGTCGCACGAGGGCGAGCGCCTGTGGAAGCAGGTGCAGCGGGCCTGGGCGCAGGGCGATGTGTGGGAGGGCGAGCTGTTCCTGCCTTGCGCCGGCGAGCGCTCCACGGTGGCGCGCCTGTCCTGGGTGGCGGTGCGCGACGACAAGGGCGCCGTCACGCGGTCGATCGGCTTCATGCAGGACCTGACGCCGCAGCACGTGGCGCGCCGGCGCATCGAGGAGCTGGCCTACAGCGACGTGCTCACCGGCCTGCCCAACCGCCTGTCGTTCACCCAGCGCGTCTCGGTCGCGATCGACGCCGCGCGCGACGGTGGGCATTTCGCGATCATGCTGCTCGACCTGGACCGCTTCAAGAACATCAACGATTCGCTGGGGCATCCGTTCGGCGACAGGGCGCTGCGCGTCGTCGCCCGCCGCCTGCAGGAATGCCTGCACCACTCGGACATGCTGTGCCGCCTGGGCGGCGACGAGTTCGTGGCCTATCTGCACGGCGCCACGGCCGAGGGGGCCGAGGCCGTCGCACGGCGCGTGATCGAGGCGGTATCGCGCCCCTGCGTGGTGGACGAGATGACGCTGACGCTGCAGTGCAGCGTCGGCCTGACGCTGTTCCCGCGGGACGCGGACACGCTCGACGAGCTCATCAGCCAGGCCGACATCGCGATGAACCGCGTCAAGGAGCGCGGGCGCGGCAGCTACGGTTTCTACACGCCGCAGATGAGCGAGGACCTGCTGCCGCGCATGAAGCTCGAGCACGCCTTGCGGCAGGCGCTGTCGCGCGGACACATGGCGGTGCACTACCAGCCGCAGGTGGACATGCGCACGGGCGAGATCGTCGGCGCCGAGGCGCTGCTGCGCTGGACCGACCCGGAGATGGGCCCGGTCTCGCCCGCGCAGTTCGTGCCGCTGGCGGAGGAGTCGGGCTACATCGCCACGCTCGGCGCCTGGGTGATGGAGCAGGCGATAGCCCAGGCGGCGCAATGGATGCGCGGCGGCACGGAGCTGACCGTCGCGGTCAACGTGTCGGCGCTCGAATTCCGCCAGCGCGGCTTCATCGAGCGTGTCACCACGCTGCTCGCGCGCCATGGCCTGCCGGCGCGCCTGCTGGAGCTGGAGCTGACCGAAAGCGTGCTGCTCAGCGACGCGGACGAGATGGAGCACCTGGTCGGCGCGCTCTCGGAGATGGGCGTGGGCCTGGCGATCGACGACTTCGGCACCGGCTATTCGAGCCTTGCCTACCTCAAGCGCCTGACCATCCACAAGCTCAAGATCGACCAGTCCTTCGTGCGCGGCCTGCCGACGGACGCGGGCGACTGCGCGATCGTGCAGGCCATCGTCAACATGGGCAGCGCGCTGCACCTGCGGGTGCTGGCGGAAGGCGTGGAAACCGAGGCGCAGCGCCGGGCGTTGCAGGAAATCTCGTGCTCCAGCTACCAGGGTTTCCTGTGTTCGCCGGCGCTGCCGGCCGAGGACTTCCTGGCGCTGGCGCTGCAGCACCCATCGCCGGTACGCTGAGCCGTAGCCCCCGCTACGTCTGCGCTTTGCGTCTTGGTCGGACAGGCTTTGGGGATCCTTTCGGGCACTCGCGGTTCATTCGCACCTTCTGAGTGCGCGGTGCCCGGAGGCGCTGGGTGGGGAAGGTGTCTGCGGCGCGCCACCGGACCGTCATCCTGAACCGGAGTTCAGGTGGGCGAGGGCAGCCAGGCGTTGGGTTCATCTGACGCGAGACGATCACGCCCGCCTGGCGATGTACCAAGCCCGTGCTCTAGGAGCATTGGTTCAAGGCAATATAAAGCCCGGTGGCACCGCAGACGCTGTCCATTGTAGGGCGCGGCGCGTGCCTGTCCAGCGCCTGGATGCGCCGAACAGAAGGATTTTCAAAGCGTTGCTAAAGCAACCGGCCGTCGCCCTGCAGCGTCTCGTCCAGGCGCTGCAGCAGCGCGTCGATGCGCGCCTCGTCCCGGCGTGCCTCGGGGGGCTCGGCGTTCGCCGTGTCGTGCGCGGTGGCAGCGCTGCGCGTGCGCGGGTCCGCCATCTCGAACGCGAGGTTGAGCGCGGCGAGCACGGCGATGCGCTCGCGCGCGCGTACCTTGCCTGCGTCGCGGATGCGCGTCATCGCGGTGTCGACGCGCTCGACCGCTTCCAGCAGCCGCGCCTCCTGCCCCTCGGGGCAGGCGAGCAGATAGGTCTGCTGCAGGATCTGCACTTCCAGTTGCTTGGCGCTCATTGGGTAACCTCCGTGCTTCGCACTGCGCTGCGAGCCCCCTTCGGAGCGGCCGGGCGGGGGCTCATGGCGTCTCCTTGGTGTCGCTCGCGGCGGGCAGGCGGTCGAGCAATGCCTCGATGCGGGCGCGCGCCGCCTGCAGGCGCGAGCGCAGCGAATCGCGCTCCTGCGTGAGTTCGCCGACCTGCTCGGCCAGCAGCGCGTTGGTGCGCTGCAGCTCGGCGTGGCGCACCAGCAGCCGGTCCACGCGCTCGGCGACCTGGTCGATGGAAGAGGGTGTGGCCATGAAGGGGGGATTGTAGAGACCGCCACCCGGCGCCGGTAGAATCGCACGCTGTTGGTGCTCGCGGCCGTGGTTCACACGCCGCAGTTCAACGGGAAGCAGGGAGGGGCCCTCCGCCATGGAAGCGGCCCCGTGCCTGCGCTGCCCCCGCAACGGTCAGCGAACGAGCCGCTCGACGGCTCCCTCTTTGCCACAGGCCACTGCGCGCCTTGAACAAGCGCGTGGGAAGGCGGCAAAGGGCGCGTTCGCCAGCCCGGATACCGGCCAACACGGTGGTTCGGCGCGTCCAGGCGCGCCGGCTGTATCGCCCAAGGCCGGCGGGGAAGCTGGCACGGGCCATTTGCCGATGGTGTTTTCCCATGACGAGTCGTTTCAACCGCCCGCGCGCCAGGGTGTGCGCGGTCCTGACCTTTGCGGCGCTGGCCGCGCATCCCGCGCTGGCGCAGTCCGGCGGTGAGCAGGTGGCGCTCGCGCCCAGCGTGCCGCAGCTGTCCGAGGTGATCGTGACCGCCGCGCGCACGCCGCAGCCGCTGTCGGACGTGCTGGCCGACGTGACGCTGATCGACCGCACGCAGATCGAGCGCAGCGGCGCGGTCACGATCTCCGACCTGCTGGCGCGCCAGCCGGGGCTGGAGCTGTCGCGCAGCGGCGGGCCGGGCACGGCCACCGGCCTGTTCCTGCGCGGTGCGGAGACGCGCTTCACCGCCGTCTATGTCGACGGGGTGCGCGTCGATTCGCAAGCGACCGGCGGCGCGCCCTGGGAGGCGATCTCGCTGGGGCAGGTGGAGCGCATCGAGATCGTGCGCGGCCCGGCGGCGGCAGTGTACGGCTCGGACGCGGTGGCGGGCGTGGTGCAGATCTTCACGCGCCAGGGCGACGGGCCGTTCACGCCCTGGGTCGGCGCCGGTGCGGGCAGCCGCCGCACCGGCACGCTGGAGGCGGGCTTCTCGGGCAAGCAGGGCGCGGTGGACTACGCGCTCGGCGCGCAGCGCGACACCAGCCGCGGCTACGACTCGCGCCCCGGCGCCAACCCGGACCGCGACGGCTACCGCCAGGGCTCGGCCAGCGGCCGCCTGGGCGTGCAGCTCGGCGAGGCGCACCGGGTGGATTTCACCGGCACCTACACCCGCATGGACGCACAGTACGACGGCTACGTGGCCGGCCTGGACGACCACGGCCTGAATCGCCTGGCCACGCTCGGCGCCACCTGGTCGGCGCGGTGGACCCAGGCCTACGGCACGCGCGTGTCGGTGAGCGAATCGGACCAGCGCTACGAGACCCTGCCCTCGCCCTACCTGTCCAAGACCAGGCTGCGCAACTACCTGTGGCACAACGAGTGGCGCGAGGGCGGGCACACCTTTACCGGCGCGCTCGAGCGCCGCGAAGACCGCCTGGCGAGCGCGCCGATCGACCAGGGCCGCCACCAGGACGCCGTCGCGCTCGGCTACGGCTATGCCAGCGGCGCGCATACGCTGCAGGTCAACCTGCGGCGCGACCGCGACAGCGAGTTCGGCGGCCAGACCACCGGCGGCGTGGCCTACGGCTGGGGCTTCGCGCCTGGCTGGCGCGCGACGGCGGCGGCCGGCACGGCGTTTCGCGTGCCCACGCTCTACCAGCGCTTTTCCGAGTACGGCCAGCCGGCGCTGGAGCCGGAGAAGAGCCGCAACGTCGAGCTCGGCCTGCACTGGGCGCAGGACGGCAGCCGCCTGGGCGTCACGGCCTACCGCAACCGCGTCACCGACCTGATCAGCTTCGGCGCGCCCGGCCCGTGCGCCGGCATGTACGGCTGCTACGAGAACGCGGGCAGCGCGCGCCTGCAGGGCGTGACCCTCTCGGGTGCGCACCGCGTGGGCGCGGTGAACCTGAGCGCCTCGCTCGACCTGCAGCGGCCCAGGAACGCCGACACCGGCAAGCTGCTGGCGCGGCGCGCGCGGCGCCTGCTGAAGGTGGCCGCCGACACGCACGTCGCGGGCTGGACCCTGGGCGCCGAATGGCAGGCCGCGAGCCACCGCTGGGACGACGCGGGCAACACCGCGCGCCTGGCCGGCTACGGGCTGGTGAACCTGTATGCAGGCACCGCCATCGCGCGCCAGTGGGACCTGCTGGCGCGCATCGACAACCTGGGCGACAAGGGCTACCAGCTCGCCAAGGGCTATCCCATGGCGCCGCGCACCCTCTTCGTCGGCCTGCGCTGGACCGGGCGCTGAGGGTCGGGGCCATGCACGTCGCGCGCAGCGAACTCATCCTCGGCGGCCAGAAGAGCGGCAAGTCGCGCCGCGCCGAGGGCCTGGCCGCCGCATGGCTGGCCGGGGGCGGCGGCCGCCGCGCGCTGCTGGTGGCGACGGGCGAGGCGCACGACGAGGAGATGCGCGCGCGCATCGCGCGCCACCGGCGCGAGCGCGCGCTGCGCGTGCCGGGGCTGGAGACCATCGAGGAGCCGCGCGACGTGGCCGGCGCCCTGCGGCGCCATGGCGACGCGCGCACGCTGCTGGTGGTCGACTGCCTGACGCTGTGGCTCACCCACTGGCGCATGCCAGCCGCCGGCGCCGCGGCGGAAAATCATGAAGAAAATACGGCCCCAGCGCAGGACTGGCAAGCGCAAGAAGCTCTTTTTATGGAAGCACTGGAGCAACCGCCCGGGCCCATCGTCCTGGTGGGCAACGAGATCGGCCTGGGGGTGGTTCCGCTGGGCAGCGAGGTGCGCGCCTTCGTCGATGCGCTGGGCGTGCTCCACCAGCGCGCGGCGGCGGCCTGCGAGCGTGTGACGCTGATGGTCGCCGGGCTGCCCGTGGCCGTGAAGGGGGCGCCGTGAACCGGCCCGCTTTCTTGTTTTCCCCCCGCCGGGGCAGGGCCGGGATGGCGGTCTGCCGCGCCGTCCTGCTGGCCCTGCTGCTGCTGGCCGCCGCGGCCGGCCACGCCTACGACATCGTGGACGACACCGGCCGGGTCCAGCGCTTCGACGCCCCGCCCGCGCGCATCGTCAGCCTGCTGCCCTCGCTCACCGAGACCGTCTGCGCGCTGGGCGCCTGCGACCGGCTGGTGGGGCGCGACCGCTATTCCAACTGGCCCGACGCGGTGCGGGGGCTCCCCGAGGTGGGCGGCGGGCTGGACCCGAGCATCGAGGCCGTGGTGGCCCTCAGGCCCGACGTGGTGCTGGCCGCCACCTCCTCGCGCGCCAGCGTGCGGCTGCGCGCGCTGGGGCTGAAGGTGCTGGCGCTGGAGCCGCACACGCGCGCCGGCCTCGGCCGCGTCACGCACGTGCTGGCCGAGCTGCTGCGGCTGCCGCGCGTCGATGCCGACGCGCTGCTGGCGCGCATCGACGCCGGCGTGGCCGCGGCCGCCGCTTCGCTGCCGCCGCGCGCGCGCGGGCAGAGCGTGTACTACGAGATCACGCCCACGCCGCACGCCGCCGGGCGCGGCAGCTTCATCGACGAGCTGATGCAGGCGCTGGGCATGGTCAACATCGTCCCGGCCGCGCTGGGGCCGTTCCCCAAGATCAACCCCGAGCTGGTGGTGCGCGCCGACCCCGACCTGATCATCGTCAGCCAGCAGGGCGCCGCCGAGCTGGCGCGCCGCCCCGGCTGGGCGCGGCTGCGCGCGCTGCGCCTGGGCCACGTGTGCGAGTTCAGCGCCGCGCAGCGCGACATCCTGGTGCGCCCCGGCCCGCGCATGCCCGAGGCCGCGCGCCTGATGGCCGACTGCGCGGCGCACCGCATTGCTCCAGAAAAAGAAGCTGGTGGCGCTTGATGGCAAAGGGATGGAGGCCGATTTGATTCAGAATTCTCGACCATGAGCAGCTGCGCTGCCGCCCTCGATCCGCCGCACGCCGCCGGCGCGCGCGTGCTCTGGCTGTCCGTGCTGCTGCTGGCGCTGGCGCTGCTCGGCCTGGCCTGGGGCGCCGGCGTCGGCAGCACCGGCTTCGACAGCCTGCTGCGCGCGCGCCACGACCCCGCCGCCTGGCAGATCGTGTGGGACATCCGGCTGCCGCGCACGCTCGGCGCCTGGCTGGCCGGCGCGCTGCTGGGGCTGGCCGGCGCGGTGGCGCAGGGGCTGTTCCGCAACCCGCTGGCCGACCCGTTCCTGCTGGGCAGCGCCTCGGGCGCGGCGCTGGCGGTGGCCGTGGTGTTCGCCGTGCTGGGCGCGGGCGGCATGGTGGGCGGCGGCGCAGGCCGCGCCGCGCTGGCGCAGGCCGCGTCGTCCTGGCTGGCGTACCTGGGTTTCACCGGCGCGGCCTTCGTCGGCGCCCTGGGCGGCGTGCTGCTGGCGCTGGCGCTGGCGCGCGGCGTGCAGCAGACGCTGCGCCTGCTGCTGGCCGGCGTGGTGGTCGGCTACGTGCTGGGCGCCGTGCGCGACCTGGTGCAGCTGGCCCAGCCCGACGTGCTGGTGGCCATGCAGGGCTTCACCCTGGGCGTGACCGGCTTCGTCGGCTGGGGCGCCTGCGCCGTGATGGCGGCGGTGCTGGCACCGCTGGTGCTGGCCGCCTGGGCGATGGCGCGCGCGCTCGACGCCCTGAGCCTGGGCGAGGACACCGCGCACAGCCTGGGCCTGCCCCTGGGCCCGCTGCGCGCGCTGCTCATCGGCGTGCTGGCGCTGGCCACCGGCACGGCGGTGGCGCAGACCGGGCTGATCGGCTTCGTCGGCCTGGTGGCGCCGCACCTGGCGCGTTCGCTGGCGCGCTGCACGCACGGGCCGCTGCTGCTGCTGGCCACGCTGGTCGGCGGCCTGCTGCTGATGGCGGCCGACGTCGCCGCGCGCCTGATCGTCGCGCCGCAGGAACTGCCGGTGGGCGTGCTCACCGCCGTGCTCGGCGGCCTGTACCTGCTGTGGCTGATGCACCGGCGCGCGCGCCTGGACGGGGGGGCGTGATGGCCTGCGATGCTTCGCCATCCATGGCTGTCAGCGCACGGCTGGCAAGCGCCAGCATCGGACGCCGCCGCGTCCTGCACGGCATCGAGCTGCAGCTGCCCGCCGGCCGCTGGTGCGCCATCGTCGGCCCCAACGGCGCCGGCAAGTCGACGCTGCTGCGCGTGCTGGCCGGGCTGCTGCCGTGCGACGGCGAGGTCCGCCTGCTGGGCCGCCCGCTGGCCGGCTGGCCGGCGCACGAGCGCGCGCGCCACCTGGCCTGGCTGGGCCAGCAGGAGGGCGGCGCCGAAGACCTGCGGGCCTGGGACGTGGCCATGCTCGGCCGCCTGCCGCACCGCGCCTGGCTGGCGCCGCCCAGCGCCGCCGACCGCGCCGCGGTCACCCAGGCGCTGCACGCCACCCAGGCCTGGGCGCTGCGCGAGCGGCGCCTGGGCGAGCTCTCGGGCGGCGAGCGCCAGCGCGTGCTGCTGGCGCGCCTGCTGGCCACGCAGGCGCAAGTAGCGCTGATGGACGAGCCGCTGGCGCACCTGGACCCGCCGCACCAGGCCGACTGGCTGGCCGCCGTGCGCGCGCTGGTGGCCGCGGGCGCCGCCGTGGTCAGCGTGCTGCACGAGCTGAACATGGCGCTGCAGGCCGACGAGGTGCTGATCGTGCGGGACGGGCGCCTGGCCCACCACGGCGCGAGCGGCGACGCGGCCACGCACCGCGCGCTGCAGGCGGCGTTCGACGGCCGGGTGCGGGTGCACCCGGTGCAGGGCCAGTGGATCGCTTTGCCCCAGGAGGCATCGCATGCGGATTGAAACCCCGCCCGTCGAGAAGCCCCACGGGCGCCCGGAGGGCGCGCGCCGCGGCCTCGTCATCGTGCACACCGGCGACGGCAAGGGCAAGAGCACGGCCGCGTTCGGCCTGGCGCTGCGCGCCTTCGGCCGCCGGCACGTGCACGGCCGGCAGGTCGAAATCTTCCAGTTCATGAAGGTGCCGAGCGCGCGCTTCGGCGAGCACCGCGCCTTCGAGCAGCTCGGCCTGCCGATCCACGGGCTGGGCGACGGCTTCTCGTGGAAGAGCAGGGACCTGGAGCATTCGGCGCAGCTGGCGCGCGAGGGCTGGGCCCGGGCGCGCGCCGCCATCCTGGACGGCGCGCACTTCCTCGTCGTGCTCGACGAGATCACCTACCCGCTGGTCTACGGCTGGCTGCCGCTGCAGGAGGTGCTGCAAACGCTGCGCGAGCGCCCGAAGGACGTGCACGTGTGCCTCACGGGCCGGCGCTGCCCGTCCGAGCTGATCGAGCTGGCCGACACGGTGACCGAGATGCGGCTCGTCAAGCACGCCTTCAAGGCGGGCGTGCCGGCGCAGCGCGGCATCGAGGACTGAGTACGATGGCCTGTCTGTCTGGAGCTGCGCTGCCATGTCCCTGATCTCCCACACCTACCCCACGCCCCTGGGCGAGATGCGGGCCCTGCTGTCCGAACGCGGCCTGTGCCTGCTGGAGTTCAGCGTGGACACCCGGCGGCTGGACCGCGAGCTGGCCCAGGTCGAGGCGGCGCGGGGCGGCCCGGCGCGCCCGGGCGCGAGCGCGCTGACCGCGCGGCTGGGTGCGCAGCTGGACGAATACTTCGCCGGCCGGCGGCGCGACTTCGACCTGCCGCTGGACCTGGTGGGCACGCCGTTCCAGGTGGCGGTCTGGCACGCGCTGCTGGCCATCCCCTACGGCCAGACGCGCAGCTACGCCGAGCAGGCGCGTCGCGTCGGCCGGCCCACCGCCACGCGCGCGGTGGCGGCGGCCAACGGGCAGAACAAGATCAGCATCGTCGTGCCCTGCCACCGCGTGATCGGCAGCGACGGCACGCTCACCGGCTACGGCGGCGGGCTGCCGCGCAAGCAGTGGCTGCTGGCGCTGGAGGCGGGTGACGGGCCGCCGCGCGATCTTTTTTCCCAGGAATGACCTGGCTGCCCTCCGATGCGCCGGGCGCCGGCTGGAGCCTGGTCGCCTGCGCGCCCGCGCTGGCGCTGGCCATCGACCGCCTGCTCGGCGAGCCGCCCGCGCGCTGGCACCCGGTGGTGTGGATGGGGCGCTGGCTGGCCTGGTCTGGCGCGCGCGTGGCGCCCGAGGTGGACGGGTCGCGCGTGCGCTCCGACACACGCCTCTTCTGGCTCGGCGCGCTCGCCTGGTGCGCGGGCGCCGCCGCCGTGGTGCTGCTGGCCTGGCTGGCGCAGGCGTGGCTGCTGGCGCTGCCGCCCTGGCTGGCGCTGGCGGCGCTGGCGCTGCTGCTCAAGCCGCTCTTGGCCTGGGCCCTGCTGCACGACGAGGTGCTGGCGGTGGAGCGCGCGCTGGCCGAATCGCTGCCCGCCGGCCGCGCACGGCTGGCGCGGCTGGTCAGCCGCGACGTGGCCGGCCTCTCGCCGCGCGAGGTGCGCGAGAGCGCCATCGAGTCGCTGGCGGAGAACCTGAACGACTCGCTGGTGGCGCCGCTGTTCTGGTTCGTGCTGCTGGGCCTGCCCGGTGCGGCGCTGTTCCGCCTGGCCAACACCGCCGATGCGATGTGGGGCTACCGCGGCGTGCGCGGCGGGCGCGACTGGACCTGGGCCGGCAAGTGGGCCGCGCGCGCCGACGACGCGCTCGCCTGGCTGCCCGCGCGGCTGACGGCGCTGCTCATCGGCGCGCTGGGCGCGCTGCGCGGCTGGCGCCGCCTGCCGCCCGAGGCGCGCCGCACTCCTTCGCCCAACGGCGGCTGGCCGATGGCCGCCATGGCGCTGGCGCTGGACGTGCGGCTGGGCAAGCCGGGGGTGTATGCGCTGCACCCGGCGGGCCGCGCGCCCGGGCCCCTGGATACCCTGCGCGCCTGCGCCATCGGCTCGCGCACCGCGCTGGCGGCCACGCTGCTGGCCTGCGCGGCACTGCTGGGGCCGGCAATTATTTGAATGAAAAAGGGCTGTAGCGCCCTCCCACCCTGCGCAAGCAGCTCTCTTTTTTGTAATGTTGCCATCGATCTACCCGACCCACGGCGGCCCCGATGCGCTGGGCGTGCCGGCGCACGACTTCTCCACCAGCGCCAACGCCTGCGGCCCCTGCCCGCAGGCGCTCGCGGCGCTGCGCCGGGCCGACCGCGGCCGCTACCCCGACCCGGCCTACACCGCGCTGCGCGGGCGGCTGGCCGCGTTCCACGGCGTGACGGCGCAGCGCATCGTGCTGGCGGCCAGCGCCAGCGAGTTCATCCACCGCATCACCGCCTTCGCCGCGCGCGGCGGGTTGCGCCACGCGGTGCTGCCCGCGCACGGCTATGGCGACTATGCGCGCGCCGCCGGCGTCTGGGGGCTGGAGCCCGCGGCGGCGGGGCCGCCCGCGCTGCACTGGGCCTGCGAGCCCGCCAGCCCGCTGGGCACGGCGGACGAGGCGCTGGCGCGCTGGGCGCGGCAACCCGTGCGGCCGGGCGACGTGCGCGTCGTCGACCGCGCCTACGCGCCGCTGCGGCTGGAAGGTGCCGCCGCCGCGCCGCCTCTGGACGCGTGGCAGCTCTGGACGCCCAACAAGGCCCTGGGCCTGACCGGCGTGCGCGCGGCCTACGCCATCGCGCCGTCCGGGGCGCAGGCCGCCGCCGTGCAGGCGCTGGCGCCGTCCTGGCCTGTGGGGGCGGACGGCGTGGCGCTGCTCCAGGCCTGGGTGGAGCCGGACGCGCAGGCCTGGCTGGCCGCGTCGCTGGCCACGCTGCGCGGCTGGAAGGCCCGGCAGGCGGCGCTGTGCGCGGCGCTCGGCTGGACCGTGCTGCCCGGCAGCCTGGCCAACTACTTCACGGCCCGCCTGCCGCTGGCCGACGTGCCGGCGGCCTTGCGGGCGCTGCGCGCGCACGGCGTCAAGCTGCGCGACTGCGCCTCGTTCGGGCTGCCGGGCCACGTGCGCCTGGGCGTGCTCTGGCGCCGGCGTCGCAGCAGGCGCTGCGCGATGCCTGGGAGGCGGGAGCGCCGGTGCCCACCGCGCCCGCGCCCGTCTTGGCGCGGCGTTCGGCCGGGGGCGCATCCCGCAGGGGACAATGAGAAGCTTTCCCGCCCAGCGCGCCATGACCGCCACCCCTTCTTCCGCCACCCGCCCCGCCCGCTGCGTCATGGTGCTCGGCACCAGCAGCGGCGCGGGCAAGAGCTGGCTGGCCACCGCGCTGTGCCGCCACTACGCCAGCCGGGGCCTGAAGGTGGCGCCGTTCAAGGCGCAGAACATGAGCAACAACGCGCGCGTGGTGGCGGGCGCCGATGGCGCGGCGGGCGAGATCGGCTCGGCCCAGTACTTCCAGGCGCTGGCCGCGCGCGCCGCGCCCGACGTGCGCATGAACCCGCTGCTGCTCAAGCCCGAGGCCGACACGCGCAGCCAGGTGGTGCTGCTGGGGCAGGTCAGCCGCGAGCTGTCGGCAATGCCCTGGCGCGGCCGCAGCGAGCGCGTGTGGCCGCGGATCGCCGCCGCGCTCGACGCCCTGCGCGCCGAGAACGACGTGGTGGTGATCGAGGGCGCGGGCTCGCCCGCCGAGATCAACCTGATGGACAGCGACGTGGTCAACCTGCGCGTGGCGCGCCATGCCGACGCGCGCTGCCTGCTGGTGGCCGACATCGACCGCGGCGGCGCCTTCGCCCACCTGTACGGCACCTGGGCGCTGCTGCCCGAGGCGGACCGCGGGCGCATCCATGGCTTCGTGCTCAACAAGTTCCGCGGCGACGCGGCGCTGCTCGCGCCCGGGCCGCAGCGCCTGCAGGCACTCACCGGCGTGCCGACGGCGGCCGTGGTGCCGATGCGCTTCGGCCACGGGCTGCCGGAGGAGGACGGGGTGTTCGACGACCGCGCCGTGCTCCCACCCTCCCCCAGCGGGGGAGGGAGCAGGCCCGTCCGCATCGCCGTCGTGGCCTACCCGCGCATCAGCAACCTGGACGAGTTCCAGCCGCTCAGGAACGTGCCCGGGGTGCACCTGGGCTGGGCGCGCAGCCCCGCCGCGCTGGACGGCGCCGACTGGATCGTCCTGCCCGGCAGCAAGGCCACGGCGGCGGACCTGGCCTGGCTGCGCGCGCAGCGGCTGGACGCGGCCATCGCGCAGCATGCCGCGCGCGGCGGCCGCGTGCTGGGCATCTGCGGCGGCCTGCAGATGCTGGGCGAGGCGCTGATCGACGTGCACGGCATCGAACCCGAGGGCAACGGCCCCGGCCTGGGCCTGCTGCCGCTGGTGACGAGCTTCGAGCCGCGCAAGACCGTGCGCCGCTGCAGCCGGCGCTTCGGCGAGGTGGCCGGCGCGTGGGCCGCGCTCTCGGGCGTGGCGCTGGGCGGCTACGAGATCCACGGCGGGCGCACCGTGCAGCACCCCGCGATGGCTGCCAGGGGCGACGTGGCGCGCGAGCCGATCGCCGGCCTGGCGTGGCAGAACCCGGCGGGCAACGTGCTGGGCCTGTACCTGCACGGGTTGTTCGAGGACGCGGCCGTGCTGCGCGCGCTCTTCGGCGCCGCGGCGCCGTCGCTCGACGCGGTGTTCGACGGCCTGGCGGCGGAGGTGGAGCGCACCTTCGCGCCCGGCGTGCTCGCGGCCCTGGCCGCCTGAATGCAGATGGCGATGGAGAGACAGCAAGCGATGGGCTTTTCCGTTCCCCCGGTTCCCGCGCTGCACGACGCCGCCCTGCGCGCCGCGCTGCAGCACAAGATCGCCCGCAAGACCGTGCCGCACGGCGCGCTCGGGCGGCTCGCCGGCCTCGCGCTGCGCCTGGGCGAGATCCTCGGCACGGCCGAGCCGCGCCTGCGCCAGCCGCAGCTCGTGGTCTTCGCCGCCGACCACGGCATCGCCGCGCGCGGCGTCTCGGCCTACCCGTGCGTCGTGACCTGGCTGTTGGTGGGCACCTTCCTCGCGGGCGGCGCGGCGGTGAGCGTGCTGGCGCGCCCGCACGGCGTGGCGCAGACCGTGGTCGACTGCGGCGTGCGGCACGACTTCGCGCCCGCGCCCGGCCTGCTGGAGCGCAAGATCGCGCCCGGCACGCAGGACAGCAGCCGGGGGCCGGCGATGGCGCCGGCGCAGTGCGATCGGGCGCTGGCCCACGGCGCCGCGCTCGTCCGGGCCCTGCCGGGCAACGCGCTGCTGCTGGGCGAGATGGGCATAGGCAACACCAGCGCGGCGTCGCTGCTGGTGGCGCGGCTCGGCGGCCTGGAGCTGGCCGACGTCACCGGCGCGGGCACGGGGCTCGACGGCGCGGGCGTGCAGCGCAAGTTGGCGGTGCTGCGCGAGGCGCTGGCGGCCAACGCGCGGGCGCTGGCGCCGGTGCAGGCGCTGGCGGCGCTCGGCGGCTTCGAGATCGCCACCATGGTGGGCGCCGTCCTGCAGGCCGCGGCCGAGCGGCGCGTGGTCGTGGTCGATGGCTTCATCGCCGGCAGCGCGGTGCTCGTCGCCTCGAAGATGGCGCCCGCGGTGCTCGAGCGCTGCGTCTTCGCCCACCGCTCCGACGAGCGCGGCCACGCGCGGCTGCTCGCGCTGCTGGGCGCCGAGCCCCTGCTCGACCTGGGCCTGCGCGTGGGCGAGGGCAGCGGCGCGCTGCTCGCCTGGCCGCTGCTCGAATCGGCCTGCCGCATCCTCGGCGAGATGGCGAGCTTCGAGTCGGCGGGGGTGTCGGACAAGGCCTGAGAATCCGGGTGCCGGGCGGCCGTTTGCCGCCTCCTTCTCCCGCCCTACGCCGTGAGCCGTCCATCCGCCGAAGACCGCCGCGCACCCTGGTGCTGGGCCTGTCGCTGGCGCAGCTGGTGAGCTGGGGCAGCGCGCTGTATTCGTTCGCCGTGTTCGTCGGGCCGGTGGAGGCGGCGCTGCACGCCACGCGCGCGCAGACCTCGCTGGCCTTCAGCCTGGCGCTGCTGGCCGAGGGGCTGGCGGCGTTCGCCGTGGGCCGCTGGATCGACGCCGGCCACGAGCGCGCGGTGATGACCGGCGGCTCGCTGCTGCTCGCCCTGGCGCTGGCGGCGCACGGCGTCGTCGATTCGCTGGCCGGCCTGTACGCCGCCTGGACGCTGATCGGGCTGGGCATGGCCGGCACGCTGTACCCGCCGGTGTTCGCGGTGGTCACGCGGCGCTTCCCGCACGGCTACCGGCGCGCCATCATCACGCTCACCTTCCTGGGCGGGCTGGCCAGCACGGTGTTCATTCCGCTCACCGACTGGCTGATCGGCCTGTGGGGCTGGCGCGCCGCCTCGTGGGCGCTGGGCGCCATCAACCTGGCGCTGTGCGTGCCGCTGCACGCCTGGCTGCTGCGCGGCGCGCCCGGGGCCGTGCGCCCGGCGGCGCCCGCCGCTTTGCCGCCGGCCCGCGCGGGTGGCGGTGGCGGCGGCGCGCTGTCGGCGCAGCTGCGCGGGCCGGTGTTCTGGCGCCTGGGCGTGTTCACCGTGCTGCTGATGGCGGTGACCGCCGCCGTGCCGCCGCACCTGGTGAGCCTGCTGCGCGAAAGCGGCCTGCCCGCGGCCTGGGCGGTGGCGCTACCGGCCAGCATCGGCGCGCTGCAGGTGCTCGGGCGCTTCGCCCTGTACGCGGGCGAACGGCACGTGAGCGTGCACGCCACCAACCGCTGGACCCCGGCGCTGGTGCCGCTGGCGCTGGCGGTGCTGCTGGCGGGCAGCGGCCACGGCTGGGCGGCGCTGCTGTTCGCGCTGCTGTACGGCGTGGGCAACGGCATGCTGACCATCGTCAAGGGCACGGTGATGGCGCAGTACGTGGACGCGGCGCACGTCGGCGCGCTCAACGGCGCGCTGGGCCTGCCGCTGGCGCTGGCGCGCGCCGCCGCGCCGCTGGCCGTCGGCCTGCTGTGGACGCCGGCCCACGGCTACGCCGGCGGCCTGGCCCTGCTGCTGGCGCTGTCGCTGCTGGGCGTGGCGGCGCTGTGGGCGGCGCAGCGGCGCGCCATCGGGCGGCCGCCGGCTGCCGTATCCTGAACGCCCGTGTGTCCGGTGAGGATGGAGCCGTGCTGAAGAACTGGAAAAAAGGGCTGCTGGGCCTGCTGCTGTTGCTGATGGCGGCGGGCATCGCCGACTGGTTCAGCCTGGACCAGGAGACGCGGGCGCTCATCAAGACCTTCCCGACCAACCGCGACCTGCTGTTCTGGAACCAGGACCAGCGCGACGCGGCGTTCCGCGCGCTCGACCGCATCCCGCTGCTGGCGCAGTGGCACACGGTGCAGCCCTCGGCCGCGCCGCGCCCGCTGCCGCCGGGCGAGCCGCTCGCGCTCGCCACCGACGTCGACGCCTTCATGGCGGGGCAGAGGAGCGCGGCGCTGCTCGTCGTGCACAAGGGCCGGCTGCGGCTCGAGCGCTACGGCCTGGGCTTCGGCCCCGGGGGCCGCTGGACCAGCTTCTCGGTGGCCAAGGCGTTCACCTCCACACTCGCGGGCGCGGCGCTGAAAGACGGCGCGATCGCCAGCATGGACGACCGGCTGGACCAGTACATCCCCGAGCTGCGGGGCGCGGCCTACGGCGAGGTGACGGTGCGCCAGCTCCTCACCATGACCTCGGGCGTGGCCTGGAACGAGGACTACGACGACCCCGATTCCGACGTGGCGCGCTTCAACAACCACCGGCCGCCCGAGGGGCAGGACGCGCTGGTGGACTACATGCGCCGCCTGCCGCGCGCGGCACCGCCCGGCACGCGCTGGCACTACAACACGGGCGAGACCAACCTCGTCGGCATCCTCGTCGGCCGGGCGGTGAAGAAGCCCCTGGCCGAATACCTGCAGGAGAAGATCTGGCAGCCCGCGGGCATGGAGTACCCGGCCACCTGGATCCTGAGCAAGACGGGGCAGGAGATCAGCGGCTGCTGCATCCAGGCCTCGCCGCGCGACTTCGCGCGCATGGGCCAGTTCATCCTGGAGGGCGCGAAGGTGAACGGCGAAAGCATCGTGCCCGAGGGCTGGCTGCAGGCCGCCACGCACAAACAGGCCGACATCGGCGAGTCGGGCAAGGGCTACGGCTACCAGTGGTCCACCTACGACGACGGCACGTTCACCGTGCGCGGCGCGTTCGGCCAGGGGCTGTTCATCGACCCGGCGCGCCAGCTCGTCATAGAGACCAACGCCAACTGGGCCGGCGGCGCGCTCGACCCCCGGGCCATGGCCGCGCGCGATGCGTTCTACAAGGCGGTGCAGCAGGCGGTGGACGCGGAAGGCGCGGCCGCGCGCTGAAAACGTCAGCGGCTGCTCGCCAGGCGGATCCCCAGCCCCACGAGCGCGGCGCCCATCAGGGCATCGACGGCCCGGCTCATGCGCGCGTAGACGGACCGGACGCGCCCCACGGAGAAGAACGAGGCGAGCGCGCCGAGCCATCCGGCCGTGATCAGGCCCGCCAGGGCGACCACGCTGACATACACCCAGGAGGGCGCGCCGACAGGCAGCACGGTGACGAACAAGGTGGCGAAAAAGGTGGCCGTCTTGGGGTTGGTGATGCCGACCATGAAGCCCTGGCGCCACGCCTGCGACGGGCGTGCCCGCGCGACGCCGTGGACATGCGGCCCGCCGCTCCTGGCCGTGCAGGCGGCGATCAGCATGCGCGCGCCCAGGTAGATCAGGTAGGCCGCACCCGCCAGGCGGATGGTTTCGTAGAGCCAGAACAGTTCCCTGATGAGCAATCCGAACCCGAGAATGGCCAGGGCTGCCCAGACCACCACCGCGCAAGCGATGCCCAGGCCGACCAGCAGGCCCGACCGCCGGTCGTTCAGGGCGTGGGACGTGACGGCGACGAAATCCGGACCGGGGCTGATGCATGCCAGGAGAACGATGCCCGAGAGGGTGAGCAGCTGAGACAGGTATTCCATGGAACCAGGCGTTGTCGACCGGAATCCGGCGACGCGCCGGCCCGTGGGTGCGCCACCTTACCATCGCCGCGCAGCCGCTCGCGCGGCCGAGGGAGCCTGCCTACAATCCCGCGCTGCTCCGGCGCCGCCCGGGCGTTTTCCCGATGCACGCATTGCGCCACTTCCTGCTCGCCCTCCAGTTCTTCACCCGCATCCCCGTCACCGGGCGGCTGGCGGCGTGGGTGGGCTACAGCCCGGCGATGCTGAACGCGGCCAGCGGCCATTTCCCCGGCGTGGGCTGGGTGGTGGGCGGCGTGGGCGCGCTGGTGCTCTGGGGCGCGGGCCTGCGCCTGGGCGCCGCGCCATGGGGCGCGCTGGTGGCCGCGGCGCTCTGCACCGCCGCGACCGCGTGGCTCACCGGCGCGTTCCACGAGGACGGGCTGGCCGATACCGCCGACGGCCTGGGCGGCAGCGCGCAGCGCGAGCAGGCGCTGGCGATCATGAAGGACTCGCGCATCGGCAGCTACGGCACGGTGGCGCTGGTGCTGGCGCTGCTGCTCAAGCTGGCGCTGCTGGCACTGCTGGTGCAGCGCGACGGGCCGGGCGCGGCGGCGCTGCTGCTCCTGGCCGCGCACGTGCTCTCGCGCGCCGCGCCGCTGGTCGTGATGCGCGCGCTGCCCTACGTGAGTGAGGCCGGGCGGGCCAAGTCCAAGCCGCTGGCGGAGGCGGTCTCGGGCGCCGGCCTGGCGGTGGGTTTCTTGTGGTCTTTTCCGGCCCTGGCGCTTGTGTGGCAAGCGCGAGGCGCTATGCATTTGTTGTTTGCTGCGGCCTGCTGGCTGCTGGTGCTCGCGGCCATGCTGCGCCTGCTGCGCCGGCGCCTGCAGGGCTTCACCGGCGACACGCTGGGCGCGACGCAGCAGGTGTGCGAGCTGGCGCTGTACCTGGGGCTGGCGCTGGCATGACACGGCTTCGCAATCGGAAAGACAACTGCGTTGTTTCGCCTTGCCGTACTGCGTGTACTGTCCGCGGCTTCACGCCTTGTTCCCTTCTCGATTGCAAACCCGTATGAGGCTCTGGCTGGTGCGCCATGCGCCCGTGGCCGCCGCGGCCGGCCTGTGCTACGGCGCGAGCGACCTGGCGGCCGACGCGGCGGCCACGCGCGCGGCGGCCCGGGCGCTGTCCGGCCAACTGCCGCAGGGCCTGGCACTGGGCGTTTCTCCGCTACAGCGTTGCGAGCATCTCGCGCAGGTTCTGCAAGCGCTGCGGCCGGATTTGATACCGAGAACCGACGCACGCCTGCGCGAGATGGACTTCGGCGCCTGGGAGGGCCGCCCGTGGCGCGACATCGGGCGCGCCGAGTTCGACCGCTGGCTGGCCGACTTTGCCGACGCCCCCCCGGGCGCGGGCGCGGAGACCGTGCGCGCGCTGATGGCGCGCGTCGGCGCGGCCTGGGACGAGTGGCGCGCCAGCGGCGCCGACCGCGTCTGGATCACCCACGCCGGCGTGATCCGCGCCGCGCTGCTGCTCTCGCGCGGGGTGCGCCTGCCGGCAAGCGCGGCCGACTGGCCGGCCGAGGCGCTGCGGCCGGCCACACTGGTGGAAATCAGATAGGCGGGCGTCTGTCGAGGGGTAGCGGCCCAGAGCTTCCCTCGCGACGCTTCACTGGGACTTCGCCCCGGAGATGCGCACCAGCTCCGCCCACTTGGCGGTTTCTTTGGCGATGAAAGTCTGAAATTCCTGCGGCGTGGACGTGAGCGGGTTCAGGGACATCGTTGCGTTCACCTGGACGATTTCCGGGCTCTTGAGGGTTTCGGCGATCGCAGCGTTCATGCGCTGAATAATGGGCTGGGGCGTGCCTTTGGGTGCGATCACACCGCCCCACGCGACGGCCTGGAACCCGGGGAAACCCGATTCGGCCATCGTAGGAACGTTCGGCAGTTCCGCCAGCCGTTTCGTGCTGGTGACGGCGAGGGGCTTGACGGATTTGTTCAAAATGAACTGCTGCACGCCGTTCACGTTGTCGAACATGATGTCGACCCGGCCGCCTACCAGGTCGGACAGCGCCTGTGAGCCGCTCTTGTATGGGACATGGACCGCGTCGATCTTCGCGACGGACTTCATCATCTCCCCGGTAAGGTGGCTGCCTGATCCCACGCCCGTGTCCGATGCGAAACTGACCTTGCCCGGATTGGCTTTGGCGTAGTCGATCAGTTCTTTCACGCTGTTGGGCTTGAAGCCGGGTCCGGCGACGAGGATGTACGGGTTGTCGAAGAGCAGCCCGACAGGCTCGAAATCCTTGTCGGGGTCATACGGAAGTTTTTCGAAGAAACTCTTGTTCACCGCCAGCGTGATGTTGTTGCCGAAGCCGAACGTATATCCATCGGGAGCGGCCTTGGCCAGCGCCTGCGAACCGACGATGCCGCCGGCGCTCGCGAAGTTCTCCACGACGATGGGCTGGCCCAGGATCTTGCCGAGCCGTTCCGCGACCGGCCGCATTGCCGTATCGGGGCCGGAGCCGGCGGCGTACGGCACGATGAACCGGATGGGCTTGGTGGGCCAGCCTTGGGCAAAGGCGGTCGTCGAGATTGCGACGGCCGCGACAGCCAGGATCTTCATGAGTATCTTCACGTGGATTCCTTTCGGGAGGGGGCAGGGGAAAAAAGACGTGCTCGCCTTCAGGAGCGCAGCAGGCGGATCACGCGGCGCGTCCATTCGGAGCCTTCATCAGCGACGGCTAGTGCGGCGCTGAAATGGTTGCCGTCGAGCACCATGGTTTCGTGGGCGACGCCATGGCGATCGAGTTCGGCCGCCATCGCGCGGCTCCCGTTGATGATCCGGGGCAGGTCGTCTCGGGCGTATGCCAGGAGCATGAACGGGCTGTCGGGGCGGACGTGGCAGATGGGGCTGGCAGCACCAGCCTCCGATGTGTTGTCCAGGATCATCTGGTGCGTGCGTTCTTCGCCGCTGCCGGGTTGCCGGTCCGGGTAGCGGATGTCCAGGGGGGCGCACAAAGGCAGGCAGGCGACGATGGATGCGGGGGGGACGCCCTGCTCCTGCAGGCGCTGTGCCGACAGTGCCGCCAGCGCCATCAGGTGCCCGCCCGCGGAGTGTCCGCCCAGGGCGATGCGCGCGGCGTTGCCGCCGTATCTGTGGATGTTTTGCGCCACCCACGCGACCGCGTCCAGGCAGTCGTCCAGCATCGCCTGCCACTTGTGCTCGGGTGCAAGCCGATACGAGACGGAGACGAATGCAATGCCCGCATCCGCCAGCGCGGGGGCCATCAGGCCCATCCATTCCTTGTAACCATTGGTCCAGGCACCGCCATGCGCGAAGACAAGCACCGGGGCACCGCCTTCCGGCACCTGTCTTGGCGGGTAGATGTCCAGCGCCTGCCAGTAGTCGTTGCCGAAGTGCTGGTGCGCGACGAGCTCGCACCGGTCGAGCGCTGCCTCCGAGCGTTGCAGGGTAGCGCGGGCATAGTCCGCAGCCTCTTCAGGGTAGATGGGGGCTGGGGGGGGAGTGGTGCGAAGCGCATGTACCGATCCGGGAAAGAGAGCGATTGCAAACGGGGGGTAGGTGTCGAGCGCAGGTCAATTCGACGGCCGGCCGGAAACCAGATGGGCGACGGCCCTTCCGACCTCGCCGGTGCTTGCGCTTCCGCCCATGTCTGGGGTGCGGGGGCCGGACTTCAGCACCTGCTCGATGGCTTGGACGATCTTGTCGTGCGCATCGCGCCGTCCGAGAAAATCGAGCATCAGCGCACCCGACCAGATCATTGCGATCGGGTTGGCGATGCCCTTGCCGAAGATGTCGGGCGCCGACCCGTGAACGGGTTCGAACAGCGACGGGAAGCGCCGCTCGGGATTGAGATTGGCGGAGGGCGCGATCCCGATCGTTCCAGTCGTCGCGGGGCCGAGGTCCGACAGGATGTCGCCGAACAAATTGCTTGCCGCCACTACATCGAAGCGATCCGGTTGCAGCACGAACCGCGCGCTGAGGATGTCGATGTGCTGCTTGCTCAGTGCCACATCGGGATACCTCTTCGCGATCTCGTCGGCCCTGTTGTCCCACCACGGCATGCTGACCGCGATGCCGTTGGACTTCGTCGCCAGGGTCAGATGATTGCGTGGACGGCTCCTGGCGAGATCGAAGGCGAACTTGAGGAGGCGATCGGTGCCGTGGCGGGAGAAGATGGCCTCCTGGACTACGAACTCTCTGTCCGTGCCTTCGTACATCACGTCGCCGACGGACGTGTACTCGCCTTCGGTGTTCTCCCTGACCACGAAGTAGTCGATGTCTCCTGGCTTGCGATTCGCGAGCGGGCTCGACACGCCGTCAAACAAGCGAACCGGACGCAGATTGATGTATTGGTCGAACTCGCGGCGAAATTTGAGCAGTGAACCCCATAGGGAGATGTGGTCAGGGACTTTCGCTGGCCATCCGACTGCCCCGAAATAGATGGCGTCGAAACCGCCGATCTCTTCCTTCCAGTCCGCCGGCATCATCCGCCCGTGCTCTGCGTAGTAGTCGCAGTTCGCCCATTCGAATGTGGTGAACCGGAGGTCGATGTCGAAAGTCGTTGCTGCCGCCTGAAGAACGCGAATCCCTTCTGGTAGGACTTCTTTCCCGATTCCATCGCCCGCGATGGCGGCGATTCGCAGTGCCTTCATTTCAACTTCACCTTTGGATATGCATCTGCCGCAATGGTAGAGATATTTCCTTAATGAATACAATTGCTACATTGGTTAATTCTTTGTGCACATATCGTGAATAATTTACTCCCGAGTACGGAGGATCTGCAGGTGTTCGTTCACGTGGCTCGCCGCTCAAGCTTTGCCAGCGCAGCCAAAGACCTGGGCGTCTCTGCCGCGTATGTCACCAAGCGCGTGAAGGTGCTCGAAGCCTCCCTGGGGGCCACTCTGTTCAACCGCACCACGCGGCGCGTTGTCGTGAGCGAGGATGGGGAGCGCACCTATCACTGGGCCCAAAGAATCCTCGACGATGTCGACCATCTTGTCGAAGAGATCGGCGCGAAGAGAGAGAGCCCCCGCGGAATGGTCCGCATTTGCAACAGTTTCGGGTTCGGCCGCAACATTGTCGGCCCCGCGCTGTCCACGCTTGCGGCGCGGTACTCGGCGCTGCAAATCCGCTTCGAGGTGTTCGATCGCCTGGTTGACGTCGGTGCGGAGGGGTTCGACCTCGACGTTCGGGTGGGTGATGAAATTGCATCCCATCACATTGCGAGGAAGTTGGCGGCGAACCATCGAATTCTGTGCGCCGCTCCTGCCTATATCCAGCGGCACGGAATGCCGAAGTTGCCTGCGGAACTGGCAAACCACAACTGCCTCACCATCAAGGAACGCGATCATCCCTTCGGTGTGTGGCGACTGCGGTCCGGCATCAAGGAGGAGTCGGTGAAGGTGCGCGGTTCCCTCTCCTCAAACAACGGTGAGATCGTTGTCCAATGGGCTGTTGACGGTCATGGAATCATCCTGCGATCGATGTGGGATGTCCTTGCGTTGCTCCAGGCCGGGAAACTCAGGCAAATTCTCCCGGAGTGGGTTCAGGAGGCCAACATTTGGGCCGTCTACCCTGCCCGCCTCGAGACCTCGGCCAAGATCAGGGTTTGCATTGAGTGGCTTCAAGAATCACTGCCGCTGGAAGTTGCGCAGAAGCGGTTGAAGCGCACGGAATAGCAATTGGAAATGGCCACCTGTCGCCACCTGACCGTGATCGGCGTGGACGGGACCTGATGGATCACGCTGGCCAGGCGCCGAGCCGGTAGGCCGAGTCCCAGAACATCCACTCCAGCCGGGCGCTCATGGCGTAGGCCTCGTGCATCGCCGCCAGCGTGCGCGCATCGGCGCCGGCCGCCACGCGGTCGGTGGTGGCCAGTACGCCGCGCACGGCGGCGTGGAAGTCTTCGCCGGCGTAGGTGTCGATCCAGGCCGCGTAGGGGTTGGGGCGGGCGGCGCGCGCGTGGATGTCCTTGCCCACCTCGGCGTAGATCCAGAAGCAGGGCAGCAGGCAGGCCAGCACCACGGGGTAGGGCGCGGCCCAGGCGGTGGCCACGAGGTAGCTGGTGTAGTGGTGGCAGGCCGGGCTCAGCGGCGTGGCGTCGAACTCGGTCCGGGAGACGCCGAACTGCCGCATGAAACCCTCGTGCAGGCTGCGCTCGACCACCACCGCCTCGCGCGCGGCCTCGGCGAACTGCACGACGCCCTCGGCCTGGTCGGCCTTGGCGGCGGCCACGGCCAGCGCGCGGCCGTAGGCCACCAGGTAGTGCGCGTCCTGCACCATGTAGTGGCGAAAGCGCTCGGGGCTCAGGGTGCCGGCGGCCAGCTCCTGGTTGAAGGGCAGGGCCAGGGTGTGCCGGTACAGCGGCAGGTGGGCCTGCCAGGCGGCTTGCGTGAAGCTCGTCGAAGGGTGGTGCATGGGGTGTCCGGGAGGGGTTTGTACGCAGGCCGACTCTACCCGCCGGCCCGCAGGCGTCGCGTACGATCGCGCTTTTCCACTGCAGAGGAGACATCGATGCCGAAGAGAACAACCCTGCTGGCCCTGGCATCCGGTCTGGCCATGGCGCTGGGCGCGCAGGCGGCCTGCCTCAGCGACGCCGAGGTCGGCGAGATGGCGAACCACTATTTCGCCAGGACGCCCGCGCCCAACTTCGCGGCGCAGAGCGACGCCGACGCCGCCTGCACGCGCGCCAAGTTCAACAAGCTGCTGGCGGCCAGATTCGGCAAGGTGGTGGGCTACAAGGCGGGGCTGACCAACCCGGCGGTGCAGAAGCGCTTCAACACCGACCAGCCGACCTGGGGCGTGCTGTACGACGGCATGATCCAGCGGAGCGGCTTCGCCACGGCGCCGAACTTCGGCGCGCGCCCGCTGTTCGAGGCCGACATGCTGGTGCGCGTGAAGGACGCGGGCGTGAACGACGCGAGGACGCCGGCCGAGGTGCTGCGGCACATCGACCAGGTGATCCCGTTCATCGAGCTGCCCGACCTGGTGGTGCAGGCGCCGCCCAAGCTCGACGGCGCGGGCGTCAACGCCATCAACGTGGGCGCGCGCATGGGCGTGGCGGGCACGCCGCTGGCGGTGCCGGCCACGCGCGGCGAGCGCTACCGGCTGCTCGACGAGCTGGCCACCATGCAGGTGGTGGTGCGCGGCGGCGAGGGCCAGGTGCTGGCCACCGGCCAGGGCAGCGACATCCTGGGGCACCCGCTGAACGCCGTGGTCTGGCTGGCGCAGGCGCTGCGCAAGGAAAACCTGCAGATGAAGCCGGGCGACCTGATCAGCCTGGGCTCGTTCTCGCCGCTGATGCCGCCCAAGGCAGGCCTGTCGGTGACGGTGGACTACCTGGGCCTGACCGGGGCGCAGCCGGTGAAGGTGAGCTTCCGCTGACGCGCAGGCGGTCCGATCGTGCAGCAGTGGTGGATCGAATCGCGCTGGCTGGGCCAGACGGCGCTGTCGTGGGCGGTGGCGGCGGCGCTGGCGCTGGCGGCCTACGCGCTGGTGCACGGCGTGGTGGTGCTGCTGGGCCGGCGCCTGGCGCTGCTCGCGCGCCAGCATCCGGACGGCCCGGTGAAGGTCGCCCTGGCCGTGGTCAAGGCCACGCGCGGCTGGGTGCTGCTGCTGCTCGCGTTCACCGTCGCCGCGCGCGCGCTGCGCCTGCCGGGCGACGCGCCTGCGTACCTGGGGCAGCTGATCTACGTGCTGGTGGGCGTGCAGCTCGCGCTGTGGCTGTCGCGGCTGGTGGTCTCCACGCTCCAGCACATCGCCGAGCGGGGCGACGCGCGGCGCAACCCGGTGCTGATCGGCATCATCCAGTGGACGGTGCAGCTCGTCGTCTGGGTGGTGCTGCTGCTGGCGGTGCTGGGCAATGCGGGCATCAACGTCAACGCCTTCATCGCCAGCCTGGGCATCGGCGGCGTGGCCGTGGCGCTGGCGGCGCAGAGCGTGCTGGGCGATCTGCTGGCCTCCATCAGCATCGGCCTGGACAAGCCCTTCGAGGTGGGCGAGTCCATCGCGTTCGATGGCGAGTCGGGCACGGTGGGCCGCGTCGGCATCAAGAGCACGCGCATCGTCTCGTCCTCGGGCGAGGAGCTGGCCATCTCCAATGCGCAGTTGCTCGGCAAGCTGGTGCGCAACTACAGCCGCATGAAGGAGCGCTGCGTCACCTACCGGCTGAACGTCGCGCTCGATACCCCGCGCGCCAAGGCCGAGCGCATCGTGCAGGAGGTGCGCGGCATCATCATGGCGATCGACGGCGTGCGCTTCGATCGCGGGCACCTGTTCGGCCTCGGCGACGCCGCGCTGCAGTACGAGTTCGTCTATCACGTGCTCAAGCCGGGCTTCGTGCCGCACCGCGACGCGCAGCAGCGCATCACCCTGGCCATCCTGGAGCTGCTCGAGCGCATGGACGTGCGCCTGGTCACCCCGACGCGCGTGCTGCACGCGCCGCTGGCGAGCGATGCGGGCTGACATGGCCGCGGCCGCCTCCTCCCCCTTCGCCGGCCTGCGCCTGACGCCGCAGATGCGCGCCGTGCTCGGCGGCATGGCGCGCGCCGCGCGAGCGCCGCTGCACACCCTCACGCCGGCCCAGGCGCGCGCCGCCTACGCCGCCGGCGCCGGGGTGCTGGAGCTGGCGCCCGCGCCGCTGGCGCGCGTGCAGGAGCTGCGCATCCCGGCGCGCGACGGCGCCGCGCTGCCCGCGCGCCTGTACGCGAGCACCGCCGCGCCGGCGCTGCCGGCGCTGCTGTACCTGCACGGCGGCGGCTTCACCATCGGCAGCATCGAGACGCACGACGTGCTCTGCCGCGAGCTGGCGCGCCTGAGCGGCGCGGCCGTGGTCTCGCTCGGCTACCGCCTGGCGCCCGAGCACCGCTTCCCGGTGGCGAGCAACGACACCTGGGATGCGCTCGCCTGGCTGCACGCGCAGGCCGCGCCGCTGGGTCTGGATGCCGCGCGCCTGGCCATCGGCGGCGACAGCGCCGGCGGCACGCTGGCCGCGGCCGGCGCGCTGATGGCGCGCGACGCCGGCCTCGCGCTCTCGCTGCAGCTGCTGTTCTACCCCGGCACCACGGCGCACCAGGACACGCCCTCGCACGCCGCGTTCCGCGACGGCCCGATCATCGACAAGGCGACCGTGGACTGGCTCTTCGCCCAGTACATTCCCGACCACGCCCAGCGCGAGGACTGGCGCTTCGCGCCGCTGCGGGTGGACGAGGTGGACGGCGTCGCGCCGGCCTGGATCGGCCTGGCCGAATACGATCCGCTGGTCGACGAAGGCATTGCCTGGGCCGACCGGCTGCGCGCCGCGGGCATCGCCGTCGACCTGGAGATCTACCGCGGCGTGACGCACGAATTCATCAAGATGGGCCGCGCGCTGCCCGAGGCGTGCCAGGCGCACCAGGACGCGGCCCGGGCGCTGCGCGCCGCCTTCGGTTTGGAGTGAACGCCATGCAACGTCAGGACTTCCATTGCTTCGTCCGCCTGCGCGTGCGCTGGTCCGAGATCGACCAGCAGAAGATCGTCTTCAACGCGCACTACCTCACCTACGCGGACTGCGCCGTCACCGAGTACTGGCGCGCGCTGGCGCTGCCCTACGAGGCCACCATGCACGGCCTGGGCGGCGACGTGTTCCTCAAGAAGGCCAGCGTCGAGTACCACGCCTCGGCGCGGCTCGACGACCTGCTGGACGTGGGCATGCGCTGCGCCCGCATCGGCACCAGTTCCATGGTGTTCGAGTGCGGCATCTTCTGCGCCGACCGGCTGCTCGTCGCGGTCGAGCTGGTCTACGTCTTCGCCGACGCCGCCACGCAGACCAAGCGCGCGGTGCCCGCCGCGCTGCGCGCCGTCATCGAGCACTTCGAGGCCGGCGGCGAGATGGTCGAGCTGCGCCTGGGCGACTGGGCCGCGCTCGGGCCGCAGGCCACGCCGCTGCGCGCGGCGGTCTTCGTGCAGGAGCAGGGCGTGCCGCCCGAGATCGAGCTGGACGCGCTCGACGCCGCCTCGCTGCACGCCGTGGCCGTCAACCGCCTCGGGCGGCCCGTGGCCACCGGCCGCCTGCTGCCCGCCGAGGGCGGCGAGGGCCGCATCGGCCGCATGGCGGTGGACCGCGCGCTGCGCGGCCAGCGCTGGGGCCGGATGCTGCTCGACGCGCTGGTGCAGGCCGCGCGCGAGCGCGGCGACGCCGCCGTGGCGCTGCACGCGCAGTGCCACGCCGAGGGGTTCTACCGCCGCGCGGGCTTCACCGTGGCGGGCGAGCCGTTCGAGGAAGCCGGCATCGCGCACGTCGAAATGCGCCGGACGCTGCGCCCCTAGCTATTTAAACCGTAGCTTCCCGCGCTTGCCTGGCAAGGGAAAAGCTGCGTTTTCTCATATATCCTGCAGCAGGGCGTAGGGCAGCGCCTCGAGGATCAGCGGCGCGCCGCCCGCGCGCAGGGCGCGCGCCGCCGCCGCCGTCTGCAGCACCACCAGCGCCGTGCTGCCGCCGCCGGGCAGGGCCGCCGCCTGCGCGACGCTGCCGACCGGCTCGCCGCCGGCGCCGTCGGCCGCGTGCACCTCGTCCCCCGCCTGCACCGCCGCCGCCGTGTGCGCCAGGAAGGTGCGCCGCTTGATCGTGCCGCGGAACTGGCTGCGCGCGACGATCTCCTGCCCCGGGTAGCAGCCCTTGTGGAAGTGCACGCCGCCGACCGATTCGTAATTGAGCATCTGCGGCACGAAGGCGTCGGCGATCGCCTGGCTCACGCCGGCCACCCCGGCGCGCACCTCCGAGACCAGCCAGGCGGCCTGGTCGATCGGCGCGGCGTCCGGCGCGGGCACATCCCTGGGGGCGAGCCACAGCGCGCGCGGCTGGCCATCGGCGGGGTACAGCCGCACGGCGCTGGCGCCGCCCGCGTCGCGCCGCGCCCAGGAGGCGGCGCCGGCCGGCAGCAGCGCCCGGGCGCCGTCGCCGATCAGGCCGACGAGCCTGGAATCGGGCGTCGCGTCGCTCAGCGCCACCCGGGCGCGCAGCACGAACATCGACAGGCGCCTGAGCGTGGCGGCGAGCACGCTGCGGTGGCACACCAGCCGCCACTCGTCGCCCGCGTCGCGCAGCACGACGAAGCTGGCGAGCGCGCGCCCCTTGGGCGAGAGCCAGGCGGCGAAGGCGGCCTCGCCGTCGCCCAGGTGCGCCATGTCCTGCGTCAGCTGGCCGTGCAGGAAGGCGGCGGCGTCCGGCCCGTGCGCGCGGATCACGCCGAGGTGGGAAAGGGCTGCGGCGCCGTGCGGCGGCGCCCATTCGAAGTCAGGCATGGCTGAATTATGATGATCTGTTCCATGCTCGTGTCCCGCCGCGCCGTGCGCCGTTTCCTTCTCGTGTTGTTGCTGCTCGTGGCGGCCGCCGGCGTTGCCGGCTACCGCTGGCTGCACGCGCCGATCGCGCTCGCGGGCAGCGCCCCGCTGGAGCTGGAGATCGAGCCCGGCACCACCCCGCGCGGCGTGGCGCAGGCGGCGGTGCAGGCCGGGCTGCAGGCCCCGCCGCAGCTCTTGTGGCTGTGGTTTCGCCTGTCGGGGAGCGACCGCCAGATCAAGGCCGGCAACTACGAGATCCCGGCGGGCACCACGCCGTACGAGCTGCTGCAGAAGCTGGTGCGCGGCGAGGCGACGATGCGCTCGGTGACCTTCATCGAGGGCTGGAACTTCCGCCAGGTGCGCGCCGCGCTGGCGCGCGCCGACGCACTCAGGCCCGAGACCGGGGGCATGAGCGATACCGCGCTCATGGCCGCGCTCGGCCGGCCGGGCGTCGCGCCGGAAGGGCGTTTCTTCCCCGACACCTACGCCTACGCCAAGGGCAGCAGCGACCTGGCGGTGCTTGCCCGCGCGCTGCGCCAGATGGACCGGCGGCTGGAGGCGGCCTGGGCGCTGCGCGCGAGCGACACGCCGCTCAAGTCCGCCGAAGAGGCGCTGACGCTCGCGAGCATCGTCGAGAAGGAGACCGGCCGCGCCGAAGACCGCGCGCTGATCGCTGGCGTGTTCACCAACCGCCTGCGCGCCGGCATGCTGCTGCAGACCGACCCGAGCGTGATCTACGGGCTGGGCGAGCGCTTCGACGGCAACCTGAGGAAGCGCGACCTGCAGGCCGACACGCCGTACAACACCTACACCCGCGCCGGCCTGCCGCCGACGCCGATCGCCATGCCGGGCAAGGCGGCGCTGCTCGCCGCCGTGCAGCCGGCACCGACCCGCGCCCTGTACTTCGTGGCGCGCGGCGACGGCAGCAGCCAGTTCAGCGCCACGCTCGACGAGCACAACCGCGCGGTCAACCGCTACCAGCGGGGGCAGAAATGAAGCCGGGCGTGTTCATCAGCTTCGAGGGCATCGACGGCGCGGGCAAGTCCTCGCACATCGACCGGCTCGCCCAGGCGCTGCGCGATGCCGGGCGCGAGCTGGTGCGCACGCGCGAGCCCGGCGGCACGCCGCTGGCCGAGAAGCTGCGCGAGCTGCTGCTGCACGAGAGCATGGATGCGCTCACCGAGGTGCTGCTGGCCTTCGCTGCGCGGCGCGACCACCTGCGCCTGGTGATTGCCCCGGCGCTGGCGCGCGGCGCCGTGGTGCTGTGCGACCGCTTCACCGACGCCACCTTCGCCTACCAGGGCGCGGGGCGCGGCTTCGATCTCGGCGTGCTATCGCAAATGGAGCGGCTGGCACAGACCCATATTGCGGAAAACCCGGATTTGATGCTTGAACCAGACCTGACGCTGTGGTTCGACCTGCCGCCGGCGGTGGCCGCCGCCCGCCTGAGCGCGGCGCGCGCGCCCGACCGCTTCGAGGCGCAGCCGCTGGCGTTCTTCGGCCGGGTGGCGCAGGGCTATGCCGACCGCGCCGCGGCCGCGCCCGCGCGCTTCGTCCGCATCGACGCGGCGCAGCCGCGCGAGCAGGTGGGCGCGCAGGTGCTCGCCGCGGTGGCGGCGCGCGGCTGGATCGCGGAGGCCGCCGGTGGCTGAAGCTGACGCGCCCGGGGTCGCACCCTGGATCGCGCGCCAGCGCGGCCAGCTGCTGGCGCAGCGCGGCCACGCCTGGCTGCTACACGGGCCGTCGGGCCTGGGGCAGTACGCGCTGGCGCTCGAACTGGCGCGCGCCTGGCTGTGCGATGCGCCCACCGGGCAGGGCGCCTGCGGCGCCTGCGCCAGCTGCCACGGCGTCGAGGTGCGCACCCATGCCGACCTGTGCGTGCTCATGCCCGAGGTGCAGATGCTGGCGCTCGGCTGGCCGCTGTCCGAGAAGGCGCAGTCCGACATCGACGAGAAAAAGCGCAAGGCGAGCCGCGAGATCCGCGTCGACGCGATGCGCGAGGCGGTCGAGTTCGCCCAGCGCACCAGCGCGCGCGGGCGCGGCAAGGTGGTGCTGGTGTACCCGGCCGAGCAGATGAACGCGGTCACGGCCAACGCGCTCCTGAAGACGCTGGAAGAGCCGCCGGGCGACGTGCGCTTCGTGCTGGCGAGCGAGGCGGCGCACCGCCTGCTGCCCACCATCCGCAGCCGCTGCCTGGCGCACACGCTGCACTGGCCGCCCGCCGCCGAGGCGCTCGCCTGGCTGCAGGCGCAAGGCGTGCCCGGGCCGGCGGCGCAGGTCTGGCTGCGCGCCGCCGGCGGCCGGCCCGACGACGCGCTGGCGCTGGCGCGCGCCGGCCGCGATCCGCAGGCCTGGGGGCGGATCCCGCAGGCGCTGTCCCGCGGCGACGGCGCGGCGCTCGCCGACCTGGCGCCACCGCAGGTGGTCGACGTGCTGCAAAAGCTCTGCCACGACCTGCTCGCGCTGCGCGTGGGCGGCGCGCCGCGCTACTTCGCCGGCGCCGACCTGCCGCAGCCCGGCGCGCTCCCGTCCGTCGACGTACTCACGCGCTGGTCCGCCCTGCTGCGCCAGGAGGCGCGCACCGCCGAGCACCCGTTCAACGCCGGCCTGATGCTCGAGGCGCTTGTGGCGCAGGCGCGCGAGACACTACACTCGCGCCACTGAGAATCCCCCTGCGCTTTCGCACCACCCGCCATGAGCACTGCCGCCAATGCACCGCGCCCGAGCGTGATGCAGCTCAACATCAAGGACAAGGCCGCGCTGCACGCGGCCTACATTCCCTTCTTCGCGGACGGCGGCATCTTCGTGCCCACGGCGCGCGAGTACCGGCTGGGCGACGACGTCTACGTGCTGCTGTCGCTGCCCGACGAGCCGCAGCGCTACCCGGTCGCGGGCCGGGTGGCCTGGGTCACGCCCGCGCGGGCGGGCGGCAACCGCACGCAGGGCGTGGGCGTGCAGTTCCCCAAGGACGACAAGTCGCTCCAGCTCAAGCTCAAGATCGAGGAAATCCTCGGCCCCATGCTGGGCGCGGACAAGCCGACGCAGACGATCTAGGGCCGGCGCGGCCCCTGCGGAGCCGGCGCTCCGCTTTGCACCCATGTTCGTTGACTCCCACTGCCATTTGACCGAGCCCTCGCTGCGCCCGCAGCTGGAGGCGATCCGCGCCGCGATGGCGCAGGCGCGGGTGGACCGCGCGCTGTGCATCTGCACCACGCTGGAAGAGTTCCCCGAGGTGCACCGGCTCGCCACCGACCACGACAACTTCTGGGCCACGGTCGGCGTGCACCCGGAGAACGAGGGCGTGGCCGAGCCGGACGTGCCGGGGCTGGTGCGGCTGGCGCGGCTGCCGCGCGTCGTCGCGGTCGGCGAGACCGGGCTCGACTACTACGACCTGCAGGAGCGCAAGGGCGGGCGCGGCGTGGCCGACCTCGAGTGGCAGCGCGCGCGCTTTCGCGTGCACATCCGCGCCGCGCGGGCCGCGCGCAGGCCGCTGGTGATCCACACCCGCAGTGCCTCGGACGACACGCTCGCCATCCTGCGCGAGGAGGGCGAGGACGGCAGCGCCGGCAGCGCCGGCGGGGTGTTCCACTGCTTCACCGAGACCATGGAGGTGGCGCGCGCGGCGCTCGACATGGGCTTCTACATCTCGTTCTCCGGCATCGTCACGTTCAAGAACGCGCAGCACCTGCGCGACGTGGCGGCCTTCGTGCCGCTGGAGCGCATGCTCATCGAGACCGACAGCCCCTACCTCGCGCCGGTGCCCATGCGCGGCAAGACCAACAACCCCTCGTACGTGCCCTACGTGGCGCAGCAGCTGGCGCAGACCCGGGGGCTCGCGCTCGACGCCGTGGCCGAGGCGACGAGCCGCAATTTCGAGGCGCTGTTCCTTTCGGGAACCGCGGCGTGAGCGTCGGGCGCCGCCGCCTGCTCGCGGCACTGGCCCTGCCGTGGTTCGCGCCTTTGGCGCGGGCCGATGCCTATGCCGAATTCTTCCGGGCGATCGCGCTCGACGATGGCCGAGCGGTGGCCGACCTGCTGCGTCGCGGCTTCGACCCCAATGCGCGCGATGCCCACCGCCAGCCGGCGCTGATCGTGGCGCTGCACGAGGATTCGCGCCAGGCGGCGCAGGCGCTGCTGGCCAGCGCCGAGCTCAGGGTCGAGGAGCGCAACGCCAAGGACGAGAGCGCGCTGATGATGGCCGCGCTGAGCGGCAACCTGCAGGCGGCGCGCACGCTGATCGCGCGCGATGCCGACGTCAACAAGACCGGCTGGACGCCGCTGCACTACGCCGCCAGCAGCAGCGCACCCGAGGCGGTGGACATGGTGCGGCTGCTGCTCGAGCATGCCGCCTACATCGACGCGGCCTCGCCCAATGGCACCACGCCCGTGATGATGGCGGCGCGCTACGGCCAGATCGACGTGGCGCGCCTGCTGTTGCAGGAGGGCGCCGATCCGGCGCTGAGGAACCAGCAGGGCCTGACTGCGATCGACTTCGCCCGCCAGGCCGGGCGCGATGGGCTGGTGCAGGACATCCTCGCGGCCGTGCGGCGCAGCCGCGCCAGCGGCGGCAAGTGGTAGGGCGCACGCGGCTTTCCCGGCAGGGTGCTGATGGGAAATCGGGCTGCAGGCGCCGGCCGGCGCGCGCGGCCAGCTATGGTTTTTGCTGCCCCGTCGTGACCGACTGCAGCCGGGCGTACAGGCCGTCCACCGCCATCAGCGCGGCGTGCGTGCCCTCTTCGACGATGCGCCCGTGCTCCATGACGACGACGCGGTCGGCGTGCTCTATGGTCGACAGCCGGTGCGCGATCACCAGCGTCGTGCGTCCGCGCATCAGGCGCTGCAGCGCTTCCTGCACCAGGCGCTCGGAGGCGGTGTCCAGCGCCGACGTGGCCTCGTCCAGGATCAGGATCGGCGCGTCCTTGTAGAGCGCGCGGGCGATCGCGAGCCGCTGGCGCTGCCCGCCCGACAGCTGCGCGGCGTTGTGTCCCGCGATGGTGCGCATGCCCTGCGGCAGCTGCGCCACGTGCCCCATCAGGTTGGCCGCCGCCAGGCACTCGGCCACGCGGGCCTCGTCGATCGTGCTGCCCAGCGCCACGTTGGCGGCGATGCTGGTGTTGAACATCACCACGTCCTGGCTCACCAGGGCGAACTGGGCGCGCAGCGCGCTCAGCTTCCAGTCCTGCAGTGGCACGCCGTCGAGCGTGATGCTGCCCGCGTCGGGCGCGATGAAGCGCGGCAGCAGGTTCACCAGCGTGGTCTTGCCCGCGCCCGAGGGGCCGACCAGCGCCACGACCTCGCCGGGCGCGATCGTCAGCGTGATGCCGTCGAGCGCCGGGGCCTGCTCCGGATGGAAGGACACGCGCACGCCGCGCAGCGCGATCTCTCCCCGCGCCCTGTCCGCGGTGTGCGCGCCCTCGGTTTCCGGTGCGGTGCCTTCGAGCAGACGCAGGCCGCGTTCGAGCGCCGCGACGCCGCGCGTGATGGGCGTGGCCACGTCGGCCAGGCGGCGGATCGGCGTGATCAGCATCAGCATCGCGGTGATGAACGCGGCGAACCCGCCCACGCTGACGCTTTGCGCGCCGCCATCGCGGCTCTGCCACAGGGCGATGCAGATCACCGCCGAGAGCGCCGCCGCCGACAGCAGCTGGATGGCCGGCGTCATCGCGCCCGACGCCACGATGGACTTCATCGCCAGGCGCCGCAGGCGCTCGCTGAGCTGTTCGAAGCGCGCCGTCTCCTGCGCCTGCGCGTCGTGCAGCCGGACCATGCGGTGCGCCAGCACGTTTTCCTCCACTACGTAGGCCAGGTCGTCGGTAGCCTCCTGGCTGCTCTTGGTGATGTGGTACAGGCGCCGTGACAGCGTCTTCATGACCCATGCGACCGCCGGCACCATGACCGCGACGATCAGCGTCAACTGCCAGTTCAGGTACAGCAGGTAGCCGAGCAGCGCGAGCACCGTGAAGCTGTCGCGCGACAGCCCCATGAGCGCCTGCACCAGCACGCTGAAGCCGTTCTGCACCTCGTAGACCACGGTGTTCGAGAGCGCGCTGGCCGACTGCCGGTTGAACACTTCCATGCGCGCCACCATCAGCCGCCCGAACAGCGCGGTGCGCAGCCGCACCATGCCCTCGTTGGCGATGCGCGCCAGCGCGTACTTGCCGACGAACTGCGCCACGCCGCGCACCATGAAGACGCCGATGATCGCCACCGGCACGAGCCACAGCGCCAGGGTCCCTTCGGTGAAACCCTTGTCGATCAGGGGTTTGAGCAGCGCCGGGATCAGCGGCTCGGTGAACGCCGCGACGATGGTGGTGAGCACCGCCACGACCCATTCCAGGCGCTGGTGGCCGAAGTAGGCCCGCAGCCGCCCGAGCCGCGCGAGCAAGGGGCCGGAGGCCGTGCCCGCCGGCGTGCCGTCTTGCGACGCGCTATGATTGCTATCCTGCATGAACGGCGGATTCTACGTTGAGGCAATTGCGCGAAGGCACAGTTTGTCACAGGGCATGCTACGGAAAGCGTAACATGCAAAGCTTTGCCAGGTTGCATTTTTCGCTGGTTCCATTTTGCCCATGATTCCTGACCGCTATCACTTCGCAGTGCGAGCGTCCTCGGCCGCGCTGCGGCTGTCGCGCCGCCAGGCCGTCGGCGCCGCAGCGCTTCTGGCCAGTCTCCCGTCCCTCGCGCAGTTCCGCGTCGAGATCACCGGCGTCGGCCTGTCCCAGATTCCCATCGCCATCGCCGCGCTGCGCGGCGAGGAGCAGTCGCCGCAGAAGATTTCCGCCATCGTCCAGGCGGATCTCGAGCGCAGCGGCCGCTTCGCCGGCGTCGACGCCGGCGGGGCGGGGCTGGACGAAACCTCGCGCGTCGACCTGGCGCAGTGGCGCGAGCGCAAGGCCGACGCGCTGAACGTGGGCAGCGTCAGCCGGCTGTCCGACGGGCGCTACGACGTGCGCTTCAGGCTCTGGGACGTGGTCAAGGCCCAGGATCTGGGGGGCCAGGGCTTCGTGGTCACGCAGGCCGACCTGCGCCTCGTGGCCCACCGCATCGCCGACTTCATCTACGAGAAACTCACGGGGGAGCGCGGCATCTTCTCCACCCGCATCGCGTACGTCACCAAGGTGGGCGCGCGCTACAGCCTCTGGGTGGCCGACGCCGACGGTGAAAACGCGCAGTCCGCGCTCTCCAGCCCGGAGCCGATCATTTCGCCGGCGTGGTCGCCCTCGGGCACGCAGCTGGCCTACGTTTCGTTCGAATCGCGCAAGCCCGTGGTGTACGTGCACGACATCGCCACCGGCCGCAGGCGGCTCATTGCCAATTTCCGCGGCTCCAACAGCGCGCCGGCCTGGTCGCCCGACGGGCGGACCCTGGCCGTGACGCTCTCGCGCGACGGCGGCTCGCAGCTCTACACCATCGGCGCCAACGGCGGCGAGCCGCACCGGCTGATGCAGAGCAGCGGCATCGACACCGAGCCGGTCTATTCCAGCGACGGGAGCACGATCTACTTCGTCAGCGATCGCGGCGGGTCGCCGCAGATCTATCGCGTCGCGACGGGTGGCGGCAACGCGGAACGGGTCACCTTCCAGGGCAACTACAACATCTCCCCCAGCATCAGTCCGGACGGACAGTGGCTGGCGTACGTCGCGCGCGTGGGCGGGGCGTTCAAGCTGCACGTGATGGACTTGAAATCGGGCAGCGTGACGGCGCTCACCGATACCAGTGCCGACGAAAGCCCCAGCTTCGCGCCCAACGGCAAGCTGCTCGTCTACGCGACGCGCCTGCAGGGCAGGGAGGCGCTGATGACCACGACGCTGGACGGCAAGATCAAGGCACGCCTGGCCGGGCAGAGCGGGGATATCCGCGAGCCCGCCTGGGGGCCGTTTCAAAAACAGTAATTTTCTTTTTCAGGACAACGCTCCATTGGAGAGACACACATGAAGTACTTCCGTTTCAATCGCATGTCGCTTGCCTTGGTTGCCACCGCTCTGGTGGTGGGCTGCAGCTCGGGTGTCAAGCTCAACGACGTCCCGGTCGAGGACAGGGGAGCGGTCGCTACCAACCAGGGGGCGGGCGGCGCCGGGCAGAGCAGCGTTGCGCCCGTCGACCTCAATGCGTCCGCGGGCACGGCGGCCGGCCCGGTGGGCGTGGCGCGCATCGTGTATTTCGACTTCGACAGCTATGCCGTCAAGCCCGAGTACCAGTCGCTGCTCGACGCGCACGCGCGTTACCTCAAGAGCCACAACGCCACCCGCGTGATGATCGAGGGGCATACCGACGAGCGCGGTGGCCGCGAGTACAACCTGGCCTTGGGCCAGAAACGCGCCGAAGCGGTGCGGCGCGCCCTTGGCCTGATCGGCGTGCCGGATGCGCAGATGGAAGCCGTGAGCCTCGGCAAGGAAAAACCGGCGGTGCAGGGTTCGTCCGAAGAAGCCTACGCGAAGAACCGCCGCGTCGAGCTGACCTACCACTGAGGGGGCGGGGCGCATGCAGGCAAACCCTTCGCGCATTTGGCTGGCCATCGCCTGCGCCGTGATGATGGCGTGGTCTTCCGTGGGCCACGCGGCGCTTTTCGAGGACGACGAGGCGCGCCGCGCCATTCTGGAGATGCGCCAGCGCATCGATGCGCTGCAGCAGGCCGCGCAGCGCAACAGCGAGCGCTCGGGTGACGAGACGTCGCAGGTGCGCCGCAGCCTGCTCGATCTGCAGACCCAGATCGAGTCGCTGCGCACCGACATGGCCACGCTGCGCGGTGAAAACGAGCAGCTGCGCCGCGAGCTGGCCGACGTGCAGCGCCGCCAGAAGGACATCGCGCAAGGCGTGGACGAGCGCCTGCGCAAGTTCGAGCCCGTGAAGGTCCAGGTCGACGGCCAGGAATTCAATGTCGAGCCCGCCGAAAAGAACGACTTCGAGGCTGCGCTGGCGACGTTCCGGGCCGGCAAGTTCGCGGATGCGGCCAGCGCGTTCGAGGCCTTCGTGCGCCAGTACCCGCAGTCGGGCTACCTGCCCTCGGCGCGGTTCTGGCTGGGCAACGCGCAGTACGCCACCCGCTCGTACAAGGATGCGATAGGCAACTTCAAGGCCCTGCTGGCGGCGTCGCCCAGCCATGCGCGCGCGCCCGAGGCGGCGCTGTCGATCGCCAACTGCCAGGTCGAGCTCAAGGACACCAAGGCTGCCCGCAAGACGCTCGAGGATCTGCTGCGTGCCTATCCGCAGTCCGAGGCCGCGGCGGCCGCCAAGGAGCGCCTGGCGCGCCTGAAGTGAGCGCGGTGCCTGCAGCGGCGCTCCAGGAACCGGCGTCCGAGCGCAGCCTTGCCGGTTTGGCGCGGCTCTATGGCGAGGCCGGTGCGCGCCGCATCCGCGGCGCGCACGTCGCGGGGGTCGGGATCGGCGGAGTCGGCGCCTGGGCCGCGGAAGCGCGGGCG
>CAUJIM010000086.1 GCA_963205335.1 Pseudomonadota bacterium
GGCACGGCGCCTTCGACCCCGCCACCATGGGCACCGTGCCCAACGTCGGCCTGATGGCGCAGGGCGCCGAGGAATACGGCTCCAACGACAAGACCTTCGAGATCCCCGAGGACGGCACCGTCAACATCACCGACAACGCCACCGGCGAAGTGCTGCTTTCCCAGCAGGTGGAGCAGGGCGACATCTGGCGCATGTGCCGCACCACCGACGCGGCGATCCGCGACTGGGTCAAGCTCGCCGTCACGCGCGCGCGCCAGTCGGGCATGCCGGTGGTGTTCTGGCTCGACCCCTACCGCCCGCACGAGAACCAGCTCATCACCAAGGTCAGGATGTACCTGCACGAGCACGAGACCACCGGCCTGCAGATCGAGATCATGAGCCAGGTGCGCGCCATGCGCTACACGCTCGAGCGCGTGGTGCGCGGCCTGGACACCATCAGCGCCACCGGCAACATCCTGCGCGACTACCTCACCGACCTGTTCCCCATCATGGAACTGGGCACCAGCGCCAAGATGCTCTCCATCGTGCCCATGCTCGCCGGCGGCGGCATGTACGAGACCGGCGCCGGCGGCTCGGCGCCCAAGCACGTCGAGCAGCTCATCGAGGAAAACCACTTGCGCTGGGATTCGCTGGGCGAGTTCCTCGCCCTCGCGGTGAGCCTGGAGGAGCTGGGCATCAAGAACGGCAATGCCAAGGCCCAGATGCTCGCCAGGACGCTGGACGCCGCCACCGGCAAGCTGCTGGACAACGACAAGAGCCCGAGCCGCCGCACCGGCGAGCTGGACAACCGCGGCAGCCACTTCTACCTCGCGCTGTACTGGGCGCAGGAGCTGGCGGCGCAGACCGACGACCCCGAACTGGCCGCGAAATTCGCGCCGCTGGCCAGGCAGCTCGCCGACAGCGAAGCCAGGATCGTGCAGGAACTCAACGCGGTGCAGGGCCGCGCGGTCGATATCGGCGGTTACTATCTGCCCGACCCCGCCAAGCTCGACGCGGCGATGCGGCCCAGCGCCACCTTCAACGCGGCGCTGGCCACGCTTGGGTGACACCCGTGCGCGCCGGCGGGGCAAGACCCTGCCGGGCGCGCGGCCGGGCCGCCCGCCCGGCGACGGCGCCTGCATCGGCTTGTACGCTCTCCGTCTCGGTGCGGCAGGGGGGCCTCTGGGCCCGCCGCCGCGCAAGACCCCAAGAGCTACCTTGGCGCTAAAGATGCATATGATATGCACATTTAATGCACCTTCCTGCGAGTGACATGCCTACACCAGCGGACAACGCGAACACCTCCGTGGCCACCGAGGAAAAACCCCAGGACGCCGCCCTGACGCAGGCCTTGCAGCGCAGCTACCAGCACGGCTTCGTGACCGACATCGAATCGGACTCGCTGCCGCCGGGCCTGGACGAAGGCACCATCCGCGCGATCGCGCGCAAGAAGAAAGAGCCCGACTTCCTGCTCCAGTGGCGCCTGGCGGCCTTCGAGCGCTGGCTGAAGATGACGCCGCCCGACTGGGGCTACCTCAGGATGAACCCGACCGACTTCCAGGCGCTGTCGTACTACTCGGCGCCCAAGTCGATGAAGGACAGGCCCAAGAGCCTGGACGAGGTCGATCCCAAGCTGCTCGAGACCTACGAGAAGCTCGGCGTGCCGCTGCACGAGCGCGCCAAGCTCGCCGGCGTGGCGGTGGACGCGGTGTTCGACTCGGTCTCGGTCGGCACCACGTTCCGCAAGCAGCTGGCGGACGTGGGCGTGATCTTCTGCTCGTTCTCGCACGCGGTGCAGAACCACCCCGAGCTGATCGAGAAATACCTGGGCACCGTGGTGCCGCCGGGCGACAATTTCTACGCTGCGCTCAACTCGGCGGTGTTCTCCGACGGCTCCTTCGTCTACATCCCCAAGGGCGTGCACTGCCCGATGGAGCTGTCGTCGTACTTTCGCATCAATGCGGCCAACACCGGGCAGTTCGAGCGCACGCTGATCATCGCGGAAGAGGGCAGCGACGTGAGCTACCTCGAAGGCTGCACCGCACCGCAGCGCGACGAGAACCAGCTGCACGCCGCCGTGGTCGAGCTGATCGCGCACGACGACGCCTTCATCAAGTACTCCACGGTGCAGAACTGGTACCCGGGCGACGAAAACGGCGTCGGCGGCATCTACAACCTGGTCACCAAGCGCGGGCTGGCGGCGGGCAGGCGCTCGCGCATCGCCTGGACGCAGATCGAGACCGGCTCGGCCGTCACCTGGAAATACCCCAGCGTGATCCTGCGCGGCGACGAGTCGAGCGGCGAGTTCTACTCCATCGCCGTCTCCAACCACTACCAGCAGGCCGACACCGGCACCAAGATGGTGCACCTGGGCAAGAACACCAAGAGCCGCATCGTCTCCAAGGGCATCAGCGCGGGCCACGCGCACAACAGCTACCGCGGCCTGGTGCGCGTCAACCCGGGCGCCGCCGGCGCGCGCAACCACACGCAGTGCGACTCGCTGCTGATCGGCACGCATTGCGGCGCGCACACCTTCCCGTACATCGACACCGCGCGGGCCGACGCGGTGGTCGAGCACGAGGCGACGACCACGCGCATCTCCGAGGAGCGCCTGTTCTACTGCCAGCAGCGCGGCATCGACCCCGAGGAGGCCACGGCGCTGATCGTCGGCGGCTTCTGCCAGGCGGTGCTTGAGGAGCTGCCGATGGAGTTCGCGCTCGAGGCCAAGTCGCTGCTCGCCGTCTCGCTCGAAGGTGCAGTCGGCTGAGAGCATGCCTTCCGATTCCCGATTTTGTTTGCCCCCCACCAAGAGAGATACCCCATGAGTTCCCTTTCCGCCTTGCTGCAGGTACGTGATCTGCAGGTCGACATCGGCGAACGTACCGTGCTGCAATCGGTCTCGCTCGACGTGTCGCAGGGAGAGCTGGTGGTGCTGATGGGCGCCAACGGCAGCGGCAAGAGCACGCTCGGCATGGCGCTCGCGGGCCACCCCAGCTACCAGGTGAAGGCCGGGCAGGCGCTGCTCGGCGGACAGGACCTGCTGCAGCAGGCGGCGCACGAGCGCGCGCGCGCCGGGCTGTTCGTGTCGTTCCAGGCCCCGCCGGACGTGCCGGGCGTGAAGAACAACCTCTTCATCCGCACCGCGCTCAACGCCGTGCGCCAGGCCCGCGGCGAGGCGCCGCAGGACGCCTTCGACTTTCTCTCCAGCGCCAAGGAAGCCGCCAAGGAGCTGGGCCTGCCCGCCACCATGCTGTCGCGCCCGGTCAACGAAGGCTTCTCGGGCGGCGAGCGCAAGAGGAACGAGCTGCTGCAGCTGTCGCTGATGCGGCCGCGCCTGGCCATGCTCGACGAGATCGACTCCGGCATGGACGTGGACGGCGTGCGCGTCGTGGTCAAGCTGGTGCAGCGCCTGCGCGCCGAGGGCACGGCCTTCATCATCATCTCGCACTACCTGCAGATGATCGAGTCGCTCGAACCCGACCGCGTGCTGCGCCTGGATGCCGGGCGCATCGCCGAGACGGGCGACCTGGAGCTGGCGCGCTCGATCGCGCGCACCGGCTTCAAGCAGCACGCCGCCCGGCCTGCCGCCGCCGTGGGGGCCTGAAGATGGACCGCATCGCTTCCGAGCAGCAGGCCGCGCGCGAGCACGCGCAGGCCCTGGTGTGGCCGGGCCGCAGGACCGAGCATTTCCGCGAACTCCCGCCGCCGGCGCTGGCGCAGTGGCTGGAGGCGCCGGCCGCGGGGACGCCCTCCGGCCAGGGCTGGGTGTTCGAAACCGCCGCCGGCGCGGGCGTGCAGGCCAGGACGCTGAACGCCCTCGACGCCGCTGAGCGCGCCGAGCTGCTGCGCGGCCTGCCCGACCCGTCCGAAGACCGCGCGGCGCCGTTCGCCTGGGCCCACCGGGCGCTGTGCACCGAAGGCCTGCGCGTGCAGGTGGCTGCTGCGGATGCGCCCGCCATGCTGCGCCTGCGCCATGAACCCCGCGCCGCGGCCGAGGCGCCGCTGCTGGTGCTCGAGGTGCAGGAGGGCGCGCAATGCACGCTGTTCGAAACGCATGAACGGCCGCAGGAGGGCGCGGGCCTGGCGCAAAACCTGCAGGTCCACATCCGGCTGGCGCGCGGCGCCACGCTGCAGCACCTGCGCATCGTGACGCCGGCGGCGCGCGACCGCCTGGCGCACCACGTCCACCTGACGCTGGACGCCGGCGCGCGCTACGAGCAGGCGCTGGCCGGCACCGGCTGCGCCTACCACCTGCAGCGCAACACCGTCGAGCTGCAGGGCGCGGGCGCCGAGTCGCGCCACGCGGCGCTGGTCCTTGGCGCCGGGCAGGCGCTGGACTACCAGATGCACGGCAACCTGGCCGCGCCGCGCACGCGCCACCAGGTGGAGAACCTGACGCTCGCCAGCGGCAAGGCGCGCACCGTGGCCAACGCCTATGCGCGCATCGCCCCCGGCGCCAGCGAGGCCGACGTGCACCAGCACCTGGTGGGCATCGCCATCGACGGCAGCCCGCACATGACACTGCGCCCGCACCTGGAGATCCTGCACGACGCGGTGCAGGCGGTGCACGGCGCCACCTGGGGCGCGCTGCCCGAGGACGCGTTGTTCTACGCGCGCCAGCGCGGCCTGGACGACGCCACGGCGCGCGCGCTGATCATCGAAGGCATGGCCCGCGCCGTGTTCGAGCGCTGCCTGGGCGACACGCTGGCGCAGCCCGACGCGCCGCTCGCGCAGTGGCTGGAGGGCCCCTGGATCGGCCAGGCGGTCGCGCGCCAGTGGGGCGGCGCCGGGGAGAGCGTCCATGGCTGACACGCCCGCGGCGCCGCAGGCCGGCGCGATCGACGTGGCCGCGGTGCGCGCGCTGTTTCCGGCGCTGCACCAGCAGGTCAACGGCGCGGCGCTGGCGTACCTGGACAACGCCGCGACCACGCAGATGCCGGTCGCGGTGCTCGACGCCATGCGCCGCTTCGAGGAGCACGACCGCGCCAACATCCACCGCGGCGTGCACACGCTGAGCCAGCGCGCCACCGACGCCTTCGACGGCGCGCGCGCCGCGCTCAAGCGCTTCGTCGGCGCGGGCAGGGAGCACGAGCTGGTCTTCACCTCCGGCACCACCGAGGCGCTCAACACCGTCGCCAGCGGCCTGTGGGCCGGCGGCCCGGGGCACGCCTGGCTGCGCGAGGGCGACGAGATCGTCGTCAGCGGCCTGGAGCACCACGCCAACCTCGTGCCCTGGCAGCACGCCGCGCGCCGCACCGGCGCCCGGCTGCGGATCCTGCGCCCCGACGCCGAGGGCAGGGTGCACGAGGCCGGCCTGCAGGCGCTGCTCTCGCCGCGCACCCGGGTGTTCGCCATCACCGCCTGCGCCAACGCCACCGGCGAGCGCCCGCCGTACGAGGCGCTGCTGGCCATGGCGCACGGCGCCGGCGCGCTCACCGTGCTCGACGCCGCGCAGGCCGTGGGCCACGCGGTGCCCGCGCTGTCGCGGCTCGAATGCGACTTCATGGCGTTCTCCGGCCACAAGATGTACGGCCCCATGGGCACCGGCGCGCTGGTCGGCCGGCGCGCCGCGCTCGAGCGCCTGTACCCGCTGCGCCTGGGCGGCGACATGGTCGAGTGGGTGAGCTTCGACGACGCCGGCTACGCCGGGCTGCCCGCGCGGCTGGAGGGCGGCACGCCCAACGTCGGCGGCGCGGTGGGCCTGGCGGCGGCGGCGCGCTTCATCGAGCAGCAGGGCCGCGCGGCGATCGACGCGCACGTGCACCAGCTTCGCGCGCACGCGCTCGCGGGGCTGCAGTCGATCGCCGGGGTCAGGGTCCTGGCGCCGCACGCGCAGGAGGCGGCGCTGGTCTCGTTCGTGGCCGACGAGGTGCACCCGCACGACATCGGCACGCTGCTCGACGAGCGCGGCATCGCCGTGCGCACTGGCCACCACTGCGCCGAGCCGCTGCTCACGCAGCTGGTGCAGGGGCCGACCACGCGCGCCTCGTTCGCCATCTACAACACGCACGACGAGGTCGACCGGCTGGTCGCCGCCGTCGCCCACGCGGTGAAGGCCTTGCGATGAGCAGCGCGGAAGACGATCTCTACCAGCAGGTGGTGCTCGAGCACAAGCGCGCGCCGCGCAACTTCGGCCACCTGGCGCACCCGACGCACCAGGCCCGGGGCACCAACCCGTCGTGCGGCGACCGCATCGCCGTCGAGCTCGAACTGCAGGGCGAGCAGGTGCGCGACGTCGCCTTCAGCGGCCAGGGCTGCGCCATCTGCATGGCCTCCACCTCGATGATGACCGAGGCCATCAAGGGCCGCGACGTGGCGCACGCGCAGGCGCTGCAGCAGCACTTCCGCGCCGTGCTCACGGGCGAGGAAGACCCCGACGAGGCGCCGCTGGGCAAGCTGGTCGCGCTCGCCGGCGTGAACCGCTACCCGAACCGCATCAAGTGCGCCCTGCTCGGCTGGCACGCGCTGATGCACGCCATCGCCGGCCAGGACGGCGCGGCGACCACCGAAACACCAGGCACTGGGGAGTAGACATCATGGCGCGTTCGCGCGAATCGGTTCTGTTGCGCCGCGACGTGGTCGGCGAACTCGTGCCCTACGGCACGCCGTTCGAACTGCAGGAAGGCACCTGGGCGGAAATCACCCAGGCGCTCGGCACCTCGTTCACGCTGCTGGTCGAGGGGCGCCTGGTGCGCCTGAACGGCGCCGACGCCGACGCCATCGGCAAGGACAAGCCCGAGGCGCTGACGGTGGAGCACGACGGCGACGACACCAGCGACGAAGAGGTCAAGAACCTGATCTGGGAGCAGCTGCGCACCTGCTACGACCCCGAGATCCCGGTCAACATCGTCGACCTGGGCCTGATCTACCGCTGCGACCTGGAGCCCTACGAGCAGGAGGCCGGCAAGCTGCGCGTGATCATCGACATGACACTCACCGCCCCCGGCTGCGGCATGGGCGAGGTGATCGCCAACGAAGTCAACGACAAGGTGCTCAACCTGCCGCGCATCGAGGAAGCCACCGTCAACATCGTCTTCGACCCGCCCTGGGACCGCTCCATGATGAGCGAAGAGGCGCACCTGGCGCTGGGGCTGTAGCACTACCGAAACCAGAGCTGCCAGCGCTTGCCTGGCAAGTGCTGGAGCCATGAAACGCCTGTAATCCAGGCGTCTTTCCCTGGCGGCTTGGCCAAGCGCGCATGGCTGCACAATCGCCCCATGCCTTCCCTCGGCACCACGCCCCCGCCGCTGCGCGTGGTCGATTCGATCACCGAGCTGCGCCCGCACGACGCCGGCTGCATCGCGGTGAGCGGCTCGCACGGCGGCTGGAGCGCGTCGCAGTACGCCATCGCCGCGCGCCCGCTGCTCTCGGTATTCAACGACGCGGGCGTCGGCAAGGACGGCGCGGGCATCGCCGCGCTCGGGCTGCTGCAGGCCGAGGGCCTGGCCGCCGCGCTCGTCGGCCACGACAGCGCCCGCATCGGCGAGGCGCGCAGCACGCTGGAAGACGGCATCGTCCGGCACGCGAACGCCCTGGCGCGCGCCCTCGGCGCCATGCCCGGCATGCGCTGCCGCGACGTCGTGCGACGCCTGACGCTCAAGCCTCAATCGGGTTCGCCGGCGTCTGCAGGATGAGCTGGTAGAAGCTCAGGTCGAGCCAGCGTCCGAACTTGAAACCCGCCTGGCGAATGGTGCCCGCATGCGAGAAGCCGAGCGCTTCGTGCAGGGCGATGCTGCCCGCATTGGTCGCCTCTATGCCGCCCACCAGGAGGTGGTAGTCCTGCTGCCGGGCCGCCGAGATGAGCGCCTGCATCAGAAGGCAGCCGAGGCCCCGGCCGCGGTGGTCCTTGTGGACGTAGACGGAATGCTCGACGGTGTACTTGTACGCGGGCCACGCCCTGAAGGTGCCGTAGCTTGCGAAGCCCAGTTGCCCGCCGGGGCCCTCGACACCGATCACCGGGAAATGGCCGCGCTCCTTGGCCTGGAACCACGCCACCATGGATTCCGGCGTCCGCGGCCGGTAGTCGAACAGCGCGGTGGAATTCAGGATGGCCTCGTTGAACACCTCCAGAACCTGGCAGGCGTGGCGCTCGTGCGTGCAGCGGACGATGTGTTGCACAGGGTACCTCGGAACGCGCCTGGGCTGCGCCGCCTACAGCACCTCGCCGCCGGCCTCGCGCAGCAGCTCCCGCAGCACCGAGCGGTGGCAGCGCTCCTCCGCCTCGCAGTAGCAGCCGACGGAAAACTGCGCGTGCTTCGACAGCGCTGCCAGCAGCTCGATGGTGCGCGCCGCTTCCGGCGCGGCCATCTCGCCGCGGTACTTCCTGGTGAACGCGCGCCACTGCGCCGGTGTCTCGGCCTCCTGGCCCAGCTTCACGGTCTCGGGCGTGGGCGCCAGGTTCGGGTACCAGACGTCGTACCAGTTGCCGGACGCGAACTCCGACTTCGGCACGCCGCGGGGCGGGCGGCGGACCGTGCCGATGCGCGTGCCTTCGCCCTCGGCGCGCGGACTCCCGAGCCGCACGATGCGAACTGCCATGATGTGCCTCCTTCCTGAAGTCTCAAGCCCCATCGCGCCGCGCTTCGCGCTCCCGTTTGGCGCGCAGCACGCGGCGGCGCCAGCGCAGCAAGCCGAGCATGTACCAGAAATGGTAGCCCGCCATCAGGCCGAACGCGCCAAGGGTCAAGGGGCTGTGCGCGAACTCGGTGAAGCTGCGCGCGGCGGCGGTATCGATGGCGTAGACCTCGACGAACCGGTAGGCGAGGCGCGCCACGAAGAGCAGCGCCAGGGCGATGCCCAGGGGCCCGTGCGGCGTGTAGTACAGCCCGGTGAGCGTGGGTTCGAACCGCGTGCGCCCGAGCGCGAACGCGGCTAGGCCGGCCCCGGCGCCGAGGGCGGCCGCGAAAGCCAGGAGATGCGGCGGCTGGCGCAGGTTGGCCAGCGCGATGGCGCCGACGATCAGCGTGTACAGCGTGAGACTGATGGGCGCGCGGTAGCGGCTCAGCCGCTGGCGGCCCGAGGCGCGGCGAAAGCGCGCATGGACGCGCCACGCGAGCAGCGGCACGAGGGCGATGGCCGCGACGGTGGAGGCGGTGGGCGGTGTCACGATCGCGAGGTCCGGCATTCAAGCGGGGGAGGGCGGCCGGCGGGCGGGCTATTGGAGGAACCCCCAACCCTGCGGCCCGCCGCGCCGCGCGTCACGAACCGGCGCGGCTGCGCAAGCCCCGCAGCTTGAACGCCAGCAACACCAGCACGATGCCGAACACCACGGCGTACGTGGCGATCAGCCAGACCAGGGCCAGCGCACCGGCCCCCGGCTGGGCCATCAGGAGGACGCCGAACACCACCGACGCGAGCCCGCCCAGGGCCAGCAGCCACTCCCCCGCGATCTCCTTGCGCAGGCGGACGGCGGCCACGATCTGGAGCACCCCCGTGGCAACCGCCCAGATCGCGATGTAGAACAGCAGCGCGAACGCCGTGACGCCGGGCGCCACGAAGGTCATGACCCCGACCGCGATGCCGACCACGCCCCAGAGCAGCAGCACCCACCAGTGCTCGTGCTCCTTGCGCCCCGCAATCGCCGTCCAGGCGCCGAGGACGCCGTCGACCAGGGTGTAAGCGCCGAACAGCAGCACCAGCGCGGCGATCGTGATCCCGGGCTGGACCCAGGCCAAAACACCGAACGCGATGGCGACGAGCCCGCGCAGCAGCAGCACCCACCAGTTGCGCGCCAGGATGGCGGCCAGTCCGTTGTTCGTGAAGTTCATGATCGGTTTCTTTCTCGGGTGGATGATCGATTCTGCGCCAGCCCGCGGCGGGGCAGTCATGAAAAGATAGCTGCTCGCGCTGGACTGGCAAGCGCTGGAGGCGTAAAACATTGCAACCAGCGCCGCTCCGGCAGGGCACCCCGGCGCGCGCCAGGCCTCGGTCAGAGACTCGCCAGTTCGAGTATCTCCTGCCCCATCAGCAGGCAGTCACCACCCGAGCGGTAGTAGATCAGCCGCATGCGGTAGTTGCCCTTGTAGATGTAGCCCTTGACCTCGAAGACGGAAAACTTCTGGCGCTGGTTCGCCGGATTGGTGAGGGGCGGGAGCTCCTTCGCCTTTTCTTCGACGCCGGCCCTGTCGTCGTTATTGCCGTGGAACAAGAGCAGCTTCCTGGCCTGGGCGACCGCATCCGCCGCACACCCGGCATCGGCCGCCAGGCAAGGGGTGGCCGCCAGCAGCAGCAAAAAAGGGGCGAGCTTCTTGAACACATGGCCTCCTGGGACATTCGGAGCGTTTCAACCTTGGACGGCGAAGTGATACACATGGAATTGCTCGTCCCGCTTCCAGCCGGCGCGTTCATAGACCGATTGGGCCGTTGTATTCGTGATCTCGGTGGACAGGGTGAGGCGGACAGCACCCAGTGATTTTGCGTAATGCGCAGCCGCGGAGAGAAGTTTCGTGGCCACGCCATTGCCGCGCGCACGTTCTTCGACAAAAAGATCATTGAGCACAAAAATGCGTGCCATGGAGGCCGAAGAGAACGATGGGTACAGTTGCGTGAATCCGACAGCAGAATCGCCGTCGTGGGCAATGAACAGGGTCGATTCATTGTGATCGAAACGGGCCGCAAGAAATTCGCGCGCACCAGAGATGTCCGCGGCGCGCCCGTAAAACCGACGATAGCCATCGAACAGCGGCGCCAAAGCGTCAAGATCGGAAAGCACGGCTTGGCGGACGATGACGGAATCGAGCATCAAACTCCCCTTGTTCCTTGGCGACGCATTCACACTGACCCCGAAGATTTTTCCTGCCGGGAGGGTCTCTGGAAGCCATGATAAAAGACCCACTCGGCAGCGACAAACCCGATGGGATAACCCACGATGGCCGGCGCCAAGGCGAGCCAGCCCGAAAGTTCGTACGGAGCGTGGATGAAATTCCTAGCCACCAGCAAGATGATCCCGACCGTGCAGGCCAGCAGCGCCAGATATGCCAAGCCCGCAAGCAGTGAAATCGGGCTGCTTCCGTGATGTGCCAGGCGAAGTGTCCCCGCGAGGTACCTGCGCGGCAACGTGTAGAGACGGTATGCGGCTGCAGCAATCAGGAATGGAAGAGCGATCAACGGCAGAAGGAGGAACATGGAGCCTCATGCTCGGGTTGAGCCGGGCCAAGAAACGGCGTCGGCCTGGACGAATGGTCAGCCCTTGGCAACGCCGCGGTTCAGACCGGCAGCCGCCCGGACCAGTTGAAGAAAAGCCTGCTCGTCGAGCGGATCGGACTGCTTCAGGTCGATGGCGCGACGTACCTTGCCATCCAGGCTGGCGTTGAACAACCCATGCGGATCGTCCAGGTGGGCACCTTTGGCAAAGGTGAGCTTCACCTTGTCCTTGTACGTTTCGCCAGTACAGATTATTCCGTGGTCTGACCAGGTGGGCACGCCCGAGGGGTTGGAAGGCTTCTTCCACTTTCGCTCCTCGACGGCGTCCGGTGCGGCACGCCTGATCAAGTCGCGGAGTTGGTTCAGGCGCTCTGCCCGCCAATCCCCGAATGCGGCCGATTTGCTTCTTGCCTCGGTCATGAATGGCTGCCTGCATAAATTGGAATATGAGGGAGCTAACGCCTGAATTAAGCCGCGCCGCGAAGCAGCGTCGGCTTGAATGAATTTTTAGAGCGCACCAGAACCTCCAATGTGCTTCTCCAGAACCTCGACCGATTCTTTGGCTGTCAGATAGCCAGCCCTACGATACCAATCAACCAGTTGTTCAGTACTTGGCTCTTGGTCTAGTGCGTACGGCTTTATCTGTACCAGACTGCAACCGAGCCGAAATGCGTGCTTCTCTCCATGCTCAAGCAAGGCCTCCCCGATCCCTTGCCTCCGAAATAGAGGGAGCACATATATTTCATATATAAACCCAAGACTCTTATCTCTCCAATCTTCGTAAGAGAGAAAACCCGCTTCCTGTCCGTCAACTAGTGCCGCGAACTCCCATGACCTTCCGGCATGACATCTTAAAGCACGCTCGCGAAGAGTTGCGTCTTGAATATCTTCCGGGCCGTTGATTGCTGAGATAACCAACATACTCGTGCCGTGCACCCTAAGGAAGGTCTTATATGGGCGCCTCCCGGATTGCAAGAACTCATGTGCGTGAAGATCAGGAGGCAGGGCTGCAGGCTTCACCGGTCTGCACCACAGGCCGGATATAAGACTACAGCCCTGCCTCCTGCTTCAACACGACAAAACGCTTGCGATCCGGGAGGCGCCCATATAAAACCTTCCCTAACGTGGACCTTCATTAAGTGGAAAATTTATAGATCACATCTATTGAATAAACTTATGGATTGCTCTTCTATACCCGAAATGTCAGAAAATACAGAGAAAGAGCTTCTCCCTCCTTGTGCTTGAAAACGGATGCCGATCATAAGCGAATCCGAAATGGTTTTTATTATATCTAAAGCTTGTGCCCCAAACAATATTACCCCCTTTCCTTCGGCAATGAGATTTGCATGGATTTCCATTTTTTTGAATTTTGGATTTCTATCATTATCTTCAAGATAATCTAATATTATATTATTTTTTAGAATTTTTATTGATCCTCCAGGTATAAAAATTAAAGCCCTATCTCCTTTATTGCTACAATTTATAGAAAGTATTGGAGTTCCCGTTTGATCGCCGACAACCGTCACATTGATCGATTCAATAAATGTTGTTCTTATTATCGTATTGGTCTCGGAGATAACTTTTTCATTATATTTCCAATCTCCTGCAAATGCACCTAATGAGAGCGGAAATAACAATCCCAATTGGAAGATAAATTTCAATTTCATGGCTAGACCTTTCCTAATACCAAAAATCACCCTCTGACAACACGTAGCGAGGCTGCGAGAAGGCGATTGGATGCAACGCCGTACTAGCACGATAGGTTGATGCGAAATGAATGTATTAGGATATTTTCCTTGCCGCCATTTTTTTCCGAAGAAAATAGAATGCTGAGACGATGCAGAATGCACTAAAGGAACCAACAAGTGGGAGTACAACATTAGATTGTCTATGCATTAACCAAGATGCAACAAACGAAATTCCCACACCCAGTGCGATAGCGTTAGTATAGTTTTTGACTAACCAAGCTGCGACAATACACACTATCAATCGGATAGGGTCGAGGAACGATACCAAAAAGATAGCTAAAAAGACTTTCATAAATGTTTAACCAGTGATGGCCAGCGACGGCTAACGCCCAAGCTTAGCCGCGTTAGGCCGTACGTGCTTGCGAGAGCGGTCATGGAATGAGCATAGCTCAGGCGGAAGTGTGCAAGTGGCCTCCATCGCCCGCGAGGTTGGGTTGCCAAGTGAATCAAGACGGCGCGGCTGGTCCTGCCTTGCCGTCGGTCCTCAGGATAGACCACCCTCAATACTCGACTTCAGCACCTCGTAGACCGTATCTTGGAGTCGCTGTCCAGCGTTCAAACGGCTAAAGTCGGCTGCAACCTCTGAAGAAAAAGAGGTGCGCCAGTTTTTCTTTCCATCGTGACTTCTGGCGAATAATTCGTACGCTCCACCATCAGTTCTTTCGCAAAATTGAACAGTGAATAACTCACCTCCTAATTTCAATTCTTCAGTGCGATAAATTTTGAGTGGAAAAAGATTAGACATATATCTATATTTTCAATGAAACACAAAACTTCAATTTTCAAAAATTGACGGCGACGCCTGAAAAATCTCAAGCAATTTCGATGAACCGTCTCAAAGATCATGCCAAGTGGCGCTGAGACAAATTAAATACTGAATAGGTTATTTTCTAATTCTTCTTTGCGTTACAACTATTGCCAGACCACTGCCATTTTGTAATTCTTCCATTGGCACTGGTAAAAATTGACGTTCGACACTGCCATTCGTCTGATTTGAAGTCCCAGACATAAATAATATCGCTATTAGGAAGATGAGTCACCCCTGTCGGGGCACCCCATTGTCCAGCAAGTTCGCCAATGTCGATTCCAATAAATGCATCTAAAAATTTATTGTAATCCTGCGCCTGCATTCTTTTCTTTTTATTTATTCCTTCGATTTGCCGTGCTTGCTCCTTCTGATCTTGAACGCGTTTCTCATTGAGTTGCATATCAAACCAGGCGAGGATGCTGCCCTCGGCTATTGCCGTAAATCGAATTGGGACGGGTGGATATTCATCCGTCAGGAGAATGCTCATATCAACACCGTCAGAGGTAGTCCACTTATCCGACAGGTATCGATGCGAATTTAACTGTCGGGCGGATTTCTTCTTCGATGAAACTGGGTGCTCTCGTTTGAGACCGTAGAGAAATTCCTCGTAACGTGGAACAGTTGCGTCAAAATCGCCCACGGGTGATAGGCGCCAGACGACGGCGCGCAACCGCTCGGATTGAAAGAGAAAGTGCACCGTTGACGGCATTTCTCCCATTGCCAAGAAGGGCATGTGCAACAATTCTTTTCGTTCGTCCGAACGATCTTCTATTTTATTAGATGTTGCCTTGGCGTCCGGATATAAGTGCAGAACCTGTGCTGGAGACATTCCTAGACGTGCCTGACCCCACAAAACTTGTGCGTTTGCATATATGGGAATCAAAACTGCGGCAATCAATAGTTGAATTATGCAAAGAAATCTCATGGCCAAAATTAGATAAATACTGACAAAATATCGCTAGGTAAAATCTCGATGAATTTATAATAAAATGCTGATAACTGGTCATATGAGCGAATCAAACTCCAGATATTCTGTATTTAACCAGGATGACACTCTAAATACCCTGACATCACACAGTGCGAATCGTTGGATTTTTGATTCGCCCAATATCAAGTGTAGTTCCTCGGGGTCAGTACTCATATACATATAGCTTGCGCCCATCGAACAGCGAGCGATAGCGTCCACTTAGCAGGCCGGTGATGCAGCCATTGGCATCAGCTATCAGCGGCTTCGGCGTGTGCCGGAACTGCCAAATGTCGGCGCCGATCCAAATTTGAGCACCGTGCCGACTGAATTTTGAGCCGGGGTGGGAATCGACTAAGTTGCTTGTCGGCTGTGACGAACAGTTAGACCCGAAGGCCAGAAGGGAGCGCCCTGACTTGGAGACGAGCGCAACCCATAAAAAAGCGCCGCGCCACCAAAGCGGCGCAGCGCTGCAGGAATAATAGCTGGTAGCGCTTGACTGAAACGCGCTGTGGGCAAAAAGAGCTCGAGACTGGCGCAGCAAATACAGGCGAAGCCCAGCACAACGCCAAAACCCCAAAGGAGAAACCTTTGAGAAAGGCGAAACGCTGGAATTAATAGCGGCCTGCATAGAGCGGAATATGAAGGGACTAACTGTCGCATCCCGGATGATTGCATAGACGAAAATCGCTATCCGCTGTTCATGGCACGCGCCGTGATGACAGAGCTGATGGCGAGTTTGCAAGCATCCGGGAGAGCTCAGACATGATGATCGCACTACACAAGAACGCCCGCACCACGCCTGCGGTGCGCGCTGAAATCGCCGCCAGCAGCGAGAGCGCAGCCGTGCTGGCAGCGCGTCACGGCGTCACCGAGCAAACCATCTACAAGTGGAAAAAGCGCGAGGTCTTCACTGACCGCTCGCACATCGCCCACCGCCTGCAAACGACACTCACGCCCGCGCAGGAGGCCATCGCCGTAGAGCTGCGGCGCACCTTGCTGCTGCCCCTGGACGATTTGCTGGCCGTCACCCGTGAATTCCTGTGTCCCGCAGTCTCTCGCTCGGGGCTCGATCGCTGCTTGCGCCGCCACGGCGTGGGCAACTTGAATGCTCTGAAACCCCAGCAGCCCAAGCCTGCGCACAAGGCCTTCAAGAGCTACGAGCCGGGCTTTGTGCATGTGGACGTGAAGTACCTGCCGCAAATGCCTGGCGAGAGCTGCCGGCGCTACCTGTTCGTGGCCATCGACCGGGCCACACGTTGGGTGTTCGTGCAGATCAAGCGCAGCAAAACCGCCAGCAATGCCCGGGCCTTCCTCAAGGCTTTGCACAAGGCTTGTCCCATCAAGATCACCCGGCTGCTGACCGACAACGGCAAGGAGTTCACCGATCGCCTGTTTGCCAGCCGCGAGCGCGAGCCCAGCGGCCAGCATGAGTTTGATCTGCTGTGTCAGCAGCTGGGCATCGAGCACCGCCTGACCCAGCCCAGGACACCCAGAACCAACGGCATGGTCGAGCGTTTCAACGGTCGCATTGCCGATGTCTTGAACACGCATCGCTTTGACAGCCAGGAAGATCTGGACAGCACGCTGCTGCGCTACGTGGCCTTGTACAACCACCAGCTGCCCCAGTCAGCTCTCAAGAGCTTGACGCCACTGCAGGCCATGAAACAGTGGTACACATCCCATCCGCATTTGTTTCTCAGGCGACCTTATGATCGTCCGGGATGCGACA
>CAUJIM010000087.1 GCA_963205335.1 Pseudomonadota bacterium
CAGGCGCAGCATTTCGTCGTTGGCATTGGCTGCCATTGCGGCTTCAAGCTCTTCGGGAGGCAGATTCGGGGCTGGCATGGCAGGTTGGTGGTGGTTGTCTTGCATGTCGGTCGTCTCAGAGGCGAAAGAGCGGATGAAAGGTAGGTATGCCGGCGCACATGGGGGCGGCCTGCCTAAATTCAAGCATTTTGCATGGCGCGATGCGCGGCCGCGCGTTTCAGCAACAGGCGCCGGCTGCGTACTATAATTGCCGGCTTTGCCTTGCCACACTGCTACGGACGCAGCGGGTGGCTTTTAACCACAAGGAGTATGCATGCGTCATTACGAAATCATTTTGTTGATCCATCCGGATCAAAGCGAGCAGGTTCCTGCCATGCTCGAGCGCTACAAGGGCATGATCACCGCCGGCGGTGGCCAGGTGCACCGCGTGGAAGACTGGGGCCGCCGCCAACTGGCGTACCTGATCAACAAGCTCGCCAAGGCGCACTACCTGTGCATCAACATCGAAGCCGATCAGGCGGTTATGGCGGAACTGGAGCATGCCTTCAAGTTCAACGACGCCGTGCTGCGCCACCTGACGGTGCAGAAGAAGACGGCGGAGACCAGCCCTTCGTCGATGATGAAGACCGTGGAGCGCGAGGAAGCCCGCAAGGCCAGCCAGGCCGAAGCGGCAGCCGGCGAACGCTGAAGCCCACGGCCATGCCTTTGCCGCAACCGGCGCCGCAGCACAACCGTCTGACGCTGATGGCGCGCATCGCCGAGCTGCAGTCCATGCGCTACACGCCCGCGGGCATGCCGGCACTGGACCTGCGCCTGGCGCACGCATCGATCCAGCACGAAGCGGGCTCCGATCGGCAGGTGCAGTTCACGCTCAAGGCGATCGCCTTCGGCACGCTGTCCGAGCGCCTGGCGCGCCAGGCGCTCGAAAGCCTCTGGCGCTTCGACGGGTTTCTCGCGAGCACACGCGGCGGCAAGGGCGTGGTGTTTCACATCCAGGAATTCCAACCCCAGTAAAAATTTTCAGAAGGCTCCAGCCATGTTCAAGAAATCCAGCAGCAAGTTCGGCAAGAACGCCAAGAACGGCAAGCGCAACAGCCAGTCGCTGTTGTTCAAGCGCAAGCGCTTCTGCCGCTTCACCGTCGCCGGCGTCAAGGAAATCGACTACAAGGACGTCGACACCCTGCGCGACTTCATCGCGGAAAACGGCAAGATCATTCCCGCGCGCCTGACCGGCACGCGTGCCATTTACCAGCGCCAACTCAACACCGCGATCAAGCGCGCACGCTTTCTGGCGCTGCTGCCCTACAGCGATCAGCACAAGATTTAAGGAGCACGCGTCCCATGCAAGTCATCCTGCTCGACAAAGTCGTCAACCTGGGCAGCCTCGGCGAGATCGTCAAGGTCAAGGACGGTTACGCCCGCAATTTCCTGATTCCCACCGGCCGTGCACGCCGCGCCACCGAAGCCGCCAAGGCGGAATTCGAGGCGCGCCGCGCCGAGCTGGAGAAGGCCGCCGCCGACAAGCTGGCGCAAGCGCAGGCGCATGCCGAACAGCTCGCCGGCACGACCATCAAGCTGACCCAGAAGGCCGGCGTGGACGGGCGCCTGTTCGGCTCCGTGACCAACTACGACATCTGCGAAGAACTGCACAAGCAGGGCGTCAAGATCCACAAGGGCCAGATCCGCATGCCCAACGGGCCGATCAAGGTCGTGGGCGACAGCACGGTGGTCGTGACCCTGCACACCGACGTGTCGGTCGACCTGGCGGTCGCGGTGTACGGCGAAACCGCCTGAACGCCACGCCACCACGACGACAAGGCCGCCGCATGGCGGCTTTGTCGCTTTCGCGCCTGGCACGTGCCTGCGGCGGCGCAGGATGTGCACAGGCCGGCGCACGGTTGTGCACGCCTTGTCCACAGGCTTGTGCGATGACGCGGCAGCCGCATGCCGCTAGCATTGGCCGGTTCCTGCTCTTCGGGTTTGCTTCTCTCGCTACATGTCCGCCGTCATTTCCCCGCCTCTGGAGACCTTCGCCCCCGCCGTTTTCGCCGACCACGAAGTCGCGCAGCTGCGCGTGCCGCCGCATTCCATCGAAGCCGAGTCCAGCGTCCTGGGCGGGCTGCTGCTGGACAACATGGCCTGGGACCGGGTCAGCGACCTGCTGGGCGACGGCGACTTCTACCGGCACGAGCACCAGCAGATCTACGCCGCCGTCGGCGCGCTCATCAACGCCGGCAAGCCGGCCGACGTGATCACCGTCCACGAGCGCCTGCAAAGCCTGGGGCGCGCCGAGGAAACCGGCGGCCTGGCCTACCTCAACGGCCTGGCGCAGTACGTGCCCAGCGCCAGCAACATCCGCCGCTACGCCGAGATCGTGCGCGAACGCGCCATCCTGCGCAAGCTCGTGACCGCGAGCGACGAGATCGCCACCAACGCCTTCAATCCGCAGGGCAAGGCGGTCGACCGCATCCTGGACGAGGCCGAGCAGAAGATCTTCGCCATCGGCGAGGAAGGCTCGCGCATGAAGCAGGGCTTCCAGCCGCTCGAGTCCCTGGTGGTGACGCTGCTCGACCGGGTGCAGGAGATGGCCGACAACCCGGTGGACGTGACCGGCGTGCCCACCGGCTTTCTCGACCTGGACCGCATGACCAGCGGCCTGCAGGCCGGCGACCTGATCGTGCTGGCGGCGCGCCCCTCGATGGGCAAGACCTCGCTGGCGGTCAACATCGCCGAGCACGTGGCGCTCAACGAGGGCCTGCCGGTGGCCGTCTTCTCGATGGAAATGGGCGCGGCGCAGCTGGCGGTGCGCATCGTCGGCTCGATCGGACGCATCCACCAGGGGCATTTGCGCACCGGCAAGCTGACCGACGAGGAGTGGCCGCGGCTGACCGAAGCGATCGAGCGCCTGCGCAGCGTCTCGCTGCACATCGACGAGACGCCCGGCCTCACCCCGTCCGAACTGCGCGCCAACGCCAGGCGCCTGGCGCGCAGCTGCGGCAAGCTCGGGCTGATCGTGGTCGACTACCTGCAGCTCATGAGCGGCTCGGGCAGCAGCCAGGGCGAGAACCGCGCCACCGAGCTGGGCGAGATCTCGCGCGGCCTGAAGATGCTGGCCAAGGAGCTGCAATGCCCGGTGATCGCGCTCTCGCAGCTCAACCGCAGCGTCGAGACGCGCACCGACAAGCGCCCCCTGATGAGCGACCTGCGCGAGTCCGGCGCCATCGAGCAGGACGCGGACATCATCATGTTCATCTACCGCGACGACTACTACAACAAGGAAAGCAAGGAACCCAACGTCGCCGAGATCATCATCGGCAAGCAGCGCAACGGCCCGACCGGCACCGTCAAGCTGTTCTTCCAGAAGGACCAGACGCGCTTCGAGAACCTCGCGAGCGACGGTTCCGATGACTATTGAAATCAGGCTCCAGCGCTTTTCTGGCAAGCGCTAGGAGCTCTTGTTTCGATAGTATCAGAGCACTTCGCTGGCAAAGTCCGCCAGGCGCGAGCGCTCGCCGCGCGCCAGCAGGATGTGGCCGCTGTGCGGCCAGCCCATGAAGCGGTCGACCGAGAAGGTCAGGCCCGACGAGCCCGCGGTGAGGTAGGGCGTGTCGAGCTGCCCGAGGTTGCCCATGCAGATGATCTTGGTACCCGGGCCGGCGCGCGTGATCAGCGTCTTCATCTGCTTGGGCGTGAGGTTCTGCGCCTCGTCGATGATCACGTACTTGCTCAGGAAGGTGCGCCCGCGCATGAAGTTCATGCTCTTGATCTTGATGCGGCTGCGGATCAGCTCGTTGGTCGCCGCCCTGCCCCACTCGCCGGCGTTGCCGCCGTCGCCCTTGGCGAGGAACTCCAGGTTGTCGTCCAGCGCGCCCATCCACGGGCCCATTTTTTCCTCTTCGGTGCCGGGCAGGAAGCCGATGTCCTCGCCCACGTTCACCGTCGCGCGCGTCATGATGATCTCGGTGTAGCGGCGCTCGTCGAGCACCTGCGTGAGGCCCGCCGCGAGCGCCAGCAGCGTCTTGCCGGTGCCGGCCTGGCCGGTCAGCGTGACGAAGTCCACCTCGGGGTTCATCAGCAGGTTCATCGCGAAGTTCTGCTCGCGGTTGCGCGTGTTCACGCCCCAGACCGCGTTCTTGGCCGAACCGTAGTCCTTGAGCGTCTGCAGCACGGCGGTCTTGTCGCGGATCTCGGTTACGCGCGCGTGCAGGCTGGGTTCGCCCGGTGCCTCGAAGAAGACGTACTGGTTGATCATCATCTGCGCCACCTGCGGGCCGCTCACGCGGTAGTAGGTGTGCGCGCCGTTCTGCCAGCTCTCGACCTTCTTGCCCGCCCGGGACCAGAAGTCGGGCGCCAGCGCGAGGTAGCCCGAGTACAGCAGGTCGCCGTCGTCGAGCACCTTGTCGTTCTGGTAGTCCTCGGCCACCAGGCCCAGCGCGCGGGCCTTCACGCGCATGTTGATGTCCTTGGACACCAGCACCACCTCGCGCGGCGCATGCCGCGCGCGCAGCGCCTGCACCACGCCGAGGATCTGGTTGTCGGCCTTGCCCTGCGGCAGGCTGGGCGGCAGCCGGCAGTCGAGCGGCTCGGTCTGGAAGTACAGCTGGCCGGCGGCGGCGCGCTGGCCGGTGCCGCTCAGGCGCACGCCGCGCGCGATGCCGGCATCCGTGGCGGCGGCCACCAGCGCGTCGAGCATGCGGCTCGCCTGGCGGCCGTTGCGCGCGACCTCCGTCGTGCCGCGCTTGTGCGCGTCGAGCTCCTCGAGCACGACCATGGGCAGGAAGATGTCGTGCTCCTCGAAGCGGAACAGGCTCGTCGGATCGTGCAGCAGCACGTTGGTGTCGAGCACGAACAGCTTGGCGGCCAGCGCGCCGCCCGACGCCTTGCGCGCGCCGCGCCCGGCCTCGGGGCGCGCCTCGGATGGCGGCGCCGCGGCATGGGGCGCCCGGTCGGCTCGGGCGGGACGGGTGCGCACGCGCGGGGCGGCAGCAGGCGCCGCCGCCGCGGGCGCCGCCGGTGCGGCAGGCGCCGCCACGCGCGCGGGAGCGGATGCCGCCGGTGCGTCTTCGGCCGGGAGGCTGGTTGCGCCATGGATGCTGGGCGCCAGCAGCGAAGCGCGCTTGGCGGGGGCGGGAGGCAGAGGCATGTGTTGCGAGAAGAGCGGTCAGAAAAAGAAAAACCGCCTGGGATGCCAGGCGGCTTGCGGTGCGATGCGTGGAGTGCGGCTCAGGCCCATGGGGCCATTATGCATGCGCCTCGCCACGCGGCCGGGCGGGTCTCAGGCGACCTTCTTGACCTGGCTCTTGAGCGCCTTGACCGCCTTGAGCACTTCGTCGACGTGGCCCGGAACCTTCAGGCCGCGCCACTCCTGCACGACGATGCCGTCGGCGTTGATGAGGAAGGTGGAGCGCTCGATGCCCTTGACCTTCTTGCCGTACATGATCTTGTTCTTGACCACGCCGAACATGTGGCACATCTTCTCTTCGGTGTCGGCGACGAGCTCGAACGGCAGCTCCAGCTTGGCCTTGAAGTCGTCGTGCGACTTCATGTTGTCGCGCGAGACGCCGAACACCTCGGCCCCGGCCTTGACGAAGTCCTTGTACTTGTCGCGAAACTGCATGGCCTCGGTGGTGCAGCCCGGGGTGTTGTCCTTGGGGTAGAAGTACAGCACCAGCGTCTGTCCCAGGTGGCTGGTGTTGGAGACAGGCGTGTCGCTGGTGGCGTTGGCTTCAAATTCGGGGAGGGGCTTGTTGACAACGATCGCCATGGCGTTTTTATCTCTCTCGTGATGTGCTGATGAAATGCCGAGGGAGATGAATGACCCAGTGAAAAGAACCCTCGACCACAGTCCGTCATTCTATCGCGAAACCCCGAAAATCGCCAGTCCCTCCCCCCGCGCCGCCGGTCGGCCGCGGCACCGTCACTGCTCCAGCAGCAAGGCCGCGAACACCTTGCGGCCCTCGCCCGCGAGGATGTTGTAGGTACGGCAGGCGGCGTGCGTGTCCATGGTCTCCAGGCCGATGTGGCGCTGCATCAGCGGCGCCAGCCAGCGCGGGGGCACGAAGCGGCCGCGTGCGCCGCTGCCGAAGATCACCACCTCGGCATCGAGCTGCGCCAGGCGCGCGAAATGCGCGTCGGTCAGGTCTTCGAAGCGCGGGCACTGCCAGTCCAGCCGCTCGCCCGCGCTGCCGATGATGACGCTGTGCGTCAGGCGCTCGGCGTTGACCGCGATCCAGCCCGGGCCGTAGCCGGTGATGGTCTGGACGTCGCTGCGGTCGGGTTCGAATTTCATGGGGGCCGCGCTCTTGCGCGCGGGCAAATGTGGTCAAATTATAGGTTCCGCCCCGCATGCCAGCCGCCGCCATGAAGCCCCTGTACAAATCCACCAAGCTGAACAACGTGCTCTACGACGTGCGCGGCCCGATCGTGGACGCGGCGCGGCAGATGGAGGAGGAGGGCCAGAAGATCATCAAGCTGAACATCGGCAACATGGCGCCGTTCGGCTTCGATCCGCCCGACGAGGTGGTGCAGGACATGATCCGCAACCTGCCCGAGTCGGCCGGCTACTCCGACAGCAAGGGCATCTTCGCCGCGCGCAAGGCGGTGATGCACTACACGCAGGAGCAGGGTATCGCCGGCGTGACGCTGGACGACATCTACCTGGGCAACGGCGCCAGCGAGCTGATCGTGATGGCGACCAACGCGCTGCTCAACGACGGCGACGAGCTGCTGCTGCCCGCGCCCGACTACCCGCTGTGGACGGCGGCCACGAGCCTGGCCGGCGGCGTGCCGGTGCACTACCTGTGCGACGAGGCCAAGGGCTGGATGCCGGACCTGGCCGACATGCGCGCCAAGATCACGCACCGCACGCGCGGCATCGTGGTGATCAACCCGAACAACCCGACGGGCGCGCTGTATTCGGACGAGCTGCTGCGGGGCATCGTGCAGCTGGCGCGCGAGCACGACCTGGTGCTGCTGGTCGACGAGGTCTACGACAAGGTGCTGTACGACGACGCGCGCCACACGGCGATGGCGAGCCTGTCGACCGACGTGCTGACGCTCACCTTCAACTCGCTCTCCAAGGCCTACCGCTCGTGCGGCTACCGCGCGGGATGGATGATCGTCTCGGGCGACAAGGACCACGCGCGCGACTACATCGAGGGCCTGAACATGCTGGCCAACCTCAAGCTCGGCTCCAACGTGCCGGGCCAGTGGGCCATCCAGACCGCGCTCGGCGGCTACCAGAGCATCAAGGACCTGGTGGGCGAGAACGGCCGCCTGCGCCTGCAGCGCGACCTGGCCTACGAGCTGATCACGCAGATCCCGGGCGTGACCTGCGTCAAGCCGCAGGCGGCGCTGTACATGTTCCCGCGCCTCGACCCCGCCATGTACCCGATCGAGGACGACCGCCAGTTCTTCATGGAGGTGCTGCGCGCCACGCGCGTGATGCTGGTGCAGGGCACGGGCTTCAACTACCCGGACCAGCAGCACTTCCGCATCGTCTTCCTGCCGCACAAGTCGGACCTGCGCGAGGCGATCGGACGCCTGGCGAAGTTCCTCGAACAGTACCGCGCGCGCCGCGCCAAGCCGGCGCCGGTGCTCCCGATTGCTTCAAAAAAAGAAGCTGCCCGCGCTTGACAGGCAAGCGCCAACAGCCTATTTCACTTAGAAAAAAACCATGAAACCCATCCAAGTCGGCCTGCTCGGCATAGGCACCGTGGGCCGCGGCACCTTCGAGGTGCTCTCGCGCAACCAGGAGGAGATCAGCCGCCGCGCGGGCCGCGGCATAGAGATCACCATGGTGGCCGACCTCGACACCGCGCGCGCGCGCGGCATCGTCGGCGAGCGCGCGCGCGTGGTGAGCGACGCGCGCGAGGTCATCGCCAACCCCGAGATCGACGTGGTGGTCGAGCTCATCGGCGGCTACGGCATCGCCAAGGCCCTGGTGCTCGAGGCGATTGCCGCCGGCAAGCACGTGGTCACGGCCAACAAGGCGCTGCTGGCGGTGCACGGCACCGAGATCTTCCGCGCGGCGGCGGCCAAGGGCGTGATCGTCGCCTTCGAGGCGGCGGTGGCCGGCGGCATCCCGATCATCAAGGCGCTGCGCGAGGGGCTGACGGCCAACCGCATCCAGTGGGTGGCCGGCATCATCAACGGCACGACCAACTTCATCCTCTCGGAGATGCGCGACAAGGGCCTGGACTTCGACGCCGCGCTGAAGGACGCGCAGCGGCTGGGCTACGCCGAGGCCGACCCGACCTTCGACATCGAGGGCGTGGACGCGGCGCACAAGGCGACGCTGATCAGCGCCATCGCCTTCGGCATCCCGGTGCAGTTCGACAAGTGCCACGTCGAGGGCATCACCCGGCTGGCCTCGGCCGACATCAAGTACGCCGAGCAGCTGGGCTACCGCATCAAGCTGCTGGGCATCACCCGGCGCACCGACAAGGGCGTGGAGCTGCGCGTGCACCCCACGCTGATCCCCGCGCGGCGGCTGATCGCCAACGTCGACGGCGCGATGAACGCCGTCGTGGTGCAGGGCGACGCGGTCGGCGCCACGCTCTACTACGGCAAGGGCGCGGGCAGCGAGCCGACGGCCAGCGCGGTGATCGCCGACCTGGTGGACATCGCCCGCCTTCATGGTGCCGACCCGTCGCACCGCGTGCCGCCGCTGGCCTTCCAGAGCAACACGCTGGCGGCGGCCGGCGGCGACCTGCCGGTGCTGCCCATGGCCGACGTGGTCACCGGCTACTACCTGCGCATCCGCGTGGTCGACGAGGCCGGCGTGCTGGCGCGCTTCACCGGCATCCTGGCCGATGCCCGCATCAGCATCGACGCCATCCTGCAGCGCGAGGCCGACGAGGTGGGCGGCGAGGGCAGCACCCAGACCGACCTCATCATCCTGACCCACGACACGCGCGAGGGCGACCTGGACGCCGCGCTGGCGCAGATCCAGCCGCTGCCGACGGTGCTCGGGCCGATCACGCGCATCCGTAAGGAAGAGCTCAACTGATGGCCTGATCTGGCCAGAAAATCTATAATTCTGGCCAGATTGATGATTCAGGAGGCGCCCATGTCCGCAGTCTGGCAAGTGCAAGAAGCCAAGAACCACTTCAGCGAAGTGATAGACCGCGCCCTGAGCGAAGGGCCGCAGACCGTCACGCGCCACGGCAAGCCGGTGGTGCGGGTGGTGGCGGTGCAGGGTGCGGCCGCAGCGCAGCGCAGCGATGACGGATTCGTCGAGTTCCTGCTCAACGCGCCCAAAGCCGACGACTTCGAGCTGCCAGAGCGCACCAGCATCAAGCCCCTGGAACCTCTGGGCGAGTGAGCGTCATGGCGTGGCTGCTGGATACCTGCGTCGTCTCCGAATCCTTCAAATCGCTCCCCAATACGGCCGTTCGGCAATGGTTGCATGCGCACAAGGATCAGTGCCTGATGCCGGCGGTGAGCGTCGGCGAGATTCTGTTCGGCATCGAACGCATGGTCCCCAGCGCCCGGCGCAGCAGGCTGCAACTCTGGTTCGACCAGATGTGCCATGACTTCGAGGGCAAGATATTGGCCACGGACGAGTCCGTCTGGCGCACCTGGAGCCGATTGCGGGTGTCCTGCCAGGCCATCGGCCGTCCCCAAGCCGATCTGGACCTGTTGATCGCAGCCACGGCGGTGACGCACCGCCTGCCCTTGGTCACCCGCAACACCCGCCATTTCGAGGACACCGGCCTGACGCTGGTCAACCCCTGGACAGACGCATGAACTATCTCTCCACCCGCGGCGACGCCACCCCGCGCCGCTTCTGCGACATCCTGCTCGAGGGCCTGGCGCCGGACGGCGGCCTGTACCTGCCCGCGCACTACCCGCAGATCGACGCTGCCGAACTCGCGCGCCTGCGTGCGGTGCATGCGGGCCAGGGCTACGCCGCGCTGGCGTTCGAAATCCTCTCGCTCTACATCGACGACATCCCGGCCGCCGACCTCAGGCGCCTGTGCGAGAAGACCTACACGCCCGAGGTCTTCGGCACGCCCGGGATCGTGCCGCTCAAGCCGCTGGAGCCGGGGCTGTTCCTGCTGGGCCTGTCCAACGGTCCGACGCTGGCCTTCAAGGACATGGCGATGCAGCTGCTCGGCCACCTGTTCGAGTACGAACTGGCGCGCCGCGGCACCGAGCTCAACATCCTGGGCGCCACCAGCGGCGACACCGGCAGCGCCGCCGAGTACGCCATGCGCGGCAAGCACGGCATCCGCGTCTTCATGCTCAGCCCGCACGGGCGCATGAGCCCGTTCCAGCAGGCGCAGATGTTCTCGCTGCAGGACGCGAACATCCACAACCTGGCCATCGAGGGCGTGTTCGACGACTGCCAGGACATCGTCAAGGCGGTGAGCGGCGACCTGGCGTTCAAGGCCCGCTACCGCATCGGCACCGTCAACTCGATCAACTGGGCGCGGCTGCTGGCGCAGGTGGTGTACTACTTCGCGGGCTACTTCCAGGCGACCCGCCGCGACGACGAGCGCGTGCGCTTCACCGTGCCCAGCGGCAACTTCGGCAACATCTGCGCCGGCCACGTGGCGCGGCAGATGGGGCTGCCCATCGAGCGCCTGGTGGTGGCGACCAACGAGAACGACGTGCTCGACGAGTTCTTCCGCACCGGCGTGTACCGCGTGCGCGCCGCCGCCGACACGCTGGAGACCTCCAGCCCCTCGATGGATATTTCCAAGGCGAGCAATTTCGAGCGTTTCGTCTTCGACCTGCTCGGGCGCGACGGCGCCGCCACGCGGCAGCTCTTCGCCGGGCAGCTGCCGCGCCAGGGCTTCTTCGACCTGGGCGGCGACGCGCGCTTCGCGCAGGCCGCGGCGCGCTACGGCTTCGAGAGCGGGCGCAGCACCCACGCGGACCGCCTGGCGACGATCCGCCGCGTGCACGCCGAGTGCGGCACGACCATCGATACCCACACCGCCGACGGCGTCAAGGTGGCGCGCGAGCACCGCGGCGGCGCCGGCGTGCCGATGATCGTGCTGGAGACCGCGCTGCCGATCAAGTTCGCCGAGACCATCACCGAGGCGCTGGGCCAGCCGCCCGAGCGGCCGGCCCGGTTCGACGGCATCGAAGACCTGCCCCGGCGCGTCACCGTGCTGCCGGCCGACGTGCAGCAGGTCAAGGCCTTCATCGCGCGGCAGTGCGATACTTGAGGATAAAAACAGGCTCTGACGCTTTACTGGCAAGCGCGAGCAGCTATCAAATATGGAGAAATAAATGAAGGTCGTCGTCTTTGCCGGATTCTCCGGAGCCGGCAAGACCACGCTGCTGGAACGCCTCATCGCCCTGCTCCGGGCAGGCGGGCAGCGGGTGTCGGTGCTCAAGCACGCGCACCACCGTTTCGACATCGACCAGCCGGGCAAGGACAGCTGGCGCCACCGCCAGGCCGGCGCCTTCGAGGTGCTGATCGCCTCCGACCAGCGCCAGGCGCTGATGCGCGAGTACGGCGCGGTGCAGGAGCCCGACGTGCACGCGCTGCTCGCGCAGCTCAGCCCGCAGGTGGACTGGGTGCTGGTCGAAGGCTTCAAGACCGCCGCGCTGCCCAAGATCGAGGTCTGGCGCGAGCCCGAGCCCGGCCGGGGCGAGCGCGCGGTACGCTACCCGAGCGACCCCCTGGTGCTCGCCGTCGCCACCGACGACCCGGCCCGCCTGCCCGAACCACCGCGCCAGCCGGTGCTCGACCTGGACGATCCGGCAGGCATTCTGCAATGGATGCAAGATCACGCCGCGCGCTTCGCCTATACGCCGCCTTCCGGCGCAGGCGCGGCGCCGGCCCAGGAGACGCACCGATGAAAACCCCTCTGAAACCGCTGGACGACGCCCTCGCCGAACTGCTGGCGCACGCCGCGCCGCTGGCCGGGACCGAGACCCTCTCGCTCTTTCACGCCGACCGCCGCGTGCTGGCGCGCGACGTCGTCTCCGGCCTGCAGGTGCCGCCGCGCGACAACAGCGCCATGGACGGCTACGCGCTGCGCTGCGCCGACGCGGCGGCGGCCGGCGCGCAGCTGCCGGTGTCGCAGCGCATCCCCGCGGGCCACGTGGGCCTGCCGCTGGCCGCCGGCACCGCGGCGCGCATCTTCACCGGCGCGCCGGTGCCCGAAGGCGCGGACGCCATCGTGATGCAGGAGGACTGCACGCCGCTCGACGGCGAGCGGGTGCAGGTCAACGCCGCGCCGCACGCGGGCCAGTTCATCCGCAAGAGCGGCGAGGACATCGTGCGCGGCGCCGTGGTGCTCACCGCCGGCACCCGGATGGGCCCGGCCGAGCTCGGCCTGGCCGCCAGCGTCGGGCTGGCCGAGATCGCCGTGGCGCGGCGCCCGCGCGTGGCGCTGTTTTCCACCGGCGACGAACTCGTCATGCCCGGCACCGTGGCGCCCGCACAGATGCCGCCCGGCGCGATCTACAACAGCAACCGCTTCTTCCTGCGCAGCATGCTCGAGCGCCTCAACTGCGAGGTGCTCGACCTGGGCATCGTGCCCGACACGCTGGCCGCCACCACCGAGGCCCTGGCGCAGGCCGCGCGCGAGTGCGACGTGGTCGTCACCAGCGGCGGCGTCTCGGTCGGCGAGGAAGACCACGTCAAGCCCGCCGTGTCGCGCCTGGGCGCGCTCGACCTCTGGCAGATCGCCATCAAGCCGGGCAAGCCCTTCGCCTACGGCCACGTGCAGGCAGACGGCCGCCGCGCCCACTTCATCGGCCTGCCGGGCAACCCCGTCTCCAGCTTCGTCACCTTCGCGCTGCTGGCGCGGCCCTTTCTGCTGCGGCTGCAGGGCATGCGCGACATCACCCCTAAAACGATGGCTGCCAGCGCAGGCTTCGACTGGCCCAGGCCCGATTCCCGCCGCGAATTCCTGCGCGTGCGCTGGGGCGCCGACGGGCGGCTCGCGCGCTTCACCAACCAGAGCTCCGGCGTGCTCACCTCCATGGTCTGGGCCGACGGCCTGGTCGACAAGGCCATCGGCCAGACCATCGCCGCAGGCGACACGGTGCGCTTCGTCCCCCTCTCGGAGCTGCTCTGATGGCCGCCAAGACCATCGACGTGCGCTACTTCGCCTCGATCCGCGAGGCGGTGGGCCAAGGGCAGGAGCTGGTGCAGACCGAGGCCGCGACCCTCGGCGCGCTGCGCGCCGAGCTCATCGCGCGCGGCGCGCCCTGGGCCGGCTGCCTGGCCGAAGGCCGCGCGGTGCGCATGGCGGTCAACCAGGTGATGGCCACGGGCGACGCCGCCCTGCCCGACCGCGCCGAGGTGGCCTTCTTCCCGCCGGTCACGGGGGGCTGACGGCCCCGTCCCCGGGCAGCGCTGGGCTCTGCCAGCCAAGCAGCTCCGCCAGCCGCAGCGTGACCCAGCGCGCCTCGGCGCCCGAGAGGCCCGTCTCGCCCGCGCCCAGCGCCGCGTGGATGCCCGAGAGCACGCCCGCCTCCGACGGCGCCTCGCGGTGGTAGATCTGCTGCGCCTGCTCCACCAGCGCGCAGGCCATGTCCTCGCACAGCTCGTAGCGCTCGCGCACGGTTTCCATCGTCTCGCGCAGCCGCCCGCGCGCGTCGCTGTAGAGCTGCACGAACGACGGCGGCACGACGATCTGGTTGTCGCCGTCCATATTTGTCATTTCAATCCGGCGTGAAGCGCTGCTCGAAGCGCAGCCGGTCCGCTTCGAGTTCGAAGCTCACCAGCTGCCCCATCTTGCCGTCGCTCGTGCGGTGCGCGGCAAACAGGCTGGTGCGCCCCGCAAGCCCGAAGCCCGGCAGATCGATCAGCGCATAGGGGTGCGGCACGAAGAGGCGGAACGCGAACACCTCGCGGTGCGGGCTCTGCGGCGAAAGGTAGAGGGTGTAGCCGTGGGCGGCGAAGGCTTGTGTGACCATGCGAGGAGAGCGGTACAGTAACCGGTCAATGTAGCAAAACGGCGGCTCCCGCATGTCCAGCAGCATTTCGATCCAGACCGAGGATTTCGACGTCTCCGCCGAGATCGCCCGCCTGCGCGCCGGCGACGCGCGCGTGGGCGCCGTCTGCTGCTTCGTCGGCACCGTGCGCGAGCGCAGCAGCGGCGCCAGCGTGCGCGGCATGGAGCTGGAACACTACCCCGGCATGACGGAAAAATCCATCGCCGCCATGATCGACGAGGCGCGCCGGCGCTTCGACCTGTACGGCGTGCGCGTCATCCACCGCGTCGGTCCGCTCGCGCCCGAGGACCAGATCGTGCTGGTGGCCGTCACGGGCAGCCACCGGGGCGAGACCTTCCGGGCCTGCGAATTCCTCATGGACTACCTCAAGACCCAGGCGCCGTTCTGGAAAAAAGAGCAGACGCCCGAGGGCGCGCACTGGGTCGACGCGCGCGAGAGCGACGACGCGGCGCTGGCGCGCTGGGGCATCGCCGCAGGCAACGCCATGAGCGCGCCGCCGGCCGCTGCCGTGTGACGAGCCCGGTGCCACAGCACGAACCCCACACGGGGTTCGCCCTGCACCACGCCCGCGCGCCGTTCATCCCCATTAATTTCCCGTCCGTCGGGCCATGCGCGGCCGGGCACTCGTGTCCGCATAGCATCAAACGTAATAAATCGTTGCGAACCCGTTACATCCGATCCATCGCCTCGCGCACGCTGCAAAAGGCAAACGACCACGGCCCCTCAGAACCACCAAAGGCTCAGTGCATGCGAACCGCCGCCCTGTTCCACCGCAGACCGCCCCATCGCGCCGTGCGCGGCTTCACCGCCATCGAATTGATGGTGACCGTCGCGGTGCTCGCGGTGCTGATGGCCCTGGCGGCGCCGAGCTTCAACCCGATCCTCGAACGCTGGCGCGTGCGCCAGGCCGTCGA
>CAUJIM010000088.1 GCA_963205335.1 Pseudomonadota bacterium
TCGTCGCCCAGCATGGCCTTGATGCGCGGGATCACGTTCTCGGGCTTTTTCTCCTCCACCGGGTCGGCCTGCCAGCCGAGCTGGAAGTCGATGCGCCAGACGTTGTCGGCCTGGCGGTGCAGCAGCACGCTCTGGTTGGGGTGGAACGGCGGGTCGAACCAGAACCAGCGCTCGGTCGGGTATTCGGCCTTCATGACCACGTCGGCGATCAGGAAGCGGTCCATGAAGATCTTGCCTTCGATGTCCAGGCCCAGCATCGCGCGGATGCGGCTGCCCGCGCCGTCGGCGACGATGAGCCAGTCGGTGGTGAGCGAGTACGGTCCCTCGGGCGTCTCGACGCGCACCGTGGCCTGCGTTTCGCCGGGCACGACGGAGATCACGTTGCTCTGGAAGCGCAGTTCCAGGTTGGGCAGCTGGCGCGCACGTTCGAGCAGGAACTCCTCGAAGTAGTACTGCTGCAGGTTCACCATGCCGGGGCGGTGGTGGTCGCTCTCGGGGCGCAGGTTGAAGCTGAAGACCTCGTCCTCGCGCAGGAAGGTGCGGCCGACGTTCCAGCTCACGCCCTTCTCGACGAACTGGTCGCCGCAGCCCATGCGGTCGAGCACCTCCAGCGCGCGCTTGGCGAAGCAGATGGCGCGCGAGCCGACCGAGACGCTGTCGTCGTGGTCGATCACCAGCACGCTCTGGCCCTGGCTGGCGAGGTCGATCGCCGCCGACAGGCCGACCGGCCCCGCGCCCACCACCACCACCGGGTAGTGGCCCGGGCGCTTCCCGGCGATCTCGGGCGGCGTGACGAAGTCGAACTTCGGGTAGGTGAAGGTTTTCTGCATCGCATGTCTCCTGCGGACGTGGCCCGCCCGGCAATGGGCATCAAATCATGCCGCAGCGCCCTGCCAACGGGCGCCAGCAGCTATCGAATCGGGAGTCAGACGGCCTGCAGCGCGTGCCACATCTGCTGGTCGCGCTCGGCCGTCCAGATGCGCGGGTCGCGGATGCCGCTGGCCTCGTCGTGCGCGCGCGTCACGTCGAACGGCAGGCAGTGCTCGTAGATGAAGACCTGGGCGAACTTGGGGTCCATCGCCTTGCGGGTGTGCGCCATCGCGGCCTTCAGGTCCATGCCCTGGGCCACGGCCTCCTGCGCGCTCTTGTAGAGCGTCGCGGTGAAGTCGCGCGTGTAGGCCAGGCCCTTCCTGACCTGCTCGGGCGTCATCAAGGTAGGGCCGCGGCCGGGCACCAGCTTGTCGAATTGCATCGCGGCCAGCCTGTCCAGCGTCTGCGGCCAGTCGGCCAGATACGCGTCGCCGGTGTAGCAGGCGGCCTCGAACTCGACCAGGTCGCCCGAGAAGCAGATCTTCTGCGCCGGCAGGTGGACGATGGTGTCGCCCTTGGTGTGGCCGCGGCCGATCTGCTGGATCTTGACCTCCAGCTTGCCCAGCCACAGCGTCATCTCGCCCTGGAAGGTGAGCGTGGGCCAGGTCAGGCCCGGCACGCTCTCCACCGCCTGGAACAGGCGCGGAAAGCGGCCGATCTCCGAGTCCATGTCCTGCTGGCCGCGCTCGACGATCAGGTCCCGGGTGTCCTGGCTGGCGATGATCTGCTGCAGGCCCTCGTCCTTGTACCCCGACGCACCCAGCACCCGCACCGCGTGGTAGTGCGTCAGCACCACGTACTTGATCGGCTTGTCGGTGATCTCGCGGATCTTCTTGATCACGCCCTGCGCCGCCACGGGGGTGGCAGTGGCGTCGATGACCATGCAACCGTCGTCGCCGATGATGACGCCGGTGTTGGGGTCGCCCTCTGCGGTGTAGGCGTAGGCGTTGTCGGAGAGCTTGTCCCAGCTGATCCGCTTTTCTTCGAGGTCGGCGTGGGAGGCGAATTTCTTGTCGGACATCTGCAGTCTCCGGTCGGTTGGCAATGGCGCGATTGTCCGGTGAAATTCGTTCTATGTCAATAGATTTGTTAATGTTTAATTTTGGGCGGTGCGCGGCGGATGGCCGAGGCGGTAGGACACCGCATCGGCATGGGCGCGCAGCAAATGCCCGGCCGGACCGTCGATCTCGGCGTCGAACACGCCCTGCGGGCCGAAGACGGTGAACACCAGTGCCACCTTGCCGTCGGCGTCGAACACCGGGGCGCTCAGGGTGTTGATGCCCGGCTGCGGCGTCGACAGGCCCCGCCCCATGCCGCTGGCGCGGATGTCGGCCAGCATCTGCTGCACCTCGGGGTCGTCGAACGAGATCGACGGGCCGCCCACGACGCGCCGGTGCTCGTCCTCGAGCACCGAGCGCACCATCTTCTCGGGCAGGTAGGCGGCGAACACCCGCCCGGTGATGGTGTTGAACACCGACATCACCGTACCCACGCGCAGGTTCACGTGCAGCGGGTAGCGCGGCTCGTCCAGCCGCACCACCGTGGGCCCCAGGTGGCCCCAGACGGCCAGCGCCACGCTCAGGTCGGCTTGGTCGCACAGCAGCGCCGCCTCCTGGCTGGCCTCGGTCAGCGGGTCGAGCTGCTGCAGCGCCGCCAGGCCCATCTGCAGCGCCGCCGGGCCGAGCTCGTAGTGGCCGGTCAGCGGGCTTTGCTTGACCATGCCGCTCGCCATGAAGCTCACGAGGTAGGGGTGCGCCTTGGCCGGCGGCATGCCGGCGAGCTGCGCCAGGTCCTTGAGCGCCAGCGGCCGGCGCTGCGCCGTGAGCGCCTGCAGCACGCGCATGCCGACCTCGATCGACTGGATGCCGCGCTGGCGCCGGGTGCGGTCCGTCTCGTCACTGCCGCGGCTCGCGCGGGAAAGCGTATGTGGCATGGCGCGATTATTCACGCGGCGCCCAAGAAAAACGCGCCCGAAGGCGCGTCTTTGCGAAAGCGGCCGGAGCCCGCGGGATCACTGGCCCGCCATCACCCGCACCATCTCCAGGCACTTGTTGGAGTAGCCCCATTCGTTGTCGTACCAGGCGACGAGCTTGACGAAATTGTTGTCCAGCGCGATGCCGGCGTCGGCGTCGAAGATCGAGGTGCGCGCATCGCCGCGGAAGTCGGTGGCGACGACCTTATCCTCGGTGTAGCCGAGCACGCCCTTGAGCGCGCCCTGCGACTGCGCCTTCATCTCGGCCTTGATCTCGTCGTAGCTCGCGCCCCGCTCCAGCTCCACCGTCAGGTCGACCACCGAGACGTCGGACGTGGGCACGCGGAAGCTCATGCCGGTGAGCTTCTTGTTGAGCTCGGGGATCACCACGCCCACGGCCTTGGCCGCGCCGGTGCTGCTCGGGATGATGTTCTCCAGGATGCCGCGGCCGCCGCGCCAGTCCTTGTTGCTCGGGCCGTCCACGGTCTTCTGCGTCGCGGTGGCGGCGTGCACCGTGGTCATCAGGCCGCGCTTGATGCCCCACTTGTCGTTGAGCACCTTGGCCACCGGGGCCAGGCAGTTGGTGGTGCAGGAGGCGTTGCTGATGATGGCCTGGCCGACGTAGCTGCCGTCGTTCACGCCGAAGACGAACATCGGCGTGTCGTCCTTGGACGGGGCCGAGAGCAGCACCTTCTTCGCGCCGGCGTCGATGTGCTTTTGCGCCGTCTCCTTGCTCAGGAACAGGCCGGTCGACTCGATCACCACGTCGGCGCCGACCTCGTTCCACTTGAGGTTGGCCGGGTCTCTTTCGGCGGTGAGGCGGATCTTCTTGCCGTTGACCACCAGGGTGTTGCCATCGACCGAGACCTCGCCCCCGAAACGCCCGTGCACGCTGTCGTGCTTGAGCATGTAGGCCAGGTAGTCGGGTTCGAGCAGGTCGTTGATGCCCACGACCTCGATGTCGGGGAAGTTCTGCACGGCGGCGCGCAGCACGTTGCGGCCGATGCGGCCAAAACCGTTGATGCCTATCCTGATCGTCATTGCATTCACTCCTGCAGTCATTGAAAACTATTTGCGCCGCAGCACCGCCTGCACGGTGGCGGCGACGTTCTCCGGCGTGAAGCCGAAATGCGGCAGCAGCGCCTTGGCCGGGGCCGACTCGCCGAACCGGTCGATGCCGACCACCGCCGCGCAGCCGTACTTCCACCAGCCGTCGGTCACGCCCATCTCGACCGCGATGCGCGGCAGGCCTTCGGGCAGCACGAGCTTCTTGTACTTCACCGTTTCACGGTCGAAAGCGGTGGTACTCGGCATGGAGACCACGCGGACAGCTATCTTTTTTGCTGCGAGCAGCTGCTGCGCGGCCAGCGCCAGCTGCACCTCGGAACCGGTGGCGATGAGCACCGCCTGGGCCTTCTTCCTCAGGCCCGCGTCCTGCGGCTCGGCCAGGACGTAGGCGCCGCGCGAGATGTCGCCCAGCGCCTTCTTGGGCAGGTAGGGCAGGTTCTGGCGCGAGAGCAGCAGCGCGGTGGGGCGCTGCGCACTGGTCAGCGCCACGCTCCAGGCCACGGCCGTCTCGGCGGTGTCGGCCGGGCGCCAGACGTCCAGGCCCGGGATCAGCCGCAGGCTGGCGGCGTGCTCGACCGGCTGGTGCGTCGGGCCGTCCTCGCCCAGGCCGATCGAGTCGTGCGTGAAGACGTGCACCACGCGCTGGCGCATCAGCGCCGCCATGCGCACCGCGTTGCGGCTGTAGTCGGAAAACGTCAGGAAGGTGCCGCCGTAGGGGATGAAGCCGCCGTGCAGCGCGATGCCGTTCATCACCGCCGCCATGCCGAACTCGCGCACGCCGTAGTTGATGTGCCGCCCGGTGCGGCCGGCCTCGTCGCGCGCCACCGCGCCCTGCCTGTCGAAGCGCAGCTGCGGCGTGCTCCTGGTGTTCGTCAGGTTGGAGCCGGTCAGGTCGGCGCTGCCGCCGAGCAGCTCGGGAATCTTCGCGGTGAAGGCCTCGAGCGTGAGCTGGCTGGCCTTGCGGCTGGCCACGGTCTCGGCCTTGGTGTGCGCCTCGACCACGGCATCGACGGCGGTCTGCGCGAAGTGTTTGGGCAGCTCGCCCGCCATGCGGCGGGTGAATTCGGCGGCCAGTTCGGGGTAGGCGGCGGCGTAGGCGGCGAAGCGCTCGTTCCACGCGGCCTCGGCCCGGGCGCCCGCGGCCCGCGCGTCCCAGGCGGCGTACAGGTCGGCCGGGATGTCGAACGGAGCGTGGTTCCAGCCCAGGGCGGCGCGCGTCAGCGCGATCTCCTCGGCACCCAGCGGCTCGCCGTGCGCCTTGGCGGTGTTGGCGCGGTTGGGCGCCCCATGGCCGATGTGCGTCTTGCAGATGATGAGCGTGGGGCGGTCGGTCTCGGCACGCGCCTGGGCGATGGCGGCGTCCACCGTGTCGGCGTCGTGCCCGTCGATCGGGCCGATCACGTTCCACTGGCAGGCATTGAAGCGCTGCGCCACGTCGTCCACGTACCAGGGGCCGACCTGGCCGTCGATGCTGATGCCGTTGTCGTCGTACAGCGCGATCAGCTTGTTGAGCTTCCACGCCCCGGCGAGCGCGCAGGCCTCGTGGCTGATGCCTTCCATCAGGCAGCCGTCGCCCAGGAAGACGTAGGTGTGGTGGTCGACGATGGCGTGGCCGTCGCGGTTGAACTCGGCCGCCAGCAGCTTCTCCGCCAGCGCCATGCCGACCGCGTTGGCCGTGCCCTGCCCGAGCGGCCCGGTGGTGGTCTCGACGCCCGGCGTCAGCCCCACCTCGGGGTGGCCGGCGGTCTTGCCGTGCAGCTGGCGGAAGTTCTTCAGCTCGGCGATCGGCAGGTCGTAGCCCGTCAGGTGCAGCAGCGCGTACAGCAGCATCGAGGCATGGCCGTTGGACAGCACGAAGCGGTCGCGGTTGGCCCAGTGCGGGTTGGCCGGGTTGTGCGCCAGGTGCCGGCCCCAGAGGGCCACCGCCATGTCGGCCATGCCCATGGGCGCGCCAGGGTGGCCGGAGTTGGCAAGTTGTACGGCATCCATCGCGAGCGCGCGGATCGCGTTCGCCATTTGCGGGGCATTGGCCATGTGGGGAGAGCGCGCGCTTTTCACGCGCCGGGGCGGCAAAGCGCCGTATTTTACTGACGCGGCCAGAGCGCCCACAGGCGCAGCGGCTGTTTCAGGCGTCCGGCCAGCTCCCCCGCCTGCGCTCCCCAGCCCGCGAAATAGTCCGCCCGCACCGCGCCGACGATGGCGCTGCCGGTGTCTTGCGCCATCACCAGGCGGTCGAACCGCGCGGTGGGGCCGGCGCTGGCCAGCCAGACGGGCGTGCCGTAGGGGATGCTCAGGCGATCGACCGCGATCGAGCGTCCCGGCGTCAGCGGCACGCCCTGCGCGCCGCGCGGCCCGGAGGCGGCGGCCTGCGCGTCGAGCGGCTCCTCGCGGAAGAACACGTAGCGCGGGTTGGCCCAGAGCATTTCCTGCAGCCGGTCCGGGTTGGCCTGCGCCCAGGCGCTGATGCCGGGCCAGGTGGCATCGCGCACCAGGCCGCGGTCGAGCAGCCACTTGCCCACGCTCTGGTAGGGCTGGTTGTTGGTCGCCGCGTAGGCCAGGCGCACCAGGCGGGTGCTGCCGTCGGGCTCCTGCAGCCGCAGGCGGCCCGAGCCCTGGATGTGCAGCACCATCGCCGCCACGGGGTCGCGCACCCAGGCGATGGCGCGGCCCGCCAGCTGCGCCTGCGCCTCGGGCAGGGTGTCGATCTGCTGGCGCGTGTACCAGCCCTGCCTGGCCGCGAGCCCGGCAGGCGGGCCGTAGATCGGCACCTCGAAGCCGTTGCCGCGCACGCGCGCGCCCTCCAGCTCGGGCTCGAAGTAGCTCGTGAGCAGGCCCTCGGCGCTGCCCTCGCGCGACTCGATGCGGTAGGGGCGCAGGCGCTCCTGCATCCAGGCGCGCTGCTCCTCGTCGCTGGCGATCGACAGGCGCCGCACCTCGGCGCACAGCGGCGCGAACGCGGGCGCGGGGCGCTCGCAGTTGCGCAGCCAGGCATCCCAGGCCTCGTGCATCGCGTCCTGGCTCCAGCCCGGCAGCTCGCTCCACTCGACCGGCACCCAGCGGCTGCGGTACTGCGGCAGGGTGCCGGGCACCGCCAGCGGCCCGCCCAGCGGGCCGGGCACCGCGGGCTGCGCCAGGGGGGGTTCGGGGGCTGCCGGAGGCACGCGCACGGGCGTGCCGCACGAGGCGAGCACACCTACAATGAAGACGACGATGGTTTGACGCAGGAGGCGCGACGACATGCTGCTGATTTTCCTTGAAGCGATGCTGGCCCTCGCGCTCTTCGTTCTGCTGGTCTGGTGGACGATGTTCTCCGGCCGCAAGGGGGGCGAGCTGCCCTCGCACGGCGAGCCCGCGGACGAAGGCAGCCCGCGCGAGCCGCGCCAGGAGTGATGCCGCCGCCTCCGGGCCTGCAAGCAGTATTTGGAAACCCACCGATTCGAAAGGAACACATCATGCGCCATGCCCTGGTTCTCTGCGGTCTGAGCGCCGCGCTGCTGGCCGGCGGCTGCGCCGACATGAGCAGCACGCAGCGCCACACGGCCACCGGCGCGGGCATCGGCGCGCTGGGCGGCGCGGCGGTTGGCGCGCTCACCGGCGGCAATGCCGGCACGGGCGCCGTGATCGGCGCCGGCGTGGGCGCGCTCGGCGGCTACATCTGGTCGCAGCGCATGGAGCGCCAGAAGCAGGAGATGCAGGCCGCCACGCAAGGCACGGGCGTGGGCGTGACGCAGACCGCCGACAACCAGCTGCGCCTGGACATCCCCAGCGACATCTCGTTCGCCACCGGCCGCGCCGACATCGCGCCGAGTTTCCGCCCCATCCTCGACCGTTTCGCCGAAGGCCTGCGCGCCAACCCCGCGACCGAGGTGCGCATCGTCGGGCACACCGACTCCACCGGCAGCGACGCGATCAACGACCCGCTGTCGCTACAGCGCGCCGCGAGCACGCGCAACTACCTCGCGGAGCGCGGCGTGAACGGCGCACGCATCCAGATGGCGGGACGCGGCTCGCACGAGCCTGTGGCCGGCAACGACAGCGCCGAGGGCCGCGCGCGCAACCGCCGGGTCGAGATCTTCGTCGGCGAGCGCCAGCCCGGCTGACGCCGCCCGTTCACGCCGCCCCGCGCAGCAGGTTGGCCAGCTCGATGGCCGACTTGACCTGCATCTTGTCGAACACGCGCGCGCGGTGCACCTCGACGGTGCGCACGCTGATGCCGAGCTGGTCGGCGATCATCTTGTTGGGCAGGCCATCGACGACCAGCTGCATCACCGCCCGCTCGCGCTCGGTCAGCTCGGCCAGGTGCTGGTGCACCTGCCGCCGCGCCTGCCGCGCCGCCACGTGCTGCGCCGAGAGCGCCAGCGCCGCCTGGATGCGGTCCACGAGCTGGTTGTCGGAAAACGGCTTCTCGCAAAAGTCGAAGGCGCCGCGCTTGACGGTGGCCACGGCAGTGGGGACGTCGGCATGGCCGGTGAGGAAAATCACCGGCAGCTGCGCGACGTCGCCGCGCTCGACCATGCGGTCGAACAGGCCCAGGCCGCTCATGCCGGGCATGCGCACGTCCAGCAGCAGGCAGCAGGGATGGCGCACCCGGCCTTCCATGAGCAGCAGTTCGAACGCCGCGGCGCTGGCGAACGACTCGCTCGCCAGGCGGCGCGAGCGCAGCATCCACGCCAGCGCCTCGCGCACCTCGGCGTCGTCGTCGACGATGTACACGATGGCATTGGCTGGGGACTGCATCAGGCTGCGGAGGGCAAGGTGAAGGTGAAAACCGTACCACGCGGCAGGTTCGGCGCGTGGTCGAGCACGCCGCCATGCTGCTCGATCACGGTGCGGCACAGGCTCAGGCCCAGGCCCATGCCCTCGCTGCGCGTGGTGAAGAACGGGGTGAAGAGCCGCGCCGCCACCTCGGCGTCGATGCCGGTGCCCACGTCGGCCACCGTGAACTCGAGCCAGCCGCGCGCCTGCGCCCGGCGCACGCGCAGCGTCAGCACGCGCTCGGCGAGCGCCGGGTCGTCCATCGCCTGCATGGCGTTGCGCGCGAGGTTGAGCAGCACCTGCTCGACCATGGTGCGGTCGCACAGCGCGGGCGGGAGGTCCTCGTCCAGCTCCAGCGCCACGTCCACGCCGAGCTTGTGCGCCCGCAGGCGCGCCAGCGGCAGCACGGCGTCGAGCAGGTCCGCCGCGGCAACGCTCTCGCGCACGTGCGCGCGCCGGCGCAGGAAGTCGTGCACGCTCTTGATGACGCGGCCCGCGCGCTCGGCCTGCGCGGCAATGCGCTGCAGCGCCATCTTCAGCTCGGCCTGGTTGGCCTGCGGCGACCCGGCCGGCTCCGCGCCGGGTTCGAGCAGGTTGAGCGAGCCCGCGGCGTAGCTGGCGATCACCGCGAGCGGCTGGTTGAGCTCGTGGCTCAGCAGCGAGGCCATTTCGCCGACGGTGGCCAGGCGCGCCGTGGCCTGCAGGCGCTCCTGCGAGGCGCGCGAGAGCTCCTGCGCGCGCCGCTGCTCGCTCACGTCGAGGAAGGAGGCCATCCAGCCGGTGCGCGCGCCGCGCGCGTTCACCAGCGGCGCCTCGTAGATCACCACCGGAAAGCGCGTGCCGTCCTTGCGCATGTAGGTCAGCTCGTAGTCCTGCAGCGGCTGCTGGCCGCCGGCCTCCATGTGGGCCTGCTGGCGCGCCGCGTACAGGCTGGCGTGCTCGGGCGGCCAGTACGGCGGCGGCGTGGCCTGCCCCAGCAGCTCCTCGGCCGAATACCCCACCATCCGGCAGAACGCCGAGTTGACGTAGGTGATGCGCCCCGCCATGTCGCGCGCGCGCAGGCCCGTGAGCAGCGAGTCCTCCATCGCCTGGCGAAACGCCAGCGACTCGCCGAGCTGGCGCTCGGCGGCCAGGCGCCGGCGGTTGTCGCGCACCAGCACCGCGACCACCGACGCCAGCGCGATCGACATCACCGTCACCAGCGCCGAGAGCACGTTGGGGAAGACGCTCGGCGGCTGGTGCCAGCCGTCCATGCGCACGACCAGCGTGGCGCCGGGCAGGTCCAGCAGCTGCCGCGCGGTGAACATGCGCGAGCCGCGCCGGCTGGCCCGCAGCAGCACCAGGCGCGTGCCGTCGGGCTCGGTGAACGATATTTCCTGGGCCGGCTGCAGCCGGGGGGCGACGATCTCGGTGAGCAGATGGCGCAGGCCGTAGCTGCCGACGACGAAGCCGCCATGCGCCAGCGGCAGGCAGACCTCGAGCACTTCGGCGCCCTGGCCGTCGGGCGAGGCCTGGAAATAGCTGTCGGCATACGAGGCCCCGCGCAGGCGCTGCGCGCGCACGCAGGCCTGGATCACTTCCGAATGCGGGGCATCGCGCTGCGCCAGGTCCCACGTCGGCGTGCCGTAGGGGCTGTCGCTGGCAGCGCGCAGCTGCATGCGCGCATCGCGCCACTCCAGGCGCAGCAGCGCCCGGTGTTCCTGCAGCAGGGCCTCGGCGCGCGACTGCCACGAGGCGCCGTCCAGCGTCAGGGTCTGCAGCGCCTGCATGTCGTCCAGGTTGCGCTCCAGCGCCGTCCGCAGGCTGGCGACGGCAACCGCGGTGTCGCGCTCCAGGTTCGACTGGACCAGATCGGCCTCGTGCCGGCCGGCGAGCCACACCAGCGTGACCAGCATGCTCGCCACCAGCAGCACCAGCAGCACCCACAGGAACCAGCGCCGCCAGAGGCTGCGCCAGCGACGCCAGTAGTGGCGGCGCGAATCGCCCATGGCCCCCCAGCGCAGGGCGCCACGGGCGAGCGTGGGCGCGCGGCTCACAGCACCCGGTGGCCGAGCGCCGGCAATTGCCGCCGCACCGCCTGCAGGGCGCCGGCATCGAGCTGTCCCAGCACCACCGCCGCGCCCTCGGCCTCCTGCGCCAGCACCTCGCCCCAGGGGCCCACGAGCATGCTGTGCCCCCAGGTGCGCCGGCCGTTCTCGTGCCGCCCGCCCTGCGCCGCGGCCAGCACCCAGGCCTGGTTCTCGATGGCCCTGGCGCGCAGCAGCACCTCCCAGTGCGCCCGGCCGGTGGTCCAGGTGAAGGCACTGGGCACGAGCAGCAGATCGGCGCCGGCCGCCGCATGCGCGCGGTACAGCTCCGGAAAGCGCAGGTCGTAGCAGACCGACAGGCCCACGCGCCAGCGGCTGCCGTCGCGCGCGGTCAGGGCGAAGCGCACCGGCGTGCTGCCCGGCGCGATCGTGCGCGCCTCGTCGAAATGCTCCGGCCCGCTATCGAAACCGAAGAGGTGGATCTTGTCGTAGCGCGCAACGCAGGCGCCCTGGGGGTCGAACACCAGCGTGCTGTTGCGCACCCGCTCCTCGTCGCAGCAGGCCAGCGGCAGCGTGCCCCCGACGATCCACAGGCCGAGCTCGCGCGCGGCCGCCGCAAGAAAGCGCTGCACCGGCCCGTCGCCGAAAGGCTCGCGCAGCGCGATCTTGTCCTGCTCGCTGCGGCCCATGGTGCAGAAGTATTCGGGCAGCAGCGCCAGTTCCGCGCCGGCCTGCGCGGCGCGCGCGAGCAGGTCGTGGGCCTGCGCCAGGTTGGCCTGCAGGGCCACGCCCGAGACCATCTGGATGGCGGCGATTTTCATGGTGTCTCTCCTGCGGGTGCGGGCGCGGCGGCGGCGCCCCGCGCGATGCGATGGACCTGCGGATCATCCCAGGTGCCTTCGATGCGGAACTCCTGCGTCGCCGCCTCCACCAGCGGGCCGTGCAGGAAGATCTGCGCGAGAAAGCTCCCCAGCCCGATCACCGGGTTGATCGCCGTGGCCACGAGCGAGGCCGTCAGCGTGTTGAGTTCGGGCACCACCACCACGTGCAGATCCTGCGTCTCGCGGGCGATGTCGGCGCTGCCTTCCATCAGCACCGCCGCGTTCACCCCCTTCATCTGCAGATTGTTGGTGCTGGCGATGCCTTTGTCGATATGCACGTCGGCGCGCACGAAATCGAAGGCGAAGCCCTTGCTGAACACGTCGCGGAAATCGAGCGCGAAGCGCCGCGGCAGCGCCTGCAGGCTGAGCACGCCGAGCAGCTTGGACAGGCCCGGGTCGGCCTTGAGGAACTGGCCCGCACTCATGTCGAGCTTCATCTGCCCCGTCATGCTGTGGTAGTCGGGCGCCAGCGGAGAGCCGAGCCAGCCGACCTGCCCCTCGAGCGTCCCTTCCCCCTTGCGCAGCACACCCGGCATGCCCATGCGCGCCAGCAGTTCCCCCGAGTCGCGCATCCTCAGCGCAAAACGCAGCACGGTGCGCCGCTGCGCGTTCGCACCCTGTCCGCCCAGCAGGGCCCAGTTGCCGCTGGAGCTGAGCGTGGCCTCGCTCGTCTCCAGGTCGAACCGGGTGAGCCGCCATTCGCGCAGGCCATCGCTGCCCGTGCGGTTGCTCGCCTGCAAGTCGAGCCGCCCCAGCGGCCTGCCGCGCAACTCGAACTCCTGCACCTGCACGTCGAGCGCGGGCAGCTCGCTCGGCCCGCCGGCATCGAGCAGCGCATCGACCTGGCTGCCGGCGGCCTGCGGCAGCGACAGGCGCGACAGGCGCGCATACACCCGGCCCTGCGGCGCCGCCTTGTCCCCCGGGTGGTACTCCACGCGGCCGCTGAGCTCCTGCGCCGCGACGCTGCCGCGCCACGCCGAGCCCTGGCGCGCGCCGTCGGCCACCACGTCGTGCAGGGTGCGCCCCTGCAGCGTGAGCCGGCCCACGCGCAGCGCCACGCGCTCGGGCAGGTAGTCCGATGGCGGCGCGGACGCCCCCGCCGCGGCGGGCGCGGCGTCCAGCAGCCTTTTCCAGGCGTCCGCGTCGAACGCGTCCAGCGCCACGGTGGCCTCGACCCCGTGCGCCGGCGGCGGCGCCTGGCGATCCGCCCCCACACCGATCGCCACGCGCCCCGCGAGCACGGCGGGCCGGGCGCCGGCGGCATCGCGCAAATACACCGCCGACAGCAGCTCGCCCGCCGTGAATTCGAGCCGCTCCTGCGGCGCCGCACCGGGTGCGGCCGGCACCAGCCGCGTCTGCAGGCGCACCGGCAGCGGCTGCCCCGCACTCTTGGCGAGCGGCGCGGGCAGATCCAGCGCCATGCCCTGCAGGTCGGAGGTGACGAGCAGCTCGGGCCGCCCATCGCGCAGGCCCAGCGTGAGCGCGTAGGCGCTGCTGCCGTCGAGGCGGCGCGCCAGTTGTGCCAGCGGCCCCGCCTCGGCGGCCGCCCGCAGGCCCTCGCCGCTGGCCGTGCCCTGCGCCTGCACGCGCAAGACGGGGGCCGCCGCACCCGGCGGCGCCTGCAGGCCGCCCGCAAGCTGCACCTCGCCGCCGAGCGCGCGCGCCCGCACCTGCTGCAGCGTGAAGCCGCGCTCGGTGAACTGCACCGCGCCGCGCGCCTGCGCCAGCACCGGCAGCGCCGGCGCGACGCGCACCTCGTTGCCCGCCAGCACCACGCTGCCCTGCACGCTGCTCTTGTCCAGCGCGGCGATCGGCAGGCGCAGTTGCAGCCGCGTGGCGGCGTCGCCGGTCGCGTCCATGGCGTCGAGCGCGCCGTCGGTGAGCTGCGACACCTGCGAGCCGCGCACGAAGGCGAGCATGTCCGCCAGCGGCCCGCGCACCTCGCCTTCCACCTGCACCACCGGCTTGTCCAGATCGGCGATCCGGGCGCTCACCTGCACCACCTTGAGCCGCGCGCTGCCCGCGACGCTGCCCGCCGCGCCCTCGACGCGCATGCTCGCGCGGTCGAACACCAGCGCCCCCGAGAGCCCGACCAGCGCCGGCCAGGGTTTTTCGCCCTTGGCCAGCAACGACGGCGGCACGTAGGCGAAGGTGGCGTTCTTCACCTGCGCGGCGATGTGGAATTCACCCTGCGGGTCGGCGTCGAACGGCAGGCGGCGCAGGTCGCCCCTGACGCGGAAGCGGACATCCGCGCTCCGGCCGGCGGTGATCGCGTCGCGCACGTAGTGGCGCGCGTCGGCGTCGATCGCCAGCGGCAGGTAGCGGTGCACGCGCGTGCCGTCCGCGCGCGTGAGGCTGCCGCTCAGGTCGAGCACGCCTGGCAGGCGCGCGCCAGGCGCCTCGCCGGTGCTCCAGCGCAGGCGCGCCTGGCCCTGCGCGTCGGCGTTGGCAAAGCGCAGATCGTCGCTCTGCACGGCGATGCGCGCGCCGTCGACCTGCCAGCGCACATGCGCGCTCAGCGTCTGGACCGGCACCCGCGGGTCCTCGAACACGCCGGGCAGCAGCAGATCGCCCTCCGAGATCGTCAGCGCCGCGCTGCCGCCCGCCTGCGTGAGCTCGAAACTGCCGCGCGCACCGCGCAGGCCGAACGCGCGCGGCTGCGCGCCCGGCGCGGGGCTGCCCGCCAGGTCCAGGTCGGCGACGCGCCCGCGCGCCTCGTAGCGCGCCGGCGCATCGAGCCCCCCCTGCCACTGCGCCCGCAGCTGCTCGACCCGGCCCTGCGGCGTGTAGGTCGCCAGCAGTTGCCGCACCTCCCCCGCCAGCGGCACGCGGCCGGCAATGCGCGCCAGCAGGGCCAGGTCGAGCCGATCGGCCTCCAGCACGTGGCGCTGGCGCGCGCCTTCGCCCTCGCGGCGCAGCAGCAGCGCGGCGCTGTCCCAGGCCAGGTCGTCGTCGGTGACGAAGCGCAGGCCCCGCGCCGACAGCTCCAGCCCGTCGGCCAGCCGGCGCGCGCCCACGCGGGCGGCCACGTCGCGCAGCGCCAGCGGTTCGAGCGCGCGGGCGAATGCGGCGCGCACGTCCTGCAGCGCCACGTCGGCGACGGCGCCCGACACCTGGCCGGCCTCCATGTCCACCCACGCCCGCAGCGTGCCCTGCCCGGCGCTCACCCGCGCCTCGCCCAGATCGGCGTAGGGCGCCCACCGCGCCAGATCGACGCCGGGCAGCTCCACGTACCACTGCCCGCTCCAGTGCTGCCAGGCGCTGCGCAGCGGATTCCACAACGGCTCGTGCAGGCGGGCGCGCAGGCTCAGGCGCCCGCCCCAGCCGGCGGGCGGCGTGGCGTCGAGCCGCAGCGCGTGGTTCCACGGGCCGCCGCGCAGCACCACGTCGACGGCCCCCAGCTCCAGTGTCGGCGTGCCGCGCAACTCGTCCGTCCAGCGCAGCGTTCCCCCGCGGATCGCCACCTCGGTCTGCGACAGCAGCCAGTCGGCGGCCGAAGCGTCGCCGGCCTGGCCGTCCAGCGGCAGCCCCGCGACGAAGAAGCGGCCGCTCGCGTCGCGCCGCACGTCCAGCTCGGGCTGCGCGATGTACAGCTGCTCCACGCCCAGGCGCAGCACCGAGCGCGGCGACAGCGTGACCGACACGCGCGGCAGGCGCAGCGCCTCGCGGCCCTGGGCGTCGAACAGCGCCACGCCCGAAAGCTCCAGCGCGGGGAATACGCCTTCGCTGCGCGCGGCCAGCGCATCCACGCGCACCACGACCCCCAGCGCCCGCTGGGCCTGCCGCTGCAGCAACGGACGGAAATCGTCGATACGCGGCACAATCCACCAATGCAGCCCACCCCAGGCCAGCGCCAGCAGCAGCCAGAACGCCAGCATCAGGCCCAGCGCCCAGCGCGCGACACCCGCCATGAACTTCAGCCAGCGGGGGGGATGGGTGGGCGCCTCGGTCATGACGGGTGGATGCGGAGCCGGGAATTATGACCCGCTGCCCTTGGAAAGGCCCGCGAAATCCGGGCGGAAAGCGCCGGCCGTCAAGGCGGGCATGAGGACTGTTCGAGCGATGTCACCGTCGAAAGAGGCCGTCGCCACGCCCGGCAGCCTGGCTGAACACTCCCGGCTGCACCAGCGCCTGCACCGCCGCTACGGCGACCGGCTGGCGCTGCTGGCGCCCGGCCTGCCCGGCCGCGCGACGATGGCCGCCGCCTGCGACGCGCTGCTGGCCTCGGGGCTCGATCCCGCCGCGGCGCTGCGCATCCTGCGCCAGCTCGTGATCGAACGCCTGATGGTGCTCGACTGCGACGCGGCCGCACCGCTGGGCGACGTCTGCAGCGCGCTGACGCAGCTCGCCGAGGTCACGCTCGAGCGCGCCTGCACGCTGGCGCGCGGCGAACTGGACGCGCGCCACGGGGCGCCGCGCGGGCCCGACGGCGCCGCGGTGCCGCTCTGGATCATCGGCATGGGCAAGCTCGGCGCGCGCGAGCTCAATGCATCGAGCGACATCGACCTAATCTGCGTCTACGAGCACGACGGCGAGACCAGCGGACGGGCGGACGGGCGCGGCCAGGTGTCCAACCACGAGTACTTCGTGCACGCGGTCAGGCGCATCGGCGCGCTGATCGGCGAGGTGACCGAGGACGGCTTCGTCTTCCGCGTCGACCTGGCGCTGCGCCCGCACGGCAACTCCGGGCCGCTGGCGATTTCGCTCGCCGCGCTGCAGGACTACCTGCGCATGCAGGGGCGCGAATGGGAGCGCTTCGCCTGGCTCAAGAGCCGCGTCGTCGCCCCGCGCGCGGCCGTCACGACCGCCAACGTGCAGGCGCTGCGCCAGGTGGTGCTGCCCTTCGTCTTCCGCCGCTACCTCGACTACGCGGTGTTCGACGCGCTGCGCGTGCTGCACCGGCAGATCCGCCAGGAGGCGGTGCGCCGCTGCGCCGGCCACCCCGAGCGCGCCAACGACGTGAAGCTCTCGCGCGGGGGCATCCGCGAGATCGAATTCACCGTGCAACTGGTGCAGGTGGTGCGCGGCGGGCAGTTCCCCGAGCTGCGCTGCCGCCCCACGCTGGAGGCGCTGCAGCGCCTGGCGCGCGCCGGGCTGATGCCGCAGGCGACCGCGCAGGCGCTGGCCGAGGCCTACGTCTTCCTGCGGCGCGTGGAGCACCGCATCCAGTACCTGGACGACCAGCAGACGCACGTGCTGCCCACGCGCGACGACGACCTGGCCTGGATCGCCCGCACCATGGGGCTGGACTGCTGCGACTTCCTGCGCCAGCTCGACGCGCACCGCGAGCGCGTGGCGCAGGAGTTCGACGCGCTCCTGGGCGGCCCCGAGAAAAAGCGCTGCACCGGCCCGGGCTGCGGGCGCGGCAGCGCCACCCCGCCCGACTGGGACGCGGTGCTCGCCGCGCAGCCGCCCGCGGTTGCCGCGCGCATGCGGCAGTGGCGCGAGCAGCCGCGCGTGCAGCAGCTGCGCGAGCAGGCCCTGGGGCGGCTCCTGCGCATCCTCGCGGTCACCGGCCAGTGGCTGGGAGAAGGCAGCGTCAACGAGGAAGGCGCCCTGCGCCTGCTCGACTGGCTCGAGCTGCTGCTGCGCCGCGAAAGCTACCTGGCGCTGCTGGTCGAGCGCCCGCTGGTGCTCCGGCGGCTGCTCGGCCTGCTGGGCGCGGCGCGCTGGCCCGCGCGCTACCTGCAGCAGCACCCCGGCGTGATCGACGAGCTGGCGAACGAAGCGCTGTTCGGCGAGCGCTTCGAGCCGGACGCCTTCGCGCGCGAGCTGCAGGCGCGGCGCGCCTCGCTGCGCTCCACCGGCGAGGACGACGAGGAGACCCTGCTCAACCTGCTGCGCCGCGCGCACCACGCCGAGGTGTTCCGCACGCTGGCGCGCGACGTCGACGGCCGCCTGAGCGTCGAGCAGGTCGCCGACGACCTCTCGCTGCTGGCCGACAGCACGCTCGCCGTCACGGTGCAGTGGTGCTGGGAGCACTTCAAGGGCCGCCACCGCGAGGCGCCGCAGCTGGCGGTCATCGGCTACGGCAAGCTCGGCGGCAAGGAGCTGGGCTACGGCAGCGACCTCGACCTCGTCTTCGCCTTCGACGACGACGACGAGCGCGCTCCCGAGGCCTACGCCGGCTTCGTGCGCAAGCTGCTCGGCTGGCTCACCGTCAAGACCGGCGAGGGCGACCTGTTCGAGATCGATACCGCGCTGCGCCCCAACGGCAATTCCGGCCTGCTGGTGACGAGCTTCCGCGCCTACGCCGACTACCAGCAGCAGCGCGGCAGCAACACCGCCTGGACCTGGGAGCACCAGGCCATGACGCGGGCGCGCTGCGTGCTCGGCGGCGAGGCGCTGCGCGCGCGCTTCGACGCGGTGCGCGAGGCCGTGATCACCGCGCCGCGCGAGCCGGCGCTGCTGCGCGCCGAGATCATCGCGATGCGCGAGCGCCTGCGCGCCGCGCACCCGGCCTCCGGCGCGCTGTTCGACGTCAAGCACGGCGCGGGCGGCATGGTGGACGTGGAGTTCTCGGTGCAATACCTGGTGCTCGCGCACTCGGCCGCGCACCCGGGCCTGCGCGAGAACAAGGGCAACATCGCCCTGCTGGTGCGCGCCGAGGACGCCGGCCTGCTGCCCGCCGGCGTGGGGCGCGCCGCGGCCGACGCCTACCGACGCCTGCGCCACGTCCAGCACCGCGCGCGGCTGAACGAGGAAAGCACGCGCGTGCCGCCGGCGCAGCTCGCCGCCGAACGCGACGCCATCCTGGCGCTGTGGCGTGCGGCCTTCGGCGCCTGAAAAACACCCGGGACCGCACTACCATACCGCCATGACGACCTGGCAAACCCTTTTTCCGTTCGGCTGGGAGCACTACCTGCTCGGCGGCCTGTGCGTCGGCGGCGGCGTGGCGCTGCTGTTCCTGATGACCGGGCGGGTCGGCGGCATGAGCTCGGTGTTCTCCAGCAGCTGGTCCTACGTGCTCGAGCGCCCGTTCTTCCGCGACGCCAAGTGGCTGACCACGCGCGGCTGGCGCCTGGCCTACGCGGCGGGGCTGGTCCTGGGCGCGCTCGCGTGGTGGCTCTGGCAGGGGCACGGGGTGGCCGAATCCACGCGCGTGCCCTGGTGGCTGCTGCTGGTGGGCGGCTTCATCGCCGGCTACGGCGCGCGGCGCGGCCACGGCTGCACCTCGGGACACGGTATCTGCGGGCTGGGCTCGCTGCAGTGGCCCTCGGCGCTCGCGGTGTGCACCTTCCTGGCCACGGCCGTGGTCACCGCCAACCTGGTCACGAGGTGGATCGTATGAACGCGGCCAAGGGTTTCGCCACGCTGGTGGCAGGCATGGTGTTCGGCTTCGGCCTGGCGCTGTCCACCATGATCCGCCCCGAAGTGGTGCTGGGCTTTCTGCAGGGCAAGGACTTCGGCCTGATGCTGGTGATGGGCGGCGGCGCCTGCGTCACGCTGCTGGCCTACAAGCTGCTGCCGCGGCTCCTGAAGCGGCCGGTGCTGGGCGGCGTCTTCGGCGTGCACCCGAGCCAATGGAACCGCGACACGCTGGTCGGCTCCGCGCTCTTCGGCGTGGGCTGGGGCCTGACCGGGGTGTGCCCGGGCCCCGCGATCGCCGGCCTGGGCGCGGGCAACTTCACGCTGCTCTGGGCGGTGGCGGGGCTGGCGCTGGGCGCGCTGGTCCAGGGCTGGCTGGCCGACAGGTAGGGTGTGGCCCGGACGCGCGGCTGCCGTCCGGGATTTTGTTGCACGGATGTCCTTCGGCGCGGCGCCGGGCATGCGACACTTCGCGACTTTGCCGCAGTCATCGTCCATGCAGCGCATCCCCGTGCTTTTCGCCGTCCTCGCGGCGCTGGTCTTCCCTGGCAGCTCCGGCGCCCTGGCACAGCAGGCCGAGCCCCGGCCGGCGCTCGCCGTCACCACCACCACGCCGGTGCGCGGGCCCTTCGCCGAGCACATCGCGGCCAACGGCAACATCGCCGCCTGGCAGGAGGCCAGCGTGGGCGCCGAGGTGGGCGGCCTGCGCCTGGCGCAAGTGCTGGTGAACGTGGGCGACGTGGTGCGCGCGGGCCAGGTGCTGGCGCGCTTCGCCACCGACACGGTGCAGGCCGACGTGGCGCAGGCGCGCGCCGCGCTGCAGCAAGCCCAGGCGCAGGCTGCCGAGGCCCAATCCAATGTGGCCCGCACGCAGGCGCTGGCGGACAGCGGCGCGATGAGCGCGCAGCAGATCCAGCAGTACGCCACTGCCGAGCAGAGCGCGCGCGCCGCGGTCGCGGCGGCGCAGGCACAGCTGCAGGCGCAGCAGCTGCGCCTGCAGCACACCGAGGTGCGCGCGCCCGACGCCGGCGTGATCTCCGCGCGCCAGGCGACGGTGGGCGCGGTGGTGGGCGTCGGCGCCGAGCTGTTCCGCATGGTGCGCCAGGAGCGCCTGGAGTGGCGCGCCGAGGTGACCGCCGGCGACCTGGCGCGCCTGGCCGTCGGGACCCGGGCGCGCGTCGGCGCCGCCAGCGGCGCGCAGGTCGAGGGCCGCGTGCGCATGCTGGGCCCCACCGTCGACGTGGCCACGCGCACCGCGCTGGTCTATGTCGACCTGCCCAGGCACCGCGACCTGCGCGCCGGCATGTACGCCAGCGGCGAGCTGCTGCTGGGCGAGCGCCAGGCGCTGTCGCTGCCGCTGTCGGCCGTGGTGGTGCGCGACGGCTTTCCCAGCATCTTCGAGGTCGGCCCCGACAGCCACGTGCGGCTGCTGCGCGTGCGCACCGGGCAGAGGAGCGGCGCGCGCGTCGAGATCGCCGAGGGCCTGACGGATGGCGCGCGCATCGTGGCGCGCGGCGCCACCTTCCTGAACGACGGGGACCTGGTGCGCGTAGTGCCGGAATCCGATAAGAATCCGGCTCCAGCGCCCGCCAATCAAGCGCCGGCAGCTACAAAAACAAAATGAACCTGAACGTCTCCGCCTGGGCCATCCGCAACCCCGTCGCGGCGGCCATGCTGTTCGTGCTGCTCACGCTGGCGGGGCTGGCGTCGTTCAGCACCATGAAGGTGCAGAACTTCCCCGACATGGACCTGCCGGTGGTGATCGTCACCGCGGCGCTGCCGGGCGCGGCGCCGGGGCAGCTCGAGAGCGACGTGGCCACGCGGCTGGAAAACGCCATCGCCACCACGCAGGGGCTCAAGCACATCACCACCACGCTGACCGACGGCCTGGCCACGCTGGCGGCCGAGTACCAGCTGGAAAAGCCGGTGCAGGAGGCGGTGGACGACGTGCGCGCGGCGGTCTCGCGCGTGCGCTCCGACCTGCCGGCCGACCTGCGCGACCCGGTGGTCACCAAGTTCGAGCTGACGGGCCAGCCCATCCTGGCCTACGCCGTGGCCTCCAGCCGCTGGGACGACGAGGCGCTCTCGTGGTTCGTCGACGACACGCTGCAGCGGCGCCTGCTGGCGGTGCCGGGCGTGGGCGCGGTCAACCGCGTGGGCGGCGTGGCGCGCGAGGTGCGCGTGGCGCTGGACCCGCTCAAGCTGCAGGCGCTGGGCGCGACGGCGGCCGAGGTCTCGCGCCAGCTGCGCCAGGTGCAGCTGGAGAGCGCGGGCGGGCGGGCCGACCTGGGCGGCGCCGAGCAGCCGCTGCGCACGCTGGCGACGGTGCGCACCGCCGAGGAGGTGGCGCGCATCCCGATCGCGCTCTCCGGCGGGCGCAAGGTGCGGCTGGACCAGCTCGCCAGCATCAGCGACACCTTCGCCGAGCCGCGGGCCGCCGCGCTGCTGGGCGACAAGCCGGTGATCGGCTTCGAGGTCTCGCGCAGCCGCGGCGCGAGCGAGGTCGAGGTCGGCGCGGGCGTGCAGAAGGTGCTGGCGCGGCTGCAGAGCGACTACCCGCACCTGGAGCTGACCAAGACGGTCGATTTCGTCGACATCGCGCAGGACGAGTACGACAGCTCGATGCGCCTGCTCTACGAGGGCGCGCTGCTGGCGGTGGCGGTGGTGTGGCTGTTCCTGCGCTCGTTCCGCGCCACGCTGATCTCGGCGGTGGCGCTGCCGCTGTCGGTGATCCCGGCCTTCATCGGCATGCACCAGCTCGGCTTCACGATCAACATCCTCACCCTGCTCGCGCTCTCGCTGGTGGTCGGGATCCTGGTGGACGACGCGATCGTCGAGGTGGAGAACATCGTGCGCCACCAGGGCCTGGGAAAGAGCCCCTGGCACGCGGCCATGGAGGCGGCCGACGAGATCGGCCTGGCGGTGGTGGCCACCACCTTCACGCTGATCGCGGTGTTCCTGCCCACCGCGTTCATGAGCGGCATCCCGGGGCGCTTCTTCAAGCAGTTCGGCTGGACGGCGGCGCTGGCAGTGTTCGCCTCGCTGGTGGTCGCGCGGCTGCTCACGCCCATGATGTGCGCCTACCTGCTCAAGCCCGTCAAGGAGCAGCCGGCGGAGCCCCGCTGGCTCGGCGCCTACATGCACGCGGTGCGCTGGTGCCTGCGCCACCGGCTGGCCACGCTGGTGCTGGCGACGCTGTTCTTCGCCGGCTCGCTGGCGCTGATCCCGCTCTTGCCCTCGGGCTTCATTCCGGCGGACAACAACGCACAGACCCAGGTCAGCCTGGAGCTACCCCCCGGCAGCACGCTGGCCGACACCCGCGCGCTGGTGCTGCAGGCCACCGGGCGGGCAATGGCCGTGGGCCACATCGACACGATCTATTCCACCATCGGCGGCGGCAGCGCGGGATCGGACCCCATCACCGGCAGCGGCGCGGCCGACCCGCGCAAGGCCACGCTCACGCTGCGCATGGCGCCGCGCGGCGAGCGCCCGCCCAAGCAGGAGATCGAGGCGCTGCTGCGCAAGGCGATGCAGGACCTGCCCGGCGCGCGCGTGCGCGTGGGCCTGGGCGGCTCCAACGACAAATACATCATGACGCTGAGCAGCGACGACCCGCGGCAGCTGGACGCGGCGGCGCGCGAGGTGGAGCGCGGCATCCGCACCATCGCCGGCATCGGCGGCGTGACCTCCACCGCCAGCCTGGTGCGCCCCGAGATCTACGTGCAGCCGGACTTCGCCCGCGCCGCCGACCTGGGCGTGACCTCGCAGGCCATCGCCGAGACGCTGCGCGTGGCCACCGTGGGCGACTACGAGCAGAACCTGGCCAAGCTCAACCTGGCGCAGCGCCAGGTGCCCATCGTGGTGCGGCTCGACGACGCCGCGCGCGAAGACCTCTCGGTGCTCGAACGCCTGGCGGTGCCCGGCCAGCGCGGCCCGGTGCGCCTGGGCGAAGTGGCCACGCTCGGCCTCGCGGGCGGGCCGGCGGTGATCCGCCGCTACGACCGCGCGCGCAACGTGCGCTTCGAGATCGAACTGGGCAGCCGCGGCCTGGGCGAGGTGACCGACGCGGTGCGCCACCTGCCGGCGGTGCAGGCCATGCCCGCCAGCGTGCGCCTGGTCAACGTGGGCGACGCCGAGATGATGACCGAGCTGTTCTCCAGCTTCGGCATCGCCATGCTGACCGGCGTGGTCTGCATCTACATCGTGCTGGTGCTGCTGTTCAAGGACTTGCTGCAGCCCGTCACCATCCTGGCGGCGCTGCCGCTGTCGCTCGGCGGCGCGTTCGTCGCGCTGATGGCCGCCCACCAGAGCTTTTCCATGCCCTCGCTGATCGGGCTGGTGATGCTCATGGGCATCGCGACGAAGAACTCCATCCTGCTGGTGGAGTACGCGATCGCCGCGCGGCGCGGGCACGACGGCAGCGACGGCCGCCCCGCCGTCGCGGGCATGAGCCGCCTGGACGCGCTGCTGGACGCCTGCCACAAGCGCGCCCGCCCCATCATCATGACCACGCTGGCGATGGGCGCGGGCATGATGCCCATCGCGCTCGGCCTGGGCAGCGCCGACATGAGCTTCCGCTCGCCGATGGCCGTCGCCGTGATCGGCGGCCTGCTCACCTCCACCGTGCTGAGCCTGCTGGTGGTGCCCGCGGTCTTCACCTACGTGGACGATGTCGCCCAGTGGCTGCGCCGCCACCTGGGGCACCGCGACGGCAGCGGCGACGCGCCGGCGCCCGCGGGCCGGCAGGCGCACACCCAGCCATCCGCCTGAAGCGCGCCGCCGCCCCCATGGCGGCCACGCGCAACCAGACGCAACAGCACCCGCGGCGCTTGAACTTTTCGCAAGCTCCCCCACTCTATGTGCATGCCAGCCGCGTGAAAGGGTTCGCGCGGACCGACCATTTCGGGAGCAGAATCGACGGTTGATTGTTGCGAAGCCTTCCGGCAACGCCGGTTGCAAACCTGGGGCGGCCTCTCCTCCCTCCCTCTCTTGATTCGTTTCAGGCCGCTTCGCAACATTTTTTATGCCCAAAGGCGCGCACCCTCCCGCACGGGGGTGCGCGCTTTTTTTCGCCCGCTACGACAGGCGCGGCGCGGTCTCGATGAAGCTCGGGCGCTGGCCCAGCTTGTCCAGCAGGCGCGCCAGGTTCGGGTGCTCCTCGCGCCAGGCCACCTCGGGCAGGCGGAAGGCGAGCCAGCCGAGCGCGCAGCCGGCCGCCACGTCGGCCAGGCTCAGGTACACGCCGGTGCAGAACGGCTTGTCGCCCAGGCCCTGGTCCATCGCGCGCAGGCCGGCGCGCACCTTGGCCAGCTGCCGGTCGGTCCACGCCTGGCTGCGCTCGCCCGGCGCGCGGCCGGGCCAGTTGGCCTCGAGCCACGCCAGCACGCCGGCATCGAGCACCCCGTCGGCCAGCGCCTCCCAGGTCTTGACCTCGGCGCGCTCGCGCCCCTGTCCCTGCGGCGGGATCAGGCGCCCGACCGGCGAGAGCGTGTCCAGGTACTCGACGATGACGCGCGAATCGAACATCGCGTCGCCCCCGTCGAGCACCAGGCAGGGCACCTTGCCCAGGGGGTTGGAGGCGCCGACCGTGGTCTCGGGCGACCAGACGTTGTCCAGCTCGAAGCGGCAGTCCAGCTTCTTCTCCGCCAGCACCACGCGCACCTTGCGCACGTAGGGGCTGGTCAGGCTTCCGATGAGCTTCATGGGGGACGGGCGGTAGGGCGGCCGCGGCGGTTGTCGAACGGGCATTCTAGCGAGGCCCGCACCTACAATCGCGGCCATGCCACTCTCGCCCCTGACCGCCCTCTCGCCCCTGGACGGGCGCTACGCCGCCAAGCTCGCCGCCCTGCGCCCCTTGATGAGCGAGACCGGCTACATGCACCGGCGCGTGCAGGTGGAAGTCGCCTGGTTCGTCGCGCTGTCGGACGCGGGTTTCGCCGAATTTGCTCCTTTGTCGGGAGCTGCTCGCGCTTATCTGGCAAGCCTCGTAGCCGATTTCGATGAAGAAGATTGCGCGGCGATCAAGGCCATAGAGAAAACCACCAACCACGACGTCAAGGCGGTCGAGTACTGGATCAAGGCCCGGTTCGACGGCCACCCCGAGCTGCTCGCGGCCGCCGAGTTCGTGCACTTCGCCTGCACCAGCGAGGACATCAACAACACCAGCCATGCGCTGCAGCTCAAGGCCGCGCGCGAGGCGGTGCTGCTGCCCCAGCTCACCGCCATCACCGACACGCTGCGCGCCATGGCGCACCGCTACGCCGCGGTGCCCATGCTCAGCCGCACGCACGGCCAGACCGCCAGCCCCACCACCGTGGGCAAGGAGATCGCCAACGTGCTGGTGCGTCTCTCGGCGGCCACCGGGAGCATCGCGGCGGTGCAGATCCTCGGCAAGATGAACGGCGCGGTGGGCAACTACAACGCCCACCTGGCGGCCTGGCCGGATTTCGACTGGGAGGCGTTCGCGCGCCGGGTGGTGGAGACGCCCGAGCCGCAGGGGCTGGGCCTGGCCTTCCAGCCGTATTCCATCCAGATCGAGCCGCACGACTACATGGCCGAGCTGTTCGACGCGGTGGCGCGCGCCAACACCATCCTGATCGACTTCGCGCGCGACGTCTGGGGCTACGTCAGCCTGGGCTACTTCAGGCAGAAGCTCAAGGACGGCGAGATCGGCTCGTCCACCATGCCGCACAAGGTCAACCCGATCGACTTCGAGAACGCCGAGGGCAACCTGGGCCTGGCCAACGCGCTCCTGCGCCACCTGGCCGAGAAGCTGCCGATCAGCCGCTGGCAGCGCGACCTGACCGATTCCACGGTGCTGCGCAACATCGGCGTGGCGCTGGGCTACGCGGTGCTGGCCTACGGCTCGCTGATGACCGGCCTGGCCAAGCTCGAACTCAACGAGGAGCGCCTGGCCGAAGACCTGGACCACGCCTGGGAGGTGCTGGCCGAGCCGATCCAGACCGTGATGCGGCGCCACGGCGTGGCGGGGGCCTACGAAAAGCTCAAGGCCGTCACGCGCGGCAAGAGCGTGCTGGCGGCCGACCTGCACGGCCTGATCGAGAGCCTGGCGATCCCCGAGACCGACAGGCAGCGGCTGCTGGCGCTCACGCCCGCCAGCTACATCGGCAAGGCGGCGGAGCTGGCGCGCCGCGCCTGACCGGCGGCCGCCCGCACACCCCGCCATGGCCCTCAAGTCCACCGTCTTCAAGGCGCACCTGGCCATCGCCGACATCGACCACGGCTACTACGCCGACCACGCGCTCACCCTGGCGCGCCACCCGAGCGAGACCGACGAACGCATGATGGTGCGCCTCGTGGCGCTGGCGCTGCAGGCGCATCAGTTGCGCGACCTGTGCCACGGCGACGCCACCCTGGCCTTCGGCGCCGGCCTCTCGGACCCGGACGACCCCGACGTGTCGCTCACCGATTTCACCGGCGCGCGGCGGATCTGGGTCGAGGTCGGCCAGCCCGAGGACAAGCCGCTGGCCAAGGCCTGCGCGCGCGCCGACCAGGTGCTGGTCTACGCCTTCGGCCACGCGGCCGAGGTGTGGTGGCGCGGCATCGAGCCCAGGCTCGCGCGGCTGCAGAAACTGCAGGTCTGGCGCCTGCCGTCCGACGCGGTGCGGGCGCTCGCGCCGCTGGCCGAGCGCACCATGCAGCTGCAGGCGACGCTGCAGGAAGGCGCCATCACCCTGGGCAACGGGCGCGCCAGCGTATCCCTGGAGCCGCTGCGCTGGAAATAGGTGCGGCCGCGTCACGCGGCGAGCAGCGCCAGCGCGGCGATCGCGGCGGTCTCCGCGCGCAGCACGCGCGGCCCGAGGTGCACGGGCATGAAGCCCAGCGCCAGCGCCGCGTCTTCCTCCTGCGCCGCCAAGCCGCCCTCGGGGCCGTGCAGCACCCACGCCGGGCCGGGCCCGCGCGCCGCGCCGGCCACCGGGCGGCTGCCCGCCCGCAGCGACAGCAGCAGCCGGGCGTCGCGGCGCGGCGCCAGCGCCAGCGCCGCGTCGAGCGCCAGCGGCGCGGCCACCGGCGGCACGCGGTTGCGCCCGCACTGCTCGCACGCGGCCACGGCGATCGCCTGCCAGCGCGCCTGCCGCTTCGCGGCCCGCTCGCCGTCGAGCCGGAGCACCCCGCGCGCCAGCAGCACGGGCTGGATGCTGGCCGCGCCGAGCTCCGTGGCTTTCTCGACCAGCCAGTCCATGCGCTCGTTGGCCGGCATGCCGACCAGCAGGTGCACCGCGCGCGCGGCCTCGCGCTCGACCGCGCGGTGCTCGGCCACCTCCACCCGCACTTCGCTGCGGCCCATCTGCGCGACGTGCGCGAGCCACTCGCCGCCCGCGCCGTCGAACAGCGTGAGCGCATCGCCCGGCTGCAGGCGCAGCACCTGCGCATGGCGCGCGGCGTCCTGCGGCAGCCGCAGCGGGCCGCGCGCCAGGGGTTCGGAACAGTACAGGCGAGGCATGTCAAAAAAAGGAGCGGCCAGCGCTTGATACGCAAGCGTTGGAGCCCGATTTCATCAAAATATCAGACGCGCCCGAACGCATACCCCGTGGCCGCCTGCGTGCCCTCGATCCGGTCGATCAGGCGCAACAGCGGCGCCAGTTCGCGGTAGCGCGCGCAGGTGGCGCGGACGTAGGCGATGAAGCGCGGCGCGTCCTGCAGGTACCTGGGCTTGCCGTCGCGCAGCGTGATGCGCGCGAAGATGCCGGCCACCTTGAGGTGGCGCTGCAGCGCCATCCAGTCCACCGCGCGGTAGAACTCGCCGAAGTCCGCGCCCCAGCCGCTCTCGCTGGCGCTGCCCAGCAGCCCGGCCTTGCGCGCCCGCTCCCAGTAGCGCACGGTGAGATCGATGACGAAATCCTCCTCCCAGCTGATGAAGGCGTCGCGCATCAGGCTGGCGATGTCGTAGGTGATGGGGCCGAAAACCGCGTCCTGGAAATCGAGCACGCCCAGCCTGCCTTCGGGCCCGACCATCAGGTTGCGCATCATGTAGTCGCGGTGCACGAAGACCTGCGGCGCCGCCAGGTTCTGCGCCACGATGGCGTCGAACGCCCCGGAAAGCGTGGCCTGCTGCGCGGCATCGAGCGCGACGGCGCGGTGGCGCGCCACGTACCAGTCGGGAAACAGCTGCAGCTCGCGGCGCAGCAGCGCCTCGTCGTACGGCGGCAGCACGCCTGCGCGGCTGGCCTTCTGCCAGTCGATCAGGATGTCGACGGCCTGCAGGTACCAGCCGTGCGCGGCCTGCGGGTCGCGCTCGTCGAGCCGCTCGATCGCCGTGCGCGCACCCAGGTCGGACAGCAGCATGAAGCCCCGCGCCTCGTCCCAGGCGAGGATCTCGGGCACGCGCAGGCCGGCCGCGCGCATCAGCGCCTGCACCGCCACGAACGGGCGGCAGTCCTCCCGGTCGGGCGGCGCGTCCATGACGACCAGGCTGCGGCCCCGGGCGTCGTCGATGCGCAGGTAGCGGCGGAAGCTCGCGTCGGCGCTCGCCGGGCGCAGGCTGTCGGGCAGCAGCGCATGGGCCTGCGCCTGCGCGGCGAGCCAGGCGTCGAAGGCCGCGCGGCGCGCGGCGTCTGGCCAGGCCACGCGGCCGGCGGGGGGCGAAGGGGGCGAGGCGCTCATGGATAATCCCATTGTATTGACCCGCTTCCTCCGCGAGTCGGGCGCGCGGCGGCCGCATCCGGCCGCGCGCCGCCTCCTCGCTCCCATGAACCAGCCGCCCGTGCGCCTCCGTCCGTCTTCGCCTTCGCGCCTGCCCGCCCTGCTGCCCCGGGCGGCGGCAGGCCTGGCATGGCTGCTGTGCGCGCAGGGCGCGCTGGCGCAGGCGGCCGACGCGCCGGCGCCGCCGCTGCGCGCCAGCCCCGTCCTGCAGGAGGCGCCGCCGTCCAGCCAGACGCGCGGCCAGCTGCCCACCTTCGTGAGCGGCGACCGCATCGAAGGCAAGACCGACGCGCGGACCACCATCGAAGGGCACGCCGAGCTGCGCCGCGGCGACACCGTCATCCGCGCCGACCGCATGGACTACGACGAGCCCGAGGACCGCGCCCGCGCCAGCGGCCAGGTGCGCATCTACCGCGCCGGCAACCTCTACGACGGCAGCCTGCTCGACCTCAAGGTCGACGCCTTCTCGGGCTTCTTCACCGACGTGCGCTACCGGCTGCTGCAAAACGCGGCGCACGGCGAGGCCCGCCAGGTCGACTTCCTCGACCACGACCGCTCGGTCTCGCACGACGCCACCTACACCACCTGCGAGAAGGACAACGAAGAGAGCTGGCGGCCCGACTGGGTGCTGCGCGCGCGCACGCTGCACGTGGACAAGCAGGAGGACGTCGGCACCGCCGAGAACGCGGTGCTCGAATTCAAGGGCGTGCCCATCCTGGCCGCGCCGTACATCAGCTTTCCGCTGTCCAACAAGCGCAAGTCGGGGCTGCTGCCGCCGACCATCGGACTGGACAGCATCAGCGGCCTCGAATACGCGCAGCCCTGGTACTGGAACATCGCGCCCAACCGCGACGCGACGATCACGCCCACCCTGATGACGCGCCGCGGCATCGCGCTGGGCACCGAATTCCGCTACCTCGAGCCGCGCTACGGCGGCGAGCTGGGCCTGGACTACATGCCGAGCGACGCGCTGCGCCACCGCGACCGCTGGCTCGCCAGCGCCAGGCACCACGCGCAGATCGGCACGCCGGCGGGCGACGTGGGGCTCAACCTGAACGTGCGGCGCGCCAGCGACAACGACTACTGGCGCGACTTTCCCCGGCGCGGCGGCGCCAGCAGCAACCCGCTGGACGTGACGGCCCAGCGCCTGCTGCCCGCCGACGGCTCGCTCAGCTGGGGCTGGGGCAACCACTCGGTGAGCCTGCGCACGCTCAAATGGCAGACGCTGCAGGACGTGACGGCGCCCATCACCCCGCCGTACGACCTGCTGCCGCAATGGCACTGGAGCTACACGCCGGCGGCGCTCGCGGGCGGGATCGACCTGCGCATGGACGGCGACGTCACGCACTTCCAGGCCGACCGCGCCTACTACACCCAACCCAACGCGCAGCGCAGCTACTTCGTGGCGCAGCTGAGCCGCCCCTGGCTCACCCCCGCGAGCTTCGTCACCCCGCGCCTGCAGCTGCACGCCACGCACTACGCCTTCGACACCCCGCTGACCACCGGCCAGCGCGCCGCCAGCCGCGTGCTGCCCACCTTCAGCCTCGACAGCGGGCTGGTGTTCGAGCGCGATGCCAGCTATTTCGGCCGCAGCTTCGTGCAGACCCTGGAGCCGCGCGCGTTCTACACGCTCACGCCGTACCGCGACCAGAGCATGCTGCCGGTGTTCGACACCGCGCCGACGGATTTCAATTTCGCCTCGATCTACACCGAGAACGCCTTCGGCGGCAACGACCGCATCGCCGACAACAACCTGCTCACATTGGGCGTGACCACGCGGCTGCTCGACCCCGCCACCGGCGCCGAGGCGGTACGCCTCGGGCTGGCGCAGCGCCTGCGCTTCTCGGACCAGCGGGTCACCATGCCGGGCGTCCCCATGGTCAGCGAGCGCCTGTCGGACGTGCTGCTCGGCGTGGGCATCCACTGGACGCCGCAGTGGGGCTTCGACTCCACCATCCAGTACAACCCCAAGACCAGCCAATCGATGCGCACCACCATCGCCGCGCGCTACTCGCCGGGCAAATACCGCACGCTGAGCGCCGCCTACCGCAGGCAGGAGGTGACCGGGCCGATCACCGTGCCCAGCCAGCAGCTGGACCTCGGCTGGCAATGGCCGCTGAGCGATCTTCTCGGCGCGCGCCCCGGCGACAGCCGCGACGGGCGCTGGTACAGCGTCGGGCGCCTGAACTACAGCCTGCTCGAGCACAAGCTGGTCGACTCCATCGTCGGCATGGAGTACCAGAGCTGCTGCTGGATCGGCCGCGTGGTGCTGGAGCGCCTGCAGCGCGGCACCACCGCGGCCAACACGCGCATCCTGTTCCAGCTCGAACTCAGCGGGCTGTCGCGCCTGTCGCTGGGCAACAACCCGCTGTCCAGCCTGCAGCAGAATGTGCCCGGCTACCAGATCATCGAGAACACCACGCCGACCCCGAGCCGCTTCACCCGTTACGATTGATCGATCGCCGCGGCCGCGCCAGCGCGCGCCGGGCCGCTCCTCCCCGCCCTCCCTTTCCACCGCCGCCCGTCATGACACTCCATGCCTCCCGCGTTCTCCAGCCGGGCCTGCCCTGGCTGCTGGCCCTGCTGCTCTGGCTGCCGCCGCTCTCCGGCGCACAGCCCGCGCCCGCCCGGTCCGCCCCAGCCGCCCCCGAGCGCGGCGCCCCGGCCGCAGCAGCGCCCGGGCGCGCGGCCGACTACATCGTCGCGGTGGTCAACTCCGACCCCATCACCAACAACGAGGTGCGCGAGCGCACCGACCGCGTGCTCGAGCAGAACCGCGACCAGGCCAACGTGCCGCCGCGCGCGCAGCTCATGCGCGACGTGCTCGAACGCCTGATCATAGAAAAGATCCAGGTGCAGATGGCGCGCGAGAGCGGCATCAAGGTGGACGACTTCGCGGTGGACCAGGCCGAGCTCTCGGTCGCGCAGCAAAACGGCGTGAGCGTCGAGCAACTGCGCCAGCAGCTCGCGCGCGAAGGCACCACCGTCGAGCGCTTCCGCCGCGAGCTGCGCAACCAGCTGTCGATGCTGCGCGTGCGCGAGCGCGAGGTGGATTCGCGCGTCAAGGTGAGCGACCTGGACGTGGACCAGTACCTGGCCGACCTGGAAAAGAACGCGCCGGCGGCGGCGCGCCAGATCAACCTGGGCCACATCCTGGTGCTGGTGCCCGAGAACGCCAGCGAAGCCACGGTGCAGGAGCGCCGCGCGCGCGCCGACGAAGCGCTCGCCAAGCTGCGCGCGGGCGCCGAATTCGCCACCGTCGCCCACGAATACTCCGACGCGCCCGAGGGCCGCAACGGCGGCGCTCTGGGCCTGCGCCCGGTCGACCGCTACCCCGAGCTGTTCGTCAACGCCACGCAGCAGGCGGCGATCGGCAGCCTCGTGGGGCCGCTGCGCTCGCCCGCGGGCTTCCACATCCTCAAGGTGCTCGAGCGCTCCAGCACCGGCGTGCCCACGATTGCCGTGCAGACCCATGCGCGCCACATCCTGCTGCGCGTGGGCGCCGGCGTGACCGAGGCGCAGGCGGCGGCGCGCCTGGCGGAGCTGCGCCAGCGCATCGTGAGCGGCCAGGCCAGCTTCGAGACGCTGGCGCGCGAATATTCGCAGGACGCCAGCAGCAAGCAGGGCGGCGATCTCGGCTGGGCCTTTCCGGGACGCTTCGTGCCCGAATTCGAGCAGGCGCTGAACGCGCTGCGGCCGGGGCAGGTGAGCGAGCCCGTGGTCACGCGCTTCGGCGTGCACCTGATCGAGCTCGTCGAGCGCCGCCAGGCACAGCTCACGCAGCGCGAGCAGCGCGACCTGGTGCGCAGCGCGGTGCGCGAGAAGAAACTCGACGAGGCCTACGCCAACTGGCTGCGCGACGCGCGCGCGCAGGCCTACGTGGAATACCGCGAGGCACCGCAATAGCCGCCATGGCCCACATCCCGCGCAAGCGCCTTGGCCAGCACTTCCTGCGCGAACCCGCCGTCATCGACGCCATCGTGCGCGCCATCGCGCCACGGCCCGGCCAGGCGATGGTGGAGATCGGCCCCGGACTGGCGGCGCTGACGCAGCCGCTGGCCGAGCGCCTGGGGCGGCTCACGGTGATCGAGCTCGACCGCGACCTGGCGGCGCGGCTGCGCCGGCACGAGCGGCTCGACGTGATCGAATCCGATGTGCTGAAAGTGGATTTCACGCAGCTGGCACAAGCGCTGCAAGCTATCAAGATAAGAGTCGTCGGCAACCTGCCATACAACATCTCGACGCCGATACTGTTCCACCTGCTGGAGCACGTGCAGGTGGTCGAAGACCAGCACTTCATGCTGCAAAAGGAAGTGGTCGACCGCATGGTGGCGCCGTGCGACAGCGGCGCCTACGGGCGCCTGTCGGTCATGCTGCAGTGGCGCTACGCGATGGAGGACGTGCTGTTCGTGCCGCCCGAGAGCTTCGAGCCGCCGCCGCGCGTGGACAGCAGCGTGGTGCGCATGGTGCCGCTGGCGGCGCCCGCCGCCGTCGACGCCGCGCTGCTCTCGCAACTGGTGCAGGCCGCGTTCAGCCAGCGGCGCAAGCTGCTGCGCCACCCGCTCGCCCCCTGGCTGGCGGCGTGCGGCTACGCCGGCGCGTTCGACCTGCAGCGGCGCGCCCAGGAGGTGCCGGTGGCCGAGTACGTCGCGCTCGCGCAGGCGCTCAAGCCGCCGCCGCGAGCCAGTAGCCGCTGTTGAAGGGGCTGCTCATGCGCAGCGCCAGCGGCGAAACGTCGAGCAGCTTGTCGGTGGGCATTTTCTCGCCCGATTCGGCGTCGATCACGACGCCTTCGATGGCCAAGGGCTCGGCCGCACCCGTGTGCACGGCCTCGTCCGCCCGTTCCGCAGGGCCAAAGGTGGCGGAACGGGCTACAGAAAAGAATAGAAGCAGCGGAACGCGATGCGGCGCTCGCCCCAGTACTCGGCGGCGTCCCGGAAGATGTCCAGCAGCTGCTCGCGCGCTTCCTTGTCGAACTTGGCGGTGGCCGGAATCTGCTCGAGCACCACGACGAAGCCCGGTTGCGGCCCGGCCTTGTGCAGCGGATCGGTCATGCAGTCGTAGAGCGCATCGAAGTTCTTGCCGAAGTGCGCCGGGAACAGGAACTGCGCGGCAATCAGGTCGAGCACGTCCTGCTTGGTCTGCGCGTGCGCCAGGTTGGCATAGAGAAAATGGTGGCCGAGCCGGTGCGCCGTCTCCTGCAGTTCGTGCACGCGAAACGCGCGGATCGACTGCACGATGTTGGCGCGCACGTTGCGCAGCAGATTCTCATCGTCTTGACGAAGTGGCATTTCCATCTCCGTTGCTCTTTCTTTCAAAAGTCCATCAAGGGGGTGGGCCCCGGTCGGCGTGGACCGGAAAGCCTCGGTATCCGTCAGGGAAGCGTCGCGGTCGGCGCCGAAGTCAAGCGTCGTCATGGTTCTATCGTCCGGAAGCTGTTGTAGTGGTCGCCCGAGTAGTAGCAGGCGTCGGGCGTGCGCGGCGCGCCGCCGCAGACGATGCGCCGCGCGCCCCGGCCGCGCACGCCGGGGGTGCGCACCGTGTATTCACGGTAGTAGCCGCGCTTGCGCACGGGAAGCTGCCGCTCGTAATTGCCAAACACAGAACCATCCTTGTCGTACGGGAACGGCCCGCCGCCCTGGATCAGCGCGTAGGTGGTGCGCCCGGAGGCCGGCAGTTGCGCAAGGCCGATCGCCGGCTGCCCGGCGTTCTGCACCGGTGACCGCGCACCGCTGGGCAGTGCCAGCAGGCTTGCTGCGCCCAAGAGACCCGCCGCCACCATTGGGCGCACGCCCATGGCGAATGCTTTCCACATTGACGACCGCCCCACGCAAGATTCCCGGTACAGCGGCGCCGCACTAGGGTTTACCCGAAATCCAAAGGCGGTAGTTTGACAAAAACGGGGGCAAAACGCAAGCTATTGCCCAAAAAATGGGCAAAAATATCAGGGTTAACCCAAATACCGCCGAACCGGCGGCAGTTTTACTGCTGGACGCTGGCGTTGGCGTCGGTGGCGGTGAGCGCCACCATGTTGACGATGCGCCGCACCGTCGCGCTCGGGGTGAGCACGTGCACCGGCGCGGCCGCGCCCAGCAGGATCGGGCCGATGGCGATGCCGCCGCCCGCCGCCGTCTTGAGCAGGTTGTAGGCGATGTTGGCGGCGTCGATGTTGGGCATGACCAGCAGGTTGCAGCTCCCGGTCAGCTGCGCGTGCGGCATCAGGGCGGCGCGCGCCTTGCCGTCCAGCGCCACGTCGCCGTGCATCTCCCCGTCCACCTCGAGCCACGGCGCCTGCGCGCGCAGGAGTTCGAGCACGCGGCGCATCTTGACCGCGCTGGGCTGGTTGCTCGAGCCGAAATTCGAGTGCGACAGCAGCGCCGCCTTGGGCTTGATGCCGAAACGCAGGATTTCCTCGGCCGCCATCACGGTGATCTCGGCGAGCTGCTCGGCGCTCGGGTCGTAGTTGACGTGCGTGTCCACGATGAAGACCTCGCGCTCGGGCAGCAGCAGCGCGTTCATGCACGCGTAGGTGTTCGCGCCCGCGCGCCGGCCTATCACCTGGTCGATGTACTGCAGGTGGTGCGCGGTGTGGCCCCAGGTGCCGCAGATCAGGCCGTCGACCTCGCCCTTGTGCAGCAGCATGGAGCCGATCAGGGTCAGGCGCCTGCGCATCTCGATCTTGGCGATGGGCACGGTGATGCCCTTGCGCTCCGTCAGGCGGTGGTAGGTCTGCCAGAAGTCGCGGTAGCGGTGGTCGTTCTCGACGTTGACCACGTCGTAGTCCTGCCCCTCCTTGAGGCGCAGGCCGAATTTCTCGATGCGCTGCGCGATGATGGCCGGGCGGCCGATCAGCGTCGGGCGGGCGATGCGCTCGTCGGCGACGATCTGCGCGGCGCGCAGCACGCGCTCCTCCTCGCCCTCGGAGAAGGCCACGCGCTTGACCTCGCCCTGGCGCGCGGCCATGAACACCGGCTTCATCATCGTGCCCGAGGCGTAGACGAAGGTCTGCAGGTGGTCGAGGTAGGCACGCATGTCGGTGATCGGGCGCTGCGCCACGCCGCTGGCCTGCGCCGCCTGCGCCACCGCGGGCGCGATCTTCATCATCAGGCGCGGATCGAACGGCTTGGGAATCAGGTACTCGGGCCCGAACGAGAGCTGCTCGCCGACATAGGCCGCCGCCACCACCTCGCTCTGCTCGGCCTGCGCCAGCTCAGCGATGGCCTCAACCGCCGCGACCTCCATCTCGGTGGTGATGGTCGTCGCGCCGCTGTCGAGCGCGCCGCGGAAGATGTAGGGAAAGCACAGGACGTTGTTGACCTGGTTGGGATAGTCGCTGCGCCCGGTGGCGATGATGGCGTCGCCCCGCACCGCCTGCACCTCCTCGGGCGTGATCTCGGGGTTGGGGTTGGCCAGGGCGAAGATCAGCGGCCGGGCCGCCATCGCGCGCACCATGTCCTGCTTGAGCACGCCACCGGCCGACAGGCCGAGGAAGATGTCGGCGCCGTCGATAACCTCGCCCAGCGTGCGCAGCGACGTGTCCTGCGCGAACGCCGCCTTGGCCTCGTCCATCAGCTCGGTGCGCCCCTGGTAGACCACGCCGGCGATGTCGCTCACCCAGATGTGCTCGCGCGGCAGGCCGAGCTTGACCAGCAGCCCGAGGCAGGCGAGCGCCGCGGCGCCCGCGCCCGAGGCGACCAGCTTGACCTCCTCGATGCGCTTGCCCGCCACCTTCAGGCCGTTGAGCACCGCCGCGCCGACGACGATGGCAGTGCCGTGCTGATCGTCGTGGAACACCGGGATGCGCAGGCGCTCGCGCAGCTTGCGCTCGACGTAGAAGCAGTCGGGCGCCTTGATGTCCTCCAGGTTGATGCCGCCGAAGGTGGGTTCGAGCGCGGCGATGATTTCGACCAGCTTGTCGGGGTCTTTTTCGTCGATCTCGATGTCGAACACGTCGATGCCCGAGAACTTCTTGAACAGCACCCCCTTGCCTTCCATCACCGGCTTGCCGGCGAGCGGCCCGATGTCGCCCAGGCCCAGCACCGCCGTGCCGTTGGTCACCACGCCCACCAGGTTGCCGCGCGCGGTGTAGCGAAACGCCGCCGCCGGGTCCTTGACGATTTCCTCGCAGGGCGCGGCCACGCCGGGCGAGTAGGCCAGCGCCAGCTCGTGGCGGCTGGCCAGCTGCTTGGTGGGCAGGATGGAAATCTTGCCCGGCTTCGGGTGTTCGTGGTATTCGAGCGCGGCGCGGCGCAGCATGGCGCGCTTGTCGGCGGCGCCGGTATCGGGGGCGGAAAGATCAGGCATGGCGGGATTGTCCACTACGGCGATGGCTCAGGCGGAGATGCGGGCGGGCACGCGTTCGCCGGCCGGCTCGCCCGCCAGCAGCGCCGCCTGCAGCTGGTTGCGCCCGCCCGACTTGGCGGCGTAGAGCGCGCCGTCGGCCGCCTGCAGCAGCGCCTGCGCATCGCGTCCGTGTTCCGGAAACACCGCGAGACCGCACGACATGGTCGCCCGCAGCGGCTCGCCTTCGTGCGCCACCGCGAGCGTGGCGAACGCCGCGCGCAGCACCTGCGCGCGCTCCCGCGCGGGCTGCAGCGCGGCGTTTTCCAGCACCAGCAGGAACTCCTCGCCGCCCATGCGGCACGCCATGTCGCCCTCGCGCACGTGCGTCTGCAGCAGCCGCGCCAGCGCCTGCAGCACCGCGTCGCCCGCCGCATGGCCGTGGGTGTCGTTGACCTGCTTGAAGTGATCGACGTCGATCATCACCAGCGCGAGCGGCGCGCCCAGGCGGGCGCAGCGCGCCAGCGCCCCGGGCAGCGTGTCCGACAGGTGGCGCCGGTTGTACAGCCCGGTGAGCGGATCGCGCAGGGCCGCCTCGCGCAGCTGCGCCTGCAGCAGGCCGATCTCCTTGAGCTGCTGCCGCGCCTGGCCCCGGCTCTGGTGCAAGCCCACCGCACGCACGTGGCCGTCGCGCGCGAACGTGACCATGAACGCGGTGAACACCGCCATGCACAGGCCCGTGACCAGCAGGCTGGTGTCCGGCTGCCAGCGCAGCGGCCAGAACAGGAACGCGCCCAGCAGCAGGCCCGCCGCCATGACCAGCACCAGGTGCAGCAGGCCGCGCCGCCCCATGAAGACGACGAGGTTCAGGCAGACCGCCGCGAACAGGATGAAGCTCGGCCACAGCGGGAAGCCCAGCCCGGCGAACCACAGCGCAAAGCAGAACCCTTCGAACTGCACGGCGCGCATCTCCGCACGCCGCTGCCGCGCCGGATCGCCCTGGCGCACGGCGTAGCCGTACGCCAGTTGGGGAAATGCCAGGAACTGCGCGAGCATCAGCACCCAGGCGACGGCACCCGCGCGCACCTCGTGCAGGTGCACCGCGAAGACCACCGCCAGCGCGGCGAAGAAGATGGTGCGGTTGCGCCAGTTCATGCGCACCATCCAGTGCACCCGCCCCGGTGCCCGGACGGCCGCACCTGCGTCCCGTGGCGAGGCAGGGGGCTGGTTCAACGGCTTTTCGTCCGGTTGGCTTCTCATGAAAATACGGCATTCCCCCTTGCAGGGAAACAATTGTCAGCTATTCGCCCAATAGCCATCAGGCAGTTTCCACCAGCGCGTCGCCCAGCGCGCTCACCAGGCGCTCGAGTTCCGCCTCGGTGCTGATGAAGGGCGGCGCGAGCTGGATGCTGTCGCCGCCGTAGCGCACGTAAAAGCCCTTGGCCCAGCACCGCATCGCGATCTCGTACGGGCGCCGGCCCGGCTCGCCGGGCATCTGCTCGATGGTGAAGCCCGCGGCCAGTCCGTAGTTGCGGATGTCCAGCACATGCCTGGCGCCCTTGAGACCGTGCACCGCGTTCTCGAAGAAGGGCGCGAGCGCCTTGACGCGCGCCGGGGCGTCTTCGGCTTCGAGCAGCTGCAGCGTGGCGTTGCCCGCCGCGCAGGCCACGGGATGGGCCGAATAGGTGTAGCCGTGGGCAAATTCCAGCAGGTACTCGGGGCCGGCCGCGGTCATGAAGGTGTCGTAGATGGCCTTGCTCGCCACGCAGCCGCCCAGCGGCTGCGCGCCGTTGGTCACCTGCTTGGCGAAGTTCAGGATGTCGGGCGTGACGCCGAACACCTCCGCGCCACTCCAGCCGCCGGCGCGGCCGAAGCCGGTGATGACCTCGTCGAAGATCAGCAGGATGTCGTGCTGCGTGCAGATCTCGCGCAGCCGCTGCAGGTAGCCCGCGGGCGGGATCACCACCCCGGCCGAGCCCGAGAAGGGTTCGACGATGACGGCGGCGATGGTGCTCGCGTCGTGCAGCGCGATCACGTCCAGCAGCCGGTCCGCGAGCGCCTTGCCATCGAGCGGCGGCATGCCGCGGTGAAACGACCCGAGCGGCGGCTGCGTGTGCGGCAGGTGGTCGGCCTCGATCCCCTGGCCGAAAGCCTTGCGGTTGCCCGCCATGCCGCCGACCGAGATGCCGCCGAAGTTGACGCCGTGGTAGCCCTTCTCGCGGCCGACCAGCCGCGACTTGCCCGCCTGCCCCCTGGCGCGCCAGTAGGCGCGCGCCATCTTTAGGGACGTATCGGCCGCCTCCGAGCCCGAGCAGGTGAAGAACACGTAGTCCAGCCCTTGGGGCATGTGCGCCTTGATGCGGTTGGCCAGCTCGAACGACGCCGGGTGGCCGAACTGGAACGCCGGCGCGTAGTCGAGCGTGGCCACCGCCCGGCCCACGGCCTGCGCGATCTCCTTGCGGCCGTGCCCCAGGCCCGTGGTCCACAGGCCCGAGAGGCCGTCGAAGATCCTGCGGCCGTCGGCGTCGGTGTAGTACGCCCCCTGGCCACCGACGATCATGCGCGGATGCGCCTTGAAGTCGCGGTTGGCGGAAAACGGCATCCAGTGCGCGTCGAGCCAGGCGGCGTCCAGGCGCGGGGCCGGAGTCTGGGTCTGAGCGCCATCGATCACGGCGAAATCCATCGCGTTCTCCTCGGAAGGGGCAATGGGCGCTATTGTGGCCTCGAGTACGCCACGCAGGCCAGCGGTACCCCCGCGGCCACGCAAGACACCGCAGCCAGGGCAAGCTTTCGCGCGGTGGCATGCTGCGCGCATGACCGGCACATCCAAGGCCATTCCGGCGATCGACCTGAACCGTTGCACCGGTTGCGGCTGGTGCGTCGCGGCGTGTCCGCCGCACGTGCTCTCGCTGCACGCGCTGGGCGATGGGCCAGGTGCGATCAAGCGCTCCGTGCTGGACGACGAAGAGGGCTGCACCGGCTGCGCGCTGTGCGCGGTGCGCTGTCCGTTCGACGCGATCCGCATGGTGCGGCGCGAGCAGTCGCGTCGCTGAATTAGCGCTCGCCATCGCCAAAGAAACAGGCAGGGAGTGTCTTTTCTACCGTCAATCCACGCCCGCCATTGCTGGCGAGCGATGCGTCGTCGGTCTTGATGTCGCTCATGGACAGCTTGTTTCAATCCACGCCCGCCATTGCTGGCGAGCGATGCCTTCCTGTGCAATCCATTGCCAGATCGTTGTTTTTTCCTTCGACTCCGCGAACCGCTCCACAAAACATCCCGCAAAGGAAGCCCCAAGGTGGTCACTCAGAAAAAACTCAATCATCACAATCACTCGGGAAGTGCGCGAACCTCTCGGGATTCTGGATGTCACTTGGGGTTCGCGGCCACCACCATAGCATGGAGAATGAGTGATCGGCAGCCTCGCTGGGCATAAGGTGCCGCGACTACAGAACCAGTGGCCCTTCAAAGTCCATCGCCTTGAAATGACCATGCTCGATGACTTCAAAGCCGCGCGAACCCGGCACGCGGTAGAGTCGCAGACAATCGAGTTCCGGGTCGATGATTGCCAGCAGGCGACGCTCCAGGTCCTCGAATCGCGCCTGGTCGATCTGGCACTCGAACACCGATTTCTGTACTCGCTGGCCGGTGCCTTCGCATACCTTGGCGACGCGGCGCAGACGGCGTCGGCCCGCGGTGGTTTCGGTATTGACGTCGTAGCACACCAGCACCAGCATCGCAGCACATCCTACTTGGGCACGAAGGGAACGTAGGGCGCACCGTCCTCGCGCACCGCACGCGCCAGCAAGCGCGCCTGTACCAGCGGCACCAGGCCCAGGGGAACGGCTTGCGCCAGCAGGGGGTGGGTGATTTCGTCCTTCTTGCGCTCCTGGAAGGCCACGACCACGGCCTTGCGCGCATCGGGCTGCAGCGCCACGCCGCCGCCTTCGCGCAGATCGAAATCATCGACCTTGACCTGTCCCCGGTTGATGAGGGTGAGCGCCAACCGGTCGGCCCAGGGACGGAATTCCTCCATCAAATCCAGCGCCAGCGCCGCACGCCCCGGGCGCAAGGCGTGCAAGAAACCTGCTTGCGGATCGAGTCCGGCAGCTTCGAGGGCGCTGCGGCAGTCATTCATCCACATGGCGTACAAGAAGGACAGCAGGGCGTTGAAACGGTCGCGTGGCGGCCGGCGCGTGCGCCCGTCCATGGCGAAGGCTTCACGCTGCGGTGGGCGCACTAGTAGGTTCAGGCCGCTGAAATACTGGCGTGCGGCCTCGCCTTCCAGGCCGCGCAGGGCATCGAGGCTGTCCGCACTCGGCAATGTGCGCAGTGTGGCGGCGAGATCGTCGGCCAGGCGGGCGAGGACTTTGGTTTCGTTGGCAGACACCGCCTCGCGCGCACCACGCTGCAGGACTTGGCGAGCGTTCTTCACCTTGCCCGCCACGCAGGCACGCGCCTGATCGAGAGTGAAGGCCGGATCCGCCAGGCGCTGGAACTGTGCCTGGCGCAGCAGCACGTTGCCACTGACGGCGCCCTCCAGCCGGGCCTTGAAGCGCCCATTGTCGTCCAGGAGCACCAAGGCAATGCCTTCGTCGGCCAGGCGGTGCATGAGGGGAGCGGACAGGCCCGCATGGCCGAAGCAGACTACCGCCGTCAGGTGATGCAGCGGCACGCGCAACCGGGTTTCACGCTCGACCTCAACGCGCAGGGTGTCGTTGTCCAGGCGCAGCCAGGCATCGGGCAGGGTAACGTAGAGGGTGTTGAGCAATTGCATGGCGCGAACGGTCAGCGGTCGGGGTCGAACAGTGCCTGCCGGGCCTGGGCCAGCGCACCGTGCGTGGCCTGGGGCTGGCAACGCTCCTGCAAGGAGCAGCCCTTGCAGCGCCGCGCGGCCTGTTCGCCCTGCAGGGGCGGCGGCAGTTGGCCGCTGGCCAGCATCTGCCGCACGGCGTTGGCCACTTCGATCACCTGCGCGCGCAAGGCGGGGGTGATGGCCACGACACGGCGGCGGCGTGAGCTGGCGTAGTACAGCGCGCCTTCATGCACGGCCTTGCCGGTCATGGATTCCAGGCACAGCGCCTGGGCGGCCAGTTGCAAATCGTCGCAGGCGGCGATGTCGGCGGCTTTGTGGCGGCTGCCGTGTTTGTATTCCACCGGGTAGGGGGTGCCGTCGGACAGGAACTCGACCACGTCGGACTTGCCGATCAGCCCCAGCGCGTCGTGCCACAGCGGCAGGGCGCGCTCCACACGCACGCCTTTGGCGGTTTCCACGCCGGGGTGATCGACCCTGGCATGCACGGCCTGGCCGCGCAAGGTGTGGATGTTGTCGTCGAATACCTGCTCCAAGTGGATCAGTCCGCATTGGCGCGGGCAGTAGCACCAGTGCTGCAGGGCCGACAAGGCAATTGGCTCCAATTCGGTTGAATCTGGCATAAGCACTGCGCAAGGCGCTATGGTTTTTTTCGCTTAGGGCGGGCTTGCCGCGCCTTGGGTGCGGCAAGCACCGGGGCATCCGCCTTGGCCTGGGACGGCAGGTAGTTGGCGCCTGTCACCACCGATTGGCCGGTCTGGTTTTCCAGTTGCTCGCGCGCCTGGCGGGCGATACGGCCGCCGGCCTGGGCTGCGCCCTTGTTCTGCTGCAGGCCGGTGGCGTCTTGCCGCTCGGCGATCTGGCGCGTGGAGAGTTCGGCCAGCGCCGTGAAGATCAGCTCGGCCTCGCTCATGTGGTCGCGCAGGTTCTGGCTTTGCAGACCTTTCCTGGCCTTGTGCGCAGCCACCGACAGGCCCGCCCATTCCTGGTGGATGAGGTTGGTGAGGATGGCGTATTCGCGCCCCTGCTGTACGCCGTGCTCGCTCCAGTAGTCGGTGAGCTTGTTGCGCGTTTCCTGGCCGGTCATGCGCTGCTGGATCCACTTGTCGCTGCGTCCCAGTTGCCGCCAGCCCTGGCGCGCGCGATCCAGCGCCTGGGCGGGGTCGGCCAGCTCCTGCATGCGCTCGTAGCCCACCTTGGCCAGCCAGAGCTTGATGGGCTCGGCCTTGGGGCTGGGGATGGATTGGACCAGGCGCAGCAGCGTGGGAGCGGTGGCGCAGTCGGTCTCGCGCTGCTTGCCATCGGCGGAGGGCAGTTTCAACTGTACGATTTCAGCGTACGGTTGATTCGAGCCCGCTTCCTGAGTCAGCTTGCGCTTGAGGTCGGACCAATACCGGCGGGCATTGTTGGAGTCCGTCAGGATTTGCACGATGTCAATGACGGAGAACCACCAAGTGTCCGTCTCCTGGTCGTACACACGGCGGATGGATGCACCGTCGAATTGGGTGGGCAGGATTTTCATGGCCCAGCCCCGTCAGCACATCCGGCGCAACTTGACACCCGGCGCTGCCTCCACCTCGGCGCCCACTGCCAGGCCTTGCCCGTCAAACGTGACGCTGTAGGCATCGAAGCTGCGCGCCACTTGCCCCGCCTCGCGGGGTGCCGCCTTCAGGCGCTCGAACAAGGCGTGCGCCGGGGCGTTGCCCAGTTCGCTCTCGTGGGCAAAGACGTAGAGACCGCGCGTGGCCATCTGGCCCCGGGCGGCGCTGCGGTCATGCTCGAACATTTGCGCCAGCGCCTGCCACAGCAGTTGCAGGTCGTCCTGGTCGAAGCCGGTCTGCTTGGCGAGAAAGGAGGAGACGAAGCCATGCGCCACGTACACCCCGTAGGGCACGGTGTGCTTGCGGCCCATGGTGCGGTTGTCGCCCTGCTGTTTTTCAGCTTCGGCCTCGGTGGCCACGGCCATGCGGGTGATGGAATGCTCCAGCGCGACGACGGGCTCGACCGAACGCGCAAAGGTCAGTTGCACCGGGCCGCGCACCTGACCGCAGTTCACGCCCGTGGACATGACGGCGCCAAAGGTGCGCACGTCGAAGAAGTTCTGGCACATCCACTGCCGCGCCAGCGCCACCTCGTCGGCGCTGCCCTTGCGCTTGTCCTTGCCGGGTTTTTTCTTCTTTGCGTCGTTTGCTGTGTTTTCAGTAGCATCTTCCGCTTGTTCCTCGGGCGCTGCGGCCAGATTCAATGCCGAATAGGCGCGCTGGTTCTGGTGGTTCAGGATGGCCTTTTCCCGCACGTAGATCTCAAAGCGCTTTTCGCCATCCGCGGGGATGCGTTCTACCTGCTCTTTCACCAAACCCACGAAGTTGCGCACCTTGCGCTTGAGCGCCACATCGGTCACCAGGCCATGGCCGGTTTCCGCGTCCAGGCGCGGCATGTTGCCCGCGTCGGGGTCGCCGTTGGGGTTGCCGTCTTGCACGTCGAAAACAAGAACGAAGTCGTAGCGTTGCGTGAGGCTCATGCCAAATCTCCTGCGGGGTGGGTATCGGGGGTGTCGTTGGCACCGGGCTTCTTGCTGTAAAAGTCCTGGCGCTGGTGGTAGTAGCCCAGGGCAAAGCGGCCCTGGTCGGGCAGGGCCAGGTGCGCGGGAAAGTCCGCCACGGGCCCCAGCACCTCGGCCAACAGCTTTTCAAACCACTGCGCACGCCCGGGGTTGAGTTTTTTCAGGTGCGCGTTCTTCAGCCGCAGCAAGGTGGTGAACACCGCCACCGGGGTGCTGGACGCGGCACCGTAGTAACGATCGCGGATGGTGGCGTTGAGCCCTGGGCTGGCTTCTTCCTGGGCCTTTTCCAGCACCGCGAAAAGCCGCCCGAGCCGGTAGGCGGCGTGGGTGTTGTCGGGGTCGAGCATGGGCAGAAACTCCTTCTCTGTGCTTTGGCGAAAACGGATATGGCGGTTGATGCATGCCTTGATGGCCGCGGCACGCAGGTAATTGACGTTCTGCTCGGCACGGCAGCGGCCCACGGCGGCGTTGAGCCACAGGCGCGGATAGGGAACGTTCTCGCCGCCCAGCATGGCATCGACGATGGCGCCGCCCAGGTTGGGCGGGATGTTGTCGGCCTTGCCCTGCAGCGCCACGGCCGTCAGCAGGCGAAACATCGACGGGTATTGCGGATCGTGCGGACCGCGTATCAGCTCCAGGTCATGGAAATGCTGGACGATGCGTCGCCCCAGATCGCGCAGCGGCAGGCAATGGTGGAAGCGCACGCTGATGCGTGCCGCGTTGGGGGCCAGGCCCAGCACATGAAAGCGTGTCTCGCCCTCGGGGCCGGCGAGCTTGCCGCTGCGCAGGGCGTCAAACAGCGCGTGAACGGCACGCGTGCCTTGGTCAGGATCGTCCTTGGGTGGATCACCAAAGATGTCGGCCAAGGACGTTTCAAAGTCGGATGCCCGCTCGGCCCAGAACACGGTGGAGGCATCGCCCACCTGGATGCGCTGGGGCGAATCCTTGCGCAACAGGTGGTTCAGTGCCGTGGTGTAGGCGAAGGCCGCAGCGCGGCTGACCGGGGCGTTTTCGCCCTGGCGCTCGGTCTTGCCATACGACTCGAAGGAGCGGGCGTTGAACGAGACAATGTTGGCCCCCGAGGTTTGCGCGCCCCATACTCCTTTGATGGTGGCATGCAGGCGTTCCACCGGTGCCTGTTGCCCCGTGACCAGGCACACCGCCTGCGGCGCATCGTCGTCCGCCGTGGCGTTCAACGCGGCCTGGACCACGGCCGGACGCTGGCACACCAAGTCCAGATCGCCGTGCAGCCGAAAGCTCAGCACGGCATTGCTTTCCAGCGCATCATCCCAGGCCGGCTGGCGTTCCAGCTGCGCCACGTCCAGCCGCTGCAGAAAGCGCAGCACGGCTTGCAGGCCGGCGTCCTCCCGGGCTGCCTCGGGCAGCGCGGCGATGCGGGCGCGAAACGCGGCATGCTGCTCCGCCACGCGTTCGGGCTTGCCCTTGGTGTCCACGCCGAGCACGTATTCGAGGGTGTCCCACAGCAGGTTGGCCGCCACGCCCGAGGTCTTCTTGACACCCATGGGCACCCGGAAAACCTGGGCCACCTTCTTTTTGCCCCGCAACTCGCGCGTATCGCGCAGTTGCAGCAGTTCGCCTTCGGCATCGATCTCCAGGATGAACGGAATTTCCTTCTGCTCCAGGCCGAAGGCAGGCAGGCGCTGCGCCGGGTCGGGGTCGTCGCACTTGCGGCGGTAGTAATCATGAAGGGCTTGCAAGATCATCCGCGTGTCTCCTCGAACGGTGGAACCTGCACCACGCCCTGCTCCATCCTGGCGTTGAAGAAGCGCGGCTGCGGGTCGGCGGGGCGGGTGAAGTCCAGGTCGTGCAGCATCCAGCCCAGCTCGCGCGTATCGGGGATGGGCATGGCGGGCGGCGAGTCGGCCGTCACCAGGCGGAAATCGGCCGCGAACTCGCGGCAGCCCAGGTAGGGCTGGTTCACGCACTGGCCCCTGCTGGCGCGGCGAGCGAACATTTCGGTGTACTTCACCAAGGGCTCGGCACCGCCCGGCGCGAGCGACAGATCGGCATGGATGCGGTAGGCCACGTCGCGCAAGAAATAACCGGCACGCTGCTGGCGTTCGTCCTCGATGGTCAGGCCCAGCGTGCCATGGCCCGCTGCCATGGCCTGCTGCACATTGCGCGTGGACACCACGGCGCTGACTTCGTTGCGCCGCAGGTTGATGAAGCGAATCGGCCTGAGCACCTCGATGCGCCGTACGCGCCAGCGGATGGCGGGCTTCCACAGCACGGACTCGAACACGGCGCGGGCGGCCGAGGGCGTCATCACGTCGTAGGAGACGCGCTCCACCTTCATTTCGGGGCGGGTGAAGCAGGCGAAAGGGCCTGCGACTTCAAGGCAAAAGGTGGTCATTTTTTGCTTATTTGAAAACGTCGATTAGCCTGAACAACACCATGCCACTGCCCACCGGCAGGGCTACAAACACCAAACTTAACCGCATCACAACCAGAAGCCATGCCAAGACAAACCGATAGCCAGGCTGTTGATGCATCAGTCTTAATTCCTTCAGCGATCGAGAAAAATCCAAGAAGTCCATATAGACCACCTCAGCACCCCAGAAGAAGGGAGCATTGTATGTTTTCTTGGAGACGTTAGTTTCTATATACAATACATGCTTCGCGTGAGCGTGGATTGAAACTTGGAGACGTTTGTTGCTGGGCAACAGCGAGAGGGGTGGGGCTATGCCTCACCCCTTTTCCTTTAGATGACATTCCCCAGGGCATCGAATGGAACACCCCCCAAATACAGCCCAAGCTTTTCGTCATAGAGCCCACCTACCCCTGCCTGCGCGTACAAGCCAGGCACCACAGTTGTTTTCAGGCTCCCTTCCCCAAGCATCTTGAGGGCAGCTCTCTCGCGGATGCTGACCGTATAGCGTTGCAGCTTTCGCATAAGCCATCGATCGGGGCCTTTGGTTTCCAAGTACCCCAACAACATGTCCACGTCATCCTTGGCTTCGGCATACCGAACAACTACGGTGACATTGGCCTCGTCTTCGACCATGCGAAACGCAGCCGCCGCCGCGCGGAACTGCACCGCCAGCGTGCGCGGCTCCACCTTGAGCTTGTCCACAATCTTGCAGTCGTCCAGATCCACCGAGTGATAGAACGCCGTGAAATAGCGCTCGAACAAGGCCCGCGCCAACGGGTCGTGCGCTTGCCCGTGCAAGGTGGAGATGCATGCCTCGGCCCCCTTGCGCAGATGGCCCAGGGGCGGCTGCTCTGGCGGTACGAACACCACCACGCGCCCCTGGCCGGGCAGGCACCCTTCGCGGTTGCAGCGCCCTGCGGCCTGGGCGATGGAGTCGAGCCCCGCCAGGGCCCGGTAGACGACGGGAAAGTCGATGTCCACCCCGGCCTCCACCAATTGCGTGCTGACGACGCGCAGCGGCTCCAAATCCCGCCCCTCGCGTTTGGCCTGCAGGCGCTCCTTGATGTGGGCAATGACATCCTGGCGGTGCGCGCCACACATCAAGGCCGACAGGTGCAGGGTGCCCTCGGGCATCAGGCGCTGCAGCTCGCGCGCGGCCTTGCGGGTGTTGACGATGGCCAGCACGCAGTCCTCGGCACTGAGCTGCGCCGCGATGCCGGCCCACGGGGTTGGGGTGGTCCAGTCGGGCGGCAGCTCGACCTGTACGCGCTTGAGGGCCTCGAACAAGGTGTCTGGGTCATCGATGATCTCGCGCACGTTTTCCAGCCCGCGCAGGCTCTTGCTGGCGTCGAAATATGCAGTGCTGTTCAGCGCGGGCTGCGTGGCGGTGCACAGCACCACCGTGACGCCGTAGTGCGCCACCAGCAGGTTGAGCACGTCCAGAACCGGCTGCAGGAATGCGGGCGGCAGTTGCTGCGCCTCGTCCAGCACGATGACGCTGCCGGCGATGCGGTGCAGCTTGCGGCAGCGCGAGGTGCGGGCGGCAAAGAGCGATTCGAAAAGCTGCACATTGGTCGTGACGATGAGCGGCGCGTCCCAGTTCTCGCAGGCCAGGCGGCTGCGGGCGTTCTCGTCCTCGGGCGCGGATTCGGCCTGGCTGTGGTGCTCGACCAGCACCTCGTCGCCAAGCGCCGCCAGCGCTGTGCGAAACACATCCGCTGTCTGCTCGATGATGCTGGTGTAGGGGATGGCGTAGATCACGCGCTGCTGGCCGTGGGCCAGGGCGTGTTCGAGCGCAAAGGCCAGGCTGGAGAGCGTCTTGCCGCCGCCCGTGGGCACGGTCAGCGAGAAAAAACCCGCCGGCAGCGCCGCCTTGGCGCGGCACTGGCGCAGCACGTCGGCACGCAAGGCGTTGACGGGTGTGACTGCCACGGGCCGCGCCGCCATCCAGCCGTTCAGCGCCGCGTGCATCTGCGCCAGGGGGGGAAAGCCGCTGCGCCGCGACGGCTTGCCCGTGTCGAAATGCGCTTCGGTGTCGAGAAAGTCCGCATCCACCAGGCAGGAAAACAGCATGCGCAGCCACAGGGCAAAGCCTTCGCCGCCGCCGGGAATGCCCTGGAGCGTGGGGACGAAGCCACCCGCGCCCAGGATGTCTTCGGGCGGCTGTGCTGCCAGGGCCTCGGCCAGCTCCTGCTTGCTGTCGGGCGAGGCCAGGCGCGGCGCCAGATCGGTGTCCCAGTCGCCCAGGCCCGCGTGATGCCCCGCTATCAAATAGGCCAGCACGCGGCCGTAGGGCAGCCTGGGCTGGTCGAGCTGCCGCATGGCCCACAGCGCCCCGGCGGCGGAGTGCGTTTTCTCGCGCCCAGCCACTTTGTGTTCGATGTGCGCGTCATCGACCTGGCGCACGTAGCGCTGGAAGCCGGGGCGGTATTTGCCCAGGTCGTGCCACAGTCCGGCAAGCGCTGCCCAAGAGGCAGAGGCTTCCTCACCATCCAGCGCACACGCAAACTGCCTGGCCCGGGCCGCCACGGACTGCAAATGCCGCCTCAGCAAATGACCGCCAGAATGCGCCCAGTATTCGGACATGGAAACGTTCTCCTCGAAGGCGACGCCGGCATCTCGCTTGGGTACGCCTTCATACGCGTCACAAGCGTTACCATAGCTGGATAAATCAACAGTTCCATCAACGTTTACCCCATGTCCGCCCCCGACTGGGCCGCGCAAGCCCTGCAACAGTTCGACGCCGTGGTCGCCGCCACGCCGGGACTGCGCGTGCGCGAAGGCCAGCGGCGCATGGCCGAGCAGGTGGCGCAGACCTTCGGCCAGGCGCCGCTCGGGCGCGACGGCGGGGAGGGGGACGGTGGCGAGCCCAGGCGCGCCATCGCGGTGATCGAGGCGGGCACGGGCACGGGCAAGTCGCTGGCCTACGCGGCGCCCGCGATCCGGATGGCGCTGGCGCGCGGCACGCGGGTGCTAATCGCCACCGCCACCGTGGCACTGCAGGAGCAGCTGGTGCACAAGGACCTGCCCGCGCTGGCCGCGGCGATGCCAGAGCCGTTCAGCTTCGCGCTGGCCAAGGGGCGCGCGCGCTACGTCTGCAAGCTCAAGCTCGAACGCCTGGCCGGGGACGACCCCGCCGGGGACGACGCCCTGTTCCCCGACGACCCGGCCGGCACGGACGAGACGGCGAGCGCCGAGGCGCGCGGCGCGTTCTACCAGCGCCTGGCGGACGACCTGGCCAGCGGCCGGTGGGACGGCGACCGCGACCAGCTCGCGCTGCCGCCCGACCCGGCGCTGTGGGCGCCCGTGGCGGCCGTGGCGCACACCTGCACCGGCCGGCACTGCCCGCTGTTCGCCGCCTGCACCTACTACGAACGGCGCAAGGAGCTCGTCGCCGCGCAGGTCATCGTGGCCAACCACGACCTGCTGCTCTCGTCCATCGGCGCGCGGCTGCTGCCCGAGCTGGACAACTGCCTGCTCATCATTGACGAGGCGCACCACCTGCCCAAGACGGCGCTGTCGCAGTTCGCCTGCGAGATGGACCTCTCGCGCCTGGCGTGGCTGGCGCAGCTCGCCGGCCGCGCGCTGCGCGTGGGCGCGCAGGTGCAGGTGGACGACGACGTCGACGTGGCCGCGGGCAGCACCCGCCTGCGCGCCGCGCTACAGGATGCGGAGCGGCTCATCGTCGACCTGTACGGCGCGCCGCTGCGCGAGGCCGCCGCGCGCGCCCCCGGCCAGGCAGCGAGCCACCGCGCGCGCGTGCCTGCCGGAAGGCTGCCGCAGCCGCTGACCGACGCGCTCGGCCAGGTGCTGCACCACGCGGGCGATTTCCTGGAGGCGCTGCGCGCGATCGCCAAGGCCTTGCGCGAGCACATCCGCGAGGAGCCGGGGGAGGCGCGGCGCCTGTCGCAGCTCTATGCGCAGGTGGGCCAGCTCGCGCCGCGCCTGGAGGCGGTGCACGCTACTTCGGCACTACTGCTGCAGGAGGCGCCCGAGGGCGACGCCCCCGCCGCCAAGTGGTTCACGCTCTCCACCACCGGCGGGGCCGTGGTGGTGCGCGCGCACGCCAGTCCCGTGCTGCCCGGCGCGGCGCTGGCCGCCCACCTGTGGTCGCGCGTGCGCGGCGCGGTGCTCACCTCGGCCACGCTGGCAAGCTGCGGCAGCTTCGACTTCTTCCTGCGCGAAGCGGGGCTGGCCGACGATCCCGGCGTCACCACGCTGCAGGTCCCCAGCCCGTTCGACTACGCGTCGCAAGGCACGCTGGTAGCGAGCAGCACGCAGGCCGCGCCGCGCGAGGTGGCGGCCTTCACGCGCCAGATGATCGAGGCGCTGCTGGCCGACCTGGCCGAGGTGGCGAGCGGCGCGCTGGTGCTCTTCACCTCGCGCGAGCAGATGCGGCTGGCCGTGGAGCAACTCCCGCCCGGGCTGCGCGAGCGCGTGCTGGTGCAGGGCCGCCAGCCGCGCCTGGCGCTGCTCGCACGCCACCGCGAGCGCGTGGCGCAGGCGCAGCCCTCGATCATCTTCGGCCTGCAGTCGTTCGCCGAGGGCATGGACCTGCCCGGCACGCTGTGCGAATCGCTCTTCATCACCAAGCTGCCATTCGCCCCGCCCGACGAGCCGGTGGACGAGGCCCGCGCCGAATGGCTGCGCGCCAGCGGCGGCGACCCGTTCATGGACCTGGTCGTGCCCGCCACCGCGATGCGCCTGGCGCAATGGGTGGGCCGTGCGATCCGCAACGAAGACGACCGCGCCCGCGTGGTCTGCTACGACAAGCGCCTGCTGCACACCGGCTACGGCCGCCGGCTGCTGCGCGGGCTGCCCGCGTTCACGCTGCAGGAGCGCGCCGCCCTGCCCTCCGAAACCGCATGAGGCCGCCAAGAGGCGCCTCGCAGCCGCCCTGCGCACGGACAGGCGCGGGGGAGACGCTCACCGAGCGGGCGCAGTCCAGGCCGAACTGCATCGGCAACGCTCGCGCCGCGCGGCACCCGGCAAAGCCCGGGCGCGCTGACCGGCGGGCGGGGCATCAGGCCTTCTTGCGCACCAGGCCGTAGAGCACCAGCAGCACGATCGCGCCCACGACGGAAGCGATCCAGCCGGCCGACTCGCCCGCCTGGTACCAGCCCATCGCCTGTCCGGCATAGGTCGCGACGAAGGCGCCGGCGACCCCCAGCACGCAGGTCATGATCCAGCCCAGCTTGTCGTCTCCGGGCTTGAGCGCACGGGCCAGCAGGCCCACGATGAGACCGACGACCAGGGTACCGAGAATGCTGAGCATGATGGCAATGACAATTTGGGTTGAAAAACGCGCCGGTGCCGGGCGGCACGCATACACTTCGCGCCGCCCGTCCACGCCACGGACCCGTAGTTGTACACCAAAGAGCTCTCTCGCCATGCACACCGTCCCGCACAAACGCACCCTGCTGAAACTGGCCGCCGCCGGCGCGCTCGCCCCATGGGCCCTGGCCGCATGCGGCAGAAAGGAAGAGCCGGCGAGCACTCCGGCGGCTGCCTCCGGCGCGGCGAGTGCCGCCGCCGCACCCCTCAAGGCCGCGTGGATTTACGTCGGCCCGGTGGGCAACGCCGGCTGGAGCTTCGCGCACGACCAGGGGCGCAAGGCGGCGCAGGTGGAGTTCGGCGACCGTCTCCAGACCAGCTTTGTCGAGAGCGTGCCCGAGGGGGCCGATACCGAGCGCGTGCTGCGCGACCTGATCGCGCAGGGCAACACGCTGCTCTTCGGCACCAGCTTCGGCTTCATGGAGGCCATGGTCAAGGTGGCGCAGGAGTTCCCGCAGGTGCGCTTCGAGCACGCCACCGGCTACAAGACCGGGCCGAACCTGAACGTCTACGACTCGCGCTTCTACCAGGCGACCTACCTCGCGGGCATCATCGCCGCGCACATGAGCCCGAGCGGCCTGCTCGGCTACGTCGGCTCGGTGCCCATCCCCGAGGTGCTGCGCAACATCGACGCCTACACGCTGGGCGCGCAGAGCGTGCGGCCCGACGTCAAGACCCGCGTGGTGTGGACCAACAGCTGGTTCGACCCGCCCCGGGAAACCGAGGCAGCCAACGCCCTGCTCAACGGCGGCGCCGACGTGCTGCTGCAGAACACCGATTCGCCCGCCGTGATCCAGGCGGTGGAGCAGGCCGGCAAGCTCGCCTTCGGCTGGGACTCGGACATGAGCGCCTTCGGCGGCAACGCGCACCTGGGCTCGTGCATCGCCGATTGGTCGCGCTACTACCGCCAGAGCGTGCAGGCCGCGCTCGACGGCAGCTGGAAGGGCGGCCAGGTGACGCGCTGGGGCGTGCCCGAGGGGCAGAACGACCTGATCAAGCTCTCCGAGCGCATTCCCGCCGAGGTGCGCGCGCAGGTCGAGCAGGTCAAGGCGCGCATGAAGGACGGCAGCTTCGACGTCTTCACCGGCCCGGTGCTGGACGCGGCGGGCAAGGAGCGACTGGCGGCGGGCACGCGCGCCGACGACGCCTGGATGGGCGCGATCGACTTCTTCGTCCAGGGCGTCGAAGGGCAGATACCTGCTACCAGGTAAATAGCTTGTGGCGCTTGCTGGACAAGGGCAAAAGCCGTTTTTTATTGGTAAGACCGCATGACCGCACTGCTCGAACGCACCCTCTGGCATCCGGTGGCCCTGGGCCACGTGGTGGGCAGCCAGCCGCACGCCGTGACCCTGCTGGGCGAGGAGCTCGTGCTCTGGCGCGACGGCGGCGGCGTCGCGCGCGCCTGGCTCGACCAGTGCCCGCACCGCGGCGCGCGCTTTTCCATGGGCCGCGTGCAGGAGGGCGAGATCGAGTGCCCCTACCACGGCTGGCGCTTCGAGGGCGGCGGCCAGTGCACCCACATCCCGGCCACGCCCCGGTTCACGCCCGGCCCGCGCTACCGCGCGCAGACGTTCGACACGCAGGAGGCCTACGGCATGGTCTGGGCGCGGCTGCAGGCGCCCGAGGGCGACGCCCGGCCGATCCACGCGCTACCGCTGTTCGCGGCGGAGGGCGAGGCGCGCCTGCGCAAGACCACCAGCGGCCCCTACGCCGTGCACGCCAGCGCGCCGCGCATCATCGAGAACTTCCTCGACATGGCGCACTTCGGCTACGTGCACGAGGGCTGGCTCGGCAGCCGGGCGCACACCGTGATCGAGCCCTACGAGGTCAAGCCCACGCCGTGCGGCGTGCGCGCCACCGGCTGCTTCGCCTGGCAGCCGCGCTCGTCGATCCACGCGCAGGGCGGCGCGCAGGTCGAATACACCTACGAAGTCACCGCGCCCTACATGGCCGTGCTCACCAAGCAGCCCGAGCCCGGCAGCACCGCGATCGAAGGCCTGTGGGAGTCGATCGCGATGTTCGTCTGCCCCGTGTCGGACGAGACCAGCGTGGCCTGGACGCGGATGGCGATGAACGATTTCAGCTCGCCCGACGCGCGCCTGATCCACTTCCAGGACACGATCTTCGGCCAGGACCAGCCCATCCTCGAATCGCAGCGCCCCAAACGCCTGCCGCTCGCGCCCAACGCCGAGATGCACGGGGCGGCGGACCGCATGTCCACCGCCTACCGGCGCTATCTGAAAGAGAGCGGCATCTCTTTCGGCGTCGTCCTCTGAACGCTAGAGTGCCAGCACCAGGCTGTCACCGGCCTTCCTGGCGCGCGAGCAGCAGCTCATCATCTTGCCGCCGGCCTCGCGCTCGGCGCGGGTCAGCACCTTGTCGCGGTGGTCGATGTCGCCGGCGATCACCGGCACCTCGCAGGTGCCGCACAGCCCTTCCTGGCAGTCGCACTGGATGTCGATGTTGGCGCCGCGCAGCGCGTCCAGCAGCGTCTGGTCGTTGCGCACCTGGATGGTGATGCCCGAATCCCTGAGCTCGGCCTCGAAACCGTGTTCCTTGCTCGGATCCAGCGCGCCCAGCGTGGTGGAGAAATGCTCGACGTGCAGGCTGTCCTCGGGCCAGTGGCGGCTGGCCTGCTCCAGGCCGTCGAGCATGCGCTGCGGGCCGCAGGCGTAGATCTGGCCGCCCTCGGGCACCCGGGCGAGCACGGCGGCGTAGTCGGCGCGCGTGCCCTCGTCGCTGACGTAGACGTGCAGGTGCCCGCCGTGCCGCGCCTGCAATTCTTTCAGGAGCGCCATGCGCGCCCTGGATCGGCCGCTGTAGTGGATTTCATAGGGTATGTTCAAGGCCTTGGCGCGGTCGGCCATCGTGGCCACCGGGGTGACGCCGATGCCGCCCGCCACGAGGACCAGGTGCCTGGCGTCCTCGTCGAGCCGGAAGTGGTTGCGCGGGCCGCGCAGCTGCACCTGCATGCCGGCCTCGAGCCGGTCGTGCACCCAGGCCGAGCCGCCGCGGCTCTGCGGCTCGCGCAGCACGGCGATCTCGTAGACGCCCTCCTCGTCGGGGTCGCCGCACAGCGAGTACTGGCGCGAGAGGCCGGTGTCGCCGCACTGCAGGTCGACGTGCGCGCCGGGGGTCCAGCGCGGCAGCTTCTGGCCCGCGAGGGCACGCAGGCGCACGTGCAGCACGCCCTCGGCGAGCGGGGCGACGCGTTCCACCTGCAGCGTGCGGCTGAGCGTTCCGAGCGACGATTCGCCGATGCGCAGCGGCTGCTGCTGGCGCAGGATGGACGGGTCGCGCCGCTCGGGGTTGAGCGCCGGGTCCCACTCGACCCAGAGGTGCTTGGGGCCGCGGAACGCCACGTTGGGGATGTACTCGAACGGCTGCTCCACCAGGCGCATGTGCGGCAGGCGCCGGGTCAGCTCTTCCAGGTAGATCTGCAGCTCCATGCGGGCGATGTTCTTGCCCATGCACTGGTGCGAGCCGTAGCCGAAGGTCAGGTGCTCGCTGGCGTTGTCGCGGCGCACGTCGATCGCGTCCGGGTCGCTGAAGTGGCGCTCGTCGTGGTTGGCCGAGGCCATCACCACCAGCAGGCGCGAGCCCTGGGGGATGCGCACCCCGCCCACCACCGCGTCCTGCGTGGCGTAGCGCCGCCAGGCGGCGACCGAGCCGTTGTGGCGCAGGCACTCTTCGACGGCGCCGGGGATCAGGCTGGGGTCGCGGCAGATCTCTTCCCAGACCGGCCGGTTCTCCAGCATCAGCTTGACGGCGTTGGTGATGCCCAGCGACGTGCTCTCGTGCGCCGCCACGATGATGGCCATCATCATCGAGTGGATGTAGGAGTCGGTGACGACGTCCGGGTACTCCTTCTGCTTGCGGATGGTGTAGCGCATCCAGCCCGGCCCGTCGGGGGTGGCGCGCATCTTCTCGACGATCTTGCCCGAGAGCTGCCAGAAGTTGCCCACGCCGTGCGCCACCGCGATCTGCTCCTCGGGCGTGGGGCGGCCCCAGACGTTCACGGTGTGCGCCACCGAGAACTGCCGCAGCTGCTCCATGTCGCTTTCCTCGACGCCCAGGAAATGCAGGCCCACGGTCAGCGGCGCCTCCCAGAACATCTGGTTGAACAGGTCCGCGCGCCCGGCGTCGACGAAGCGGTCGACGTACTGGCGCGCCACGCGCCGCACCATGGGCTCGTCCTGCTTCAGGGCCTCCGGCGTGAACGGCTCGATCAGCGCGCGCCGGCGCGCCATGTGCGCCGGCTCCACCTCGTTGACCATGGTGCGCTGCATGCCGTACTCGTAGCCGGCGAGCACGTCCAGCACCTCCGGCACCACCGGCGTCATGCGCTCCAGCGCCACGGAGGCGTCGAAGGTCTTGTGGTCGCGGAACACCGCCTTCACGTCGTCGTAGCGCGTCACCACCCAGTAGCCGATCTGCGGGCTGTAGAACACCGGCTCCTGCGCGCGCGCCCAGCGCAGGTACTCGGGCGGGTTCTGCTGGTAACCGTCGCCGAACGGGTCGAACGCCGCGGCGCCCACGCTGACGGGACAGCCCGTGGGGTCCGTCTGGCCGCTGGGCTGCGTGAGCCGGCTGTGGTCCACCGGGCAGCGGCCGGCGGTGGCGGAATCGGGATGGGTCATGGTGCGCCTCCGGGCGGAATCAGTCGAGCGTGATGTTCAGGTCGCGGATCAGCTTGTGCCAGCGCTGGTTCTCGCTTTCGGTCAGCGCCTTGAGCTCGCCCGGCGTGCTGCCCACCGGCTCGACGCCGAAGTCGATCAGCTTCTGCCTGACCGAGGGCTCGTTGATGGCTGCGACCACCTGCTTGTTCAGCGCGTCGATGACCTCGGCCGGCGTCTTCGCGGGCGCCACCATGCTCACCAGGGCGGCGGCCTCGGCCTTGGGCAGGCCGAGTTCGGCGAAGGTGGGCACGTCGGGCAGCTGCGGCAGGCGCCTGGCGTTGGCGACCGCCAGCGGGCGCACCTTGCCGCCCTTGATGAAGCCCGCGCCGGCGGCCATGTCGACCATCATCGCCGGCACCTGGCCGCCCGCCACGTCGGCGAGCGACGGGGCGGCGCCCTTGTAGGGCACGTGGGTCATCTTCAGCCCGGCCTCGACCTTGAGCAGTTCCATCGCGAGGTGGTGGGGGCTGCCGGCGCCGGCCGACGCGAAATTCAGCCCGTCCTTGCTCGCCCTGGCCTCGGCGATGAACTCCTGCGCCGTCTTCGCCTTGGATGCGGGACCAACGACGAGGATCATCGGGAAGCGCCCCATGAGGGTGACCGGCGCCAGGTCCCTGGCGGGATCGTAGCTCAGCTTCTTGTACAGCGCGGTGTTGAAGGTCAGCGTGCCGTTGTCGGCCGAGAGCACCGTGTAGCCATCGGCCGGCGCGCGCGCGGTTTCCGAGGCGCCGATCGCGGTGTTGCCGCCCGGCTTGTTGTCCACGACGACGGACTGGTGCGCCTGCTGCGACCACATCTGGCCGATGGTGCGCGCCAGGAAGTCCGAGCCGCCGCCGGCCGGATAGGGCACGATCCAGCGCACGGATTTGCCCGGGAACCCGCCCTGGGCGCGACCAGCCAGCGGCAGCCCCGCAGCGCCCAGCAGCCCCGCGCCGAGGGAGGCAAGAGTGAATTGGCGTTTGTTCATCGAATGTCCTTGTGGAGGTTGCGCCGGCCTCTGGCAAGATCCGGCTGAAAATATTGTAATGCAAATACGCAATGCGTAAATTTGACAGGGTTTACCCTGATGGCCTTCGGTCTGCCTTTTCCACCAGCACTGCCATGCCCAAAAACCAAGCCATTGCCGCAAGCAGCCCCACGGCGCCAGCCAGGGGACACCCCTCGGCGCTCCCCGGCCACGAACGCCGCCAGCGGGTGCAGGCGGCCGAGACCTGCCTCGCGGTGCTCAAGGCGCTGGCCCGCCTCGGCGGACGCGCCAGCCTGACGGTGATCGGCCGGGAAACCAACGAAAGCCCCGCCAAGGTGCACCGCTACCTGGCCAGCCTGATGGCCGAGGGCCTGGTGGTGCAGGACCCGGGCAGCTCCCAGTACGTGCTGGCGGCCGAGACCATCCACATCGGGCTGGCGGCCATGCGCCAGAGCGACCCGGTGCGCATGGGCGAGTCGGCGCTGCTGCACCTGCGCGAGCAGTTCGAGGTGGTGTGCTTCATCGCGGTCATGGGCAACCGCGGGCCGACGATCGTGCGCTTCGAGGAGCCCAGCGTGCCGGTCACGGTCAACGCCCGCGCCGGCTCCGTGCTGTCCGTCCTGTGGTCGGCGACGGGCCGGGTGTTCCTGGCCTACGCCCAGGACGGCGCGCTGGTGACGATGCTGGCGGCGCAGGAGCTGGAGCAGGCCCCGGCGCAGCGCCGCGCCCAGCTGGACGCCGAGGACCCCCTGGGCGCACTGGTGCGGCAGGTGCGCCGGCACGGCTGCGCCAGCGTCCATGGCGCCTACCTGCAGGGGATCGACGCGGTGGCCGCGCCCCTGCTCGACTACACCGGGCACGTCGCGGGCGTGCTGTGCGCGCTGGGCGCGGAGCGGGAGTTCGATCCGGACCCGCACGGCCCCATCGCCCTGGCGCTGCGCGCCGAGGCCGCGCGCATCAGCACGTCGATGGGCTACCAGCCGCCGGAGCACGCCGCCGCGCCGCCGCAGGGGGCGTGAACCGGCCCTCGCCCTGCGGGCCGCACCCCGGCCCGGTAAAATCGGCCACCGCCTCCAAGGAGCGTTGCAGCGGGCCGCCCCGGCCCGTCAGGCTTGGAGACCCCGGCTTTCGCAACGGCGCTCACCTGTTCCAGAACGTGTTTACGCAGGTGAGTCCGATGTCCGCCGTTGCCCCCCCTCCCATGAAACTCTCCGGCCTGGAGCCGGTGCTGATCGACGGCGACTCGCTGTTCGTCAACGTCGGCGAGCGCACCAACGTCACCGGCTCCAAGGCGTTCGCGCGCATGATCATCGCCGAGCAGTACGAGCAGGCGCTCTCCGTGGCGCGCCAGCAGGTGGAGAACGGCGCGCAGATCATCGACGTGAACATGGACGAGGCCATGCTCGACGGCAAGGCCGCGATGGTGCGCTTCCTGCGCATGCTCGGCTCCGAGCCCGACATCGCCAAGGTGCCGGTGATGGTCGACTCCTCCAAGTGGGAGGTGATCGAGGCCGGCCTGCAATGCCTGCAGGGCAAGGGCATCGTCAACTCGATCAGCCTGAAGGAAGGCGTGGAGGAATTCAAGCGCCACGCGCGCCTGGTCAGGCGCTATGGCGCGGCCGCGGTGGTGATGGCGTTCGACGAACAGGGCCAGGCCGACACGCTGGCGCGGCGCAAGGAGATCTGCCAGCGCGCCTACCGCATCCTGGTCGACGAGGTGGGCTTCCCGCCCGAGGACATCATCTTCGACCCCAACGTGTTCCCGATCGCCACCGGCATCGAGGAGCACGCGAGGAACGGCACCGACTTCATCGAGGCCACGCGCTGGATCAAGCAGAACCTGCCGGGCGCCAAGGTCTCGGGCGGCATCTCCAACGTGAGCTTCTCGTTCCGCGGCAACGACCCGGTGCGCGAGGCCATCCACACCGTCTTTCTCTACCACGCGATCCGCGCGGGGCTGGACATGGGCATCGTCAACGCCGGGATGGTCGGCGTCTACGACGACCTGGAGCCGGAGCTGCGCGAGCGCGTGGAGGACGTGGTGCTCAACCGCCGCCCCGACGCGGCCGAGCGCCTGCTGGAGATCGCCGAGCGCGCCAAGGGCGCGGCGCGCGATGACGGCAGGAAGCTCGAATGGCGCGGCACGCCCGAGGCGCCCGTGCCGGTGCGCGAGCGCCTGTCGCACGCCCTGGTGCACGGCATCACCGACTTCATCGTCGCCGACACCGAGGAGGCCTACCAGCAGATCTGCGTGCAGGGCGGCGCGCGGCCGCTGGCGGTGATCGAGGGGCCGCTGATGGACGGCATGAACGTCGTCGGCGACCTGTTCGGCGCGGGCAAGATGTTCCTGCCGCAGGTGGTCAAGAGCGCGCGCGTGATGAAGCAGGCCGTGGCCCACCTCGTGCCCTACATCGAGGCGGAAAAGGCGGCGCAGCAGGCGGCGGGCATGGACGTGTCGAGCAAGGGCAAGATCGTCGTCTGCACCGTCAAGGGCGACGTGCACGACATCGGCAAGAACATCGTCACCGTGGTCCTGCAGTGCAACAACTTCGAGGTCGTCAACATGGGCGTGATGGTGCCCTGCCACGAGCTGCTGGCCAAAGCCAAGGAGGAAAACGCCGACATGGTCGGCGTCTCGGGCCTGATCACGCCCAGCCTCGAGGAGATGCAGCACGTCGCCGCCGAGATGGACAAGGACGCGTACTTCACCAGCCGCCAGACGCCGCTGCTGATCGGCGGCGCCACCTGCTCGCGCGTGCACACCGCGGTGAAGATCGCGCCCAAGTACCGCGGCCCGGTGATCTACGTGCCCGACGCCTCGCGCAGCGTGGGCGTGGCGCAGAGCCTGCTGGGCGAGGGCCGCGCCGATTACCTGGCGGACATCCAGACCGACTACGCCCACGTGCGCGAGCTGCACGCGAAGAAGAAGCGCGTGCCGCTGTGGACCATCGCACAGGCCCGCGCCAACGCCACCCGGGTGAATTTCAGCCACTTCCAGCCCACGGTGCCGCGCCTGCTCGGGCGGCGCAGCTTCGTCAACTTCGACCTGGCGGAGATCGTCAAATACCTCGACTGGGCGCCGTTCTTCCAGACCTGGGACCTGGCGGGCGCCTACCCCGCGATCCTGCAGGACGAGGTGGTCGGCGAAGAGGCGCGCAAGGTCTTCGCCGACGGCCAGGCGATGCTCAGGAAAATCGTCGAGGGCCGCTGGGTGCAGGCCAACGGCGTGATCGGCCTGTACCCGGCCAACCGCGTGGGCGACGACATCGAGTTCTACACCGACGAGTCGCGCACCGAGGTGCTCATGACCTGGTACGGCGTGCGCCAGCAGACCGAGAAAACCCCGGTCAACGGCGTGATGCGGCCCAGCCGCTGCCTGGCGGACTTCGTGGCCACGAAAGAGTCGGGCATCAAGGACTACGCCGGCATGTTCGCCGTCACCGCCGGCATCGGCGCGGAGAAGAAGGAGCGGGAGTTCCTGGCGCAGCTCGACGACTATTCCAACATCACCTTCAAGGCGCTGTGCGACCGCCTGGCCGAATCGTTCGCCGAGTGCCTGCACGCCCGCGTGCGCCGCGACCTCTGGGGCTACGCCCGGGGCGAGACGCTGGACCGCGACGCGATGATCGCGGAGAAATACCAGGGCATCCGCCCCGCGCCCGGCTACCCGGCCTGCCCCGACCACACGGTCAAGACCGCGCTGTTCGCCACGCTGAACGCGCCCGAGGTGGGCATCGAGGTCACCGACAGCTTCGCGATGATCCCGCCCTCGAGCGTCAGCGGCTTCTACCTGGCGCACCCCGAATCCACCTACTTCAGCGTCGGCCAGATCGGCGAGGACCAGCTCCAGGACATGGCCGCGCGCCGCGGCATGGACGTCGAGGAGCTGCGCCACCGGCTGGCGCAGAACCTGGCATGAACAGGCACGTTTTTGCCATCCAGCCCTTGCACATCAAGCGCGAGCAGCTACCAGAAACAGAGTGACCGGGTCAGCGCGGCATCAGCGCGCCGCAGTTCCAGCACTGCTCGAAGCCGCCCTCGATCCACTCGCCGCACGACGGGCAGTGCCACTGGTGCTGCGGCAGATGCTCCAGTTCGCGCAGCAGCGCGCGCCCGCGCTCCAGGTGCTCGTCGTAGTCCAGCCAGATCTCCGGCAGGCATTCGCTCGGGGGCAGCTGGCCGGCGGCCGAGCTCAGGTACTGGCGCTGCACCGTGGCCGGAATGCCGGCCTCGCACAGCAGGTCGCACCACAGCGTGGCGATCGCGATGTTCGGGGCTCGGGTCAGGCGTCGCATGATGGGGTGGTGCCGCTTCCATCATAGACACGCCAGACACGCGCATACGCAGTCGCACGTATTGCCCGCACCCCGGCGCTGTGTTCCAATACGCGCCTTCAAAGGGGAGTAGCTCCCCGCCCGCATTCCGGCACGGCCCGGCGGCGGGCGGATGGCACGGTCGTCATCACGAAGCGTTCGCGCGCTTCCGGCCCGCCAGGCGCGGCGAGCGCTGAGCAAGACCTTTGAGCCCCGGGTTTTCCATGCGCGGCTCAAGGTGCCCCTGCCTGCGGATGACGCAGGCTTTTCCATCGCCCTGCGCCGCCATGGTTTCTGCTACAAACATCACCGCGCCGCGGTGATCGCCTCAAGGAGACTTGCGCCATGGATTTGGAATTCTTCCTTCACGCCCCTTTCTGGATCGCGCTCGGACAGCTGATCATCATCGACATCCTGCTCGGCGGCGACAACGCGGTCGTGATCGCCCTGGCGTGCCACAAGCTGCCGCCCGCGCAACGCACCCAGGGCATCATCTGGGGCACGGTCGGCGCGATCGCGCTGCGCGTGGTGCTGATCATCTTCGCGATGACGCTGCTCACGCTGCCTTTCCTCAAGCTGATCGGCGCGGTGCTGCTGGTCTGGATCGGCGTGAAGCTCATCGCGCCCGAAGAAGAGGAGCACGGGGAAATCCAGGGCAGCGACAAGCTGCTCGCGGCGATCAAGACGGTGATCATCGCCGACCTCGTCATGAGCCTGGACAACGTGATCGCGATCGCCGCCGCAGCCAAGAACGCGGGCGCGTCGCACGAGATCGTGCTGGTGGTGCTGGGCCTGCTGATCTCGGTGCCGATCATCATCGGCGGCTCGCAGATCGTGATGAAGATCATGGAACGCTTCCCCGTGGTCATCGTGCTGGGCGGCATGCTGCTGGGCTGGATCGCGGGCGGCATGTTCGTCACCGACCCGGTGTTCACCCATCCGGAGCAGTGGAACTGGATGCCCAAGCTGGGCACGATGGACGCGCGCGGCCTGGCCGACATGCACGGCGCGGTGTACTACGGCGCGCACGTCGCCGGCGCGCTGCTGGTGCTGGCGCTGGGCAAGTGGCTGGTGGCCCGGCGCGCGCAGAAGGCATCCACCGCGAGCGCCTGAGCCCGGCCGCCGGTGCTATGCTGGCGCGATGAGAATCTTGCTCAAGTGGGCCCTGCACGCGGTCGCGCTGCTGTGCGTGGCCTACCTCTACAGCGGCGTCGAGGTGCACAGCTTCGGCGCCGCGCTGGGCGCGGCCTTCGTCATCGGGCTGCTCAACACGCTGCTGCGGCCGGTGCTGGTGATCCTCACGCTGCCGGTGACCATCGTCACCCTCGGGCTGTTCCTCTTCGTGATCAACGCGCTGATGTTCTGGGCGGCCTCCGGCCTGCTGGGCACGGCCTTCGAGGTGCGCGGCTTCGGCGCCGCGCTGCTCGGCTCGCTGATCTACTCGCTGCTCGGCCTACTGATCGAGTCTGCGCTCGCGCGTCTGTTCGCGCAGCAGTGACTGCACGGCGCGCAGCCGCGTGTCGATGATCGACGCCTCGATGTAGTCGGCGCTGGCGCTGCTGCGCCGCGCCAGGTCCTGCCCCGCGCGGAAGCGGTCCACCGCCGCCGCGTAGTCGTAGCGCGCCACCTGCGCCTCGGCCTCGGCGCGCACCGCGCGCAGCGGCTGGCCCGCCTGCTGCCAGACCTGCGCCAGGCGCTGCCAGGCCTCGGCGTCGTGCGGGTGCTCGGCCACCCAGGTCTGCAGCACGCCAGCCATGGGCGCCGCGGCGCCGCCGGCGAGCAGCGCCTGCGCGCGCAGCAGCATCTCGAGGCGGGCCGCGGTGCTGGCGCCTGCGTCGCCCAGCGCGGCGAGCGCGGCCGGCGCGTTGCCCGCGGCCAGCTCCAGCTCCACGCCCAGCAGCCGCGCCAGCCGTTCGGCCGGCGCGTCGCCCCGCACGTCGGACTGCAGCAGCGCGAGCACGCGGCGCGCGGCGTCCCACTCCTTGAGCTGCATGGCCGCGAGCACCGCCTGGGTGCGCGCGGCCACGCGCTCGCGCCGCGGGCGGGCGGCGAAGTGCGCGTCGCCCGCGTCGGCGATCCACTGGCGCCACGCATCGACGCCCGGGCGCATCAGCACCCGCGCGCGCGCCGCCACCATCGCATGCGCCAGCGGCGCGGCGGGCGCCGGCGGCAGGGCCTGGGGCAGGCGGCTGTGCATGTCGGCGATGCGCTGGCTGGTCAGCGGGTGGCTGCGCAGATAGGGCCAGCTGCCGTTGTCGTTGATGCGGTTGGCCGCCTGCAGCTTGTCGAACATGGCGACGAAGCCCTGCGGCGCGAAGCCCGCCGGCTGCATGAGCGAGAAGCCCACCCGGTCGGCCTCGCGCTCCATGTCGCGCGAGAAGTTGAGCTGGTTCTGCACCGCCAGCGCCTGCCCGCCGACCATCAGCGCCTGCCCGGCGTCGGGGCTGCGGCTGGCGACGATGGCGCCCAGGATCACCGCGCCGATCATCAGCGGGGTCTGGCGCTTGTCCTGCGCGATCAGGCGCGCGATGTGTCGCTGCGTGACGTGGCTCAGCTCGTGCGCCAGCACCGAGGCGAGCTGCTCGGGCGTATCGACCACCGCGAGCAGCCCGAGGTGCAGGCCGAAGAATCCGCCGGGCAGCGCGAAGGCGTTGACGCTGCGGTCGCGCACCAGCAGCACCTTCCAGGCGAAGCGCTCGTGCATCTCGGGCGAGAGCTCGCCGCGCGCGGCCGCCGCCGTCACGAGGCGCCCGAGCATGTCCTGCACGTACTCCTGCAGCACCGGGTCGCTGACGTAGTCCGGGTCGCGGTAGAGCTCGCCGACGATGCGCTCGCCGAGCGAGCGCTCGGCCGCCAGCGACAAATCCTCGCCGTCGCCCAGCGCCGGCAGCGGCTGGGCCAGCGCCGGGGGCGGCACCAGCCACACGAAAACTACCAAAAAAATAGCTATTAGCGCTTGTCCAGCAAGCGAAAACGCCGTTTTTTCATTGAAAACTCTCACAAGGCTCTCCGGGCGTGCGCTCGGGCGCACCGCCGTATGATGCCCGGGCCTTGTGAATGTTTCGTAACCCGCCATGACCGCCGATACATCTCCCCTCACCCACTTCGACGCCCGGGGCCAGGCGCACATGGTGGACGTCGGCGGCAAGGGCGCCACACACCGCGTCGCCATCGCCACCGGCCGCATCGCCATGCAGGACGCCACGCTGGCGCTGATCCGGGACGGCGGCTCCAAAAAGGGCGACGTGCTCGGCGTGGCGCGCATCGCCGGCATCATGGCGAGCAAGAAAACCAGCGAGCTCATCCCGCTGTGCCACCCGCTCGCGCTCACCCGCGTGGCGGTCGAGTTCGCGCTGCTGGCGCAGCCGAGCGCGGTGCAGTGCACCGCGACGGTCGAGACCGTCGGCCCCACCGGCGTCGAGATGGAGGCGCTCACCGCCGTGCAGGTGGCGCTGCTCACGATCTACGACATGTGCAAGGCGGTGGACCGCGGCATGACGATGGAGGGCGTGCGCCTGCTGGAAAAGCACGGCGGCAAGTCGGGCAGCTTCGTGCGCGGCACGCCTTGACATCACTGCGCGCTGCGGAACGGGTTCTGCAGTAGAGTGCCAGGCAGTTCCGTGCTGCACTGCGGCGACCGCGCCGCGGGCGGGGCGGGAGGTCTTGCGATGATGCTCTGGCGCTCATGCCTGTCCGGTGTGCTGGCGCTGCTGCTGGCGCTGGCCGTCCAGGCGGCCGGGCCGCCGGCCGCGGCGCCGGGACAGCCCGTGGTCGTGCAGCTCACGGTCGACGGCGCGATCAGCCCGGCCAGCGCCGACTACGTGGTGCGCGGCATCGACGCCGCCCACCGGCGCGGCGCCCAGGCGCTGCTGCTGCAGCTGGACACGCCGGGCGGCCTGTCGAGCGCGATGCGCGACATCGTCAAGGCCATCCTCAACTCCCCCGTGCCGGTGATCGGCTACGTCGCGCCGCAGGGCGCGCGCGCGGCCAGCGCGGGCACCTACATCCTCTACGCCAGCCACGTGGCGGCGATGGCGCCCGCCACCAACGTCGGCGCGGCCACGCCGGTGCCGATCATCGGCGGCGCCAGTGCGCCGCCGCGGCAGGCCGGGGGCCGGACGGCCGACGCGCCGCCGCCGGCCCAGGACATCGAGATGCGCAAGGCGACCAACGACGCCGTGGCCTACATCCGCGCGCTGGCCGAGCGGCGCGGGCGCAACGCCGACTGGGCCGAGCAGGCGGTGCGCGAGGCAGTGAGCCTTTCCGCCGAGCAGGCGCTGAAGCGCCGCGTGATCGACCTGATCGCCCCCGGCGTGCCGGCCCTGCTGGCCCGCGTCGACGGGCGCAGCGTGCAGACGGCGGCCGGCGAGCGCGTGCTGCACACGCGCGGCGCGCTGGTGCAGGCCATCGTGCCGGACGCGCGCAGCCGCTTCCTCGGCGTGATCGCCAACCCGTCGGTGGCGCTCATCCTGCTGCTGATGGGGCTGGGCGGGCTGGTGCTGGAGGGCACCCACCCCGGCGCCATCCTGCCCGGCGTGGTGGGCGCGATCAGCCTGCTGCTGGCGCTCTACGCCTTCCAGCTGCTGCCGGTGGATTTCGTCGGGCTGGGGCTGGTCCTGCTGGGTGCGGTGCTGATCGTCTCCGAGGCCTTCGTGCCGGCCTACGGCGTGCTCGCCACGGGCGGCGTGGTGGCGCTGGTGGTCGGCTCGGTGGTGCTGCTGCGCGACGGCCCGGCGGCCTACGGCGTGGCGCTGCCCGTGGCGGCGGGCATCGGCCTGGCCGGCGCGGGCGCGCTGGCCGGCATCGTCTGGCTGGCGGCACGCTCGCGCCGCCAGCCGGTGGTCAGCGGCAGCGAGGAGCTGATCGGCGCCACCGGCGTGGCGCTAGCCGATTTCCAGGGGCGCGGACTGGTGCACGTGCACGGCGAGCGCTGGCAGGCGCAGTCGGCCGCGGCGCTGCGCCAGGGCCAGCTGGTCACCGTGACGGCGCGCCAGGGCCTCGTGCTCCGCGTGCGCGCCGCCGCCCCGGACAAGGAGTCCACGCCATGATGCTGCTGTCGCCCTATCCCATCGTCGCCGTGCTCGTGGTGGCCGCGCTAGCCCTCCTGCTGTCTTCGTTCAAGGTGCTGCGCGAGTACCAGCGCGGCGTGGTGTTCCTGTTCGGACGCTTCCAGGCCGTCAAGGGCCCGGGCATCATCATCCTGATCCCGGTGATGCAGCAGATGGTGCGCATCGACCTGCGCACCGTGGTGATGGACGTGCCGCCGCAGGACGTGATCTCGCGCGACAACGTGCCGGTGAAGGTCAACGCCGTGATCCTGTTTCGCATCATCGACCCCGAGAAGGCCGTGATCCAGGTGGAGGACGCGCGCGAGGCCACCAGCCAGCTGGCGCAGACCACGCTGCGCTCGGTGCTCGGCCAGCACGAGCTCGACGAGATGCTGAGCGAGCGCGACAAGCTCAACCACGACATCCAGATGATCCTGGACCAGCACACCGACGCCTGGGGCATCAAGGTCTCCAACGTCGAGATCAAGCAGGTGGACCTGGACGAGGGCATGATCCGCGCGATCGCCCGGCAGGCCGAGGCCGAGCGCCAGCGCCGCGCCAAGGTCATCAACGCCGAAGGCGAGCAGCAGGCGGCGCAAAAACTCATGGAAGCGGCGCAGACGCTGATGCAGCAGCCCCAGTCGATCCAGCTGCGCTACCTGCAGACGCTGGTGGAGATCGCCGGCGACAAGAGCAGCACCATCGCCTTCCCGCTGCCCATGGACCTGATCGAGCCGCTGCTGGCCCGGGCACGCCAGCGCGACACGGGCGGCGCGGCCTGACCCGCGCACCATGTCTGACGCAGATCAAACCAGCGTGCGAACGCCATTGAACCGCGCCGCGCCGGCCCCATCCATCGACCATGCACCGCGAGGTGCCCACCCCGGCGCCCGGCGCGGGCGCCCACCGCGAGGACCATGGACCATGAAACGCACCGCCTGCCTCCTCATCGCCGCCGCCACGCTGGGCTGCGGCCTCGCCCGGGCCGAGCCGGCCAGCTACCGGGTCGACGACGACCACACCTACGTCACCTTCGCCATCGACCACAACGGCGCCTCGGTCAACCGCGGGCGCTTCGACGCGGTCGATGGCAGCGTGCGCTTCGACCCCGCCGCCAGAACCGGGCAGTTCGACATCACCGTGCAGGTGGACAGCCTCTACAGCGGCTCCAGGGGGTTCGATGCGCACCTGAAGACCGCCGACCTGTTCGACGCCGCCCGCTACCCCACCCTGCGCTTCGTCTCCGACCGCATGGTGTTCGACGGCGAGCGGCTGGTCGAGGTGCCGGGCCGGCTCACCCTGCTGGGCCAGACCCACCCGGTGACGCTCAAGGCCAACCAGTTCAGGTGCTACCCCAACCCGCGCGCCAAGACCGAGGCCTGCGGCGGCGACTTCGAGGCGGTGATCGACCGCACCCGGTGGGGCATGAACTACCTGGTGGACGTGGGCATGCCGAGGAACGTGCGCATCACGGCGACGATCGAGGCGCTGCGGCAGTGAACCCGGCGCCGCCGCGGCGACAATCGCACCGCCCCGTTCCCGTGCGCCCCGCGGCGCCTTTTCCGCCATGCGCCACAGCAGCCACCTCGAATCGCACCGCCTGCACAAGGCCGGCTGGCTGCGCGCCGCCGTGCTGGGCGCCAACGACGGCCTGATCTCCACCGCCGGCCTGGTGGTCGGCATGGCAGCGGCCGGCGCCGAGCTGCGCACGCTGCTGCTGACGGCGGCGGCCGGGCTCACGGCGGGCGCGTTCTCGATGGCGGCGGGCGAGTACGTGTCGGTCAGCTCGCAGGCCGACGTCGAGCGGGCCGACCGCGCCACCGAGGCGCGCGAACTGGCCGAGCGGCCCGACTTCGAGCTGCAGGAGCTGACCGAAATCTACCGCCGGCGCGGCCTGCGGCCGGAGCTGGCGGCGCAGGTGGCGCGCGAGCTGACGGACCACGACCCGCTGGACACGCACCTGCGCGACGAGCTCGGCATCACCGGGCACAACGAGGCGCGGCCGCTGCAGGCGGCGCTGGCCTCGGCCGGCTCGTTCGTGGCCGGGGCGCTGGTGCCGATCGTCATCGTGCTGCTGTACCGGGGGCCGAGCCTGACGGCGCTGCTGATCGGCGTCACGCTGCTGATGCTGGCCGCGCTGGGGGCGCTGGCCGCCCGGCTGGGCGGCGCGCCGGCCCTGCGCGGCGCGGTGCGGGTGCTGTTCTGGGGCGCGCTGGCGATGGCCGCCTCGGCGCTGATCGGCCAGCTGTTCGGGACCGCGCCGCCGGCTTGAGGCCGATTACTCCGGCAGCGCGCGCGCCAGGATCTCGTCCACGTCGATCCCGCGCACGTCGATCGCGCCCGGCACGCGGCCGCCCATGGCCGCCTCGCCCAGGCGGGTGGCGATGAAGGCATCGGCGACGAAGTCCGGCGCGTGCTGGCGCAGCAGGCAGCCCTGCGCCAGCAGCACCAGCTGCTGCACCAGCACCCGGCCGAGCGCTTCGAGCTGTTCGGGCGGCGTGGCCAGCAGCGTGGCGATGGATTGCAGCAGCGCCGCCAGCCGCGGCTCGCCCCGCGCGACCGGCGCCAGCTCCTGCAGCAGCGCGCGCGCCGCCTCGGGCTCGCGCGAGAGGGCGCGCAGCACGTCCAGGCACATCACGTTGCCCGAGCCCTCCCAGATCGAGTTGACCGGCGCCTCCAGGAACAGCCGCCCGACGATGCCGTCGAGGATGTAGCCGTTGCCGCCCAGCACCTCCATGGTCTCGCCAGTGAGCTCGACGCCGCGCTTGCAGACCCAGAACTTGGCGGCCGGCGTCATCACGCGCTTCCAGGCGCGCTCGGCGGGGGTGTCGTCGCGCTCGTAGGCGCGCGCCAGGCGCATCAGGAGCACGAGGGCGGCCTCACTCTCCAGCGCCATGTCGGCCAGCACCGCGCGCATCAGGGGCTGCTCGGCCAGCGCCTTGCCGAAGGCCCGGCGCTCGCGCGCGTAGCTGATGGCCTGCACCAGCGCCTGGCGCAGGATCGCGGCGCTGCCGACGACGCAGTTCAGGCGCGTGAAGGTGGCCATCTCGATGATGGTGCGTATGCCCTTGCCCTCCTCGCCCATCAGGACGCCCCAGGCGTCCTGGAACTCCACCTCGCTGCTGGAGTTGCTGCGGTTGCCCACCTTGTCCTTCAGGCGCTGGATGTGCACCGCGTTCTTCGTGCCGTCCGGGCGCCAGCGCGGCACGTAGAAGCAGGCGAACGGCCCGCCCTCGCCCACGCGCGCCACCACCAGGTGGGCGTCGCACATCGGCGCCGAGAAGAACCACTTGTGACCGCGCAGCAGGTACTCCATGCCGCGCCCGCCCTCGCCGGCCGGCGTGGCCACCGTGGTGTTGGCGCGCACGTCCGAGCCGCCCTGCTTCTCAGTCATGCCCATGCCGATCCAGACGCTGTCCTTGCGCGCCACCGGCAGGTCGCGCGGGTCGTAGGCGTTGCTGTAGAGCTTGTCGCCCAGCTGCCGCCACAGCGCCTCCTCGCGCTGCAGCAGCGGGATGCAGGCCTGCGTCATCGTCGCCGGGCACAGCGTGCCCTGCTCGATCTGGCCATGCAGGTAGAAACCGGCCGCCCACGCAGTCCAGCGGCCCGCGCGGCGCTCCTTGAAAGTGAGCGAAACCAGCCCCTCGCGGCGGTACATCGCCATCAGCTCGTGCCAGCTCGGATGGAACTCCACCTGATCGATGCGCCGCCCGCGCGTGTCGAAGGCGTGCAGCTCGGGCGTGTGGCGGTTGGCCTGCGCGGCCAGCTCGTAGCTCGCCTCCTGCCCGAGCTGCTGCGCGTAGCGCGACAGCTGCGGCACGGCCCACTCGGCGCCGTCGCGCGCCAGCGCCTCGCGCAGCGCCGGGTCGGTGGCGAGCAGGTCGTAGTCGCTGCGTTCGCCGATCTGGTTGAAGATGTCGTGGGTCTGCCAGCTCATGGTGTGCCTCCGTCGCGAACGCCGCCGCTTCCCGTGGGAGCCTGCCCGGGCGCCAAAGTTTCGGGCCCGCCGCCGCGGTGCTGGAAGCGCCGCGCCAGCGCCGCGCAGGTCATCAATTGCACCTGGTGGTAGACCATCAGGGGCAGCAGCAAGGCCCCCATGGTGCCACCGGCGAACAGCACCTGGGCGATGGGCACACCGGTGGCCAGGCTTTTCTGCGAGGCGCCGAAGAGCGCGGCGATGCGGTCGGGCATGTCGAAGCCCAGCCGGCCCGTGGCCCAGTGGCACGCCAGCAGCAGCAGCGCCAGCAGCGCGCTGCAGCACAGCACCAGCAGCAGCAGGCGCGCCGGCGGCAGCTGCTGCCAGATGCCATCGACCACCGCCTTGCTGAACGCGGTGTAGATCACGAAGTAGATCGACGACTGGTCGACGTGCCTGAGCAGCGCGCGGTGCCGGTCCACCCAGGCGCCGAGCCAGCGCCGCGCCACCTGCCCCAGGACGAAGGGCAGCAGCAGCTGCACCAGCACGCGCGCCAGCGCCTGGCCGAAGTCGATGCCCGCGACGGCCGAGCCGAGCAGCAGCAGCACCAGCGCCGGCGTGACGAACACCCCCAGCAGGCTGGACGCCGCCGCGCCGCAGACCGCCGCCGAGACGTTGCCGCGCGCCATCGAGGTGAGCGCGATGGCCGACTGCACCGTGGACGGCAGCACGCACAGGTAGAGCACGCCGCGGTAGAGCTCCACGCCCAGCAGCGGCAACAGCAGCGGCCGCGCGGCCCAGCCCAGCAGCGGAAACGCGACGAAGGTGACCGCCAGCACGAAGCCGTGCAGGCGCCAGTGCGCCAGGCCCTGCAGCACCGCCGCGAGCGACTGCTTGGCGCCGTGCAGGAAGAACAGCAGCGCGATCGCCGCGTTGGTGAGCCACATGGCCCAGCGCGCCGCCTCGCCGTGCACCGGCAGCCAGCTCGCCGCCAGCACCAGCGCGAGCAGCGTGAGCACGAAGGGGTCGGGAAGCCAGGCGGGACGCGGCATGGGCCACAGGTTAAGGCAATGCGGCCCCGCCAGGGCCGCACTGCGCCGCGATTCATGGAATACTGTGGCCGCGGCGGGCTTGAACTGCCGGGATTCGTTGCCACCTGCAGTGCAGGTTTCACGCACATCGGCGCCGCTGGCGACAGGAGGACCCCATGCACATGCTCTACGACTCGGATTCGTTCGTCGTCGTCCACATGCTGCCGCAGCCCGCGTCGGGCGAAGACGGCCCGTCCGCGGAGCCGGCGCCCCAGCTGCTGCGCCACGGCTTCGAGATCGTGGACAAGCGCTCGGGCAAGGAGGTTTACCTCGACGGCTCCTGGGCCGAGCTGTTCCAGCAGCAGATCATCGCCTGGCAGCGCGAGACGCCGACGCAGGAAGAAGTGGAAACCGCGCTCGACCGCTACGCCGGCCTGGCCCAGAACCCGGTGGTCCTGCACTGATCAGGAACGATTTCACCCTCCAGCGCTTTCTGGAGGCGCGCCAGCGGCTCTCTCTTTAATAGCTTATCAGTTTTTCATGGTGCGCCGCACCACCCGCGACGCATGAAACTGGCGTGCCCCAGGCCAGGGCCACCGCTCAAGGGCCGCCCCGCAGCGCTGGTGGCGTCCCCCTTCCCACGCACAGCGTGAGAGAAGGGGGAAGACGCGAAGCGGCTCAGGGGGTTGCGCTTCATCCCGGATGGCCGTCGATGCGCAGGCGGCCGTACCAGCCGCCCATGCGCAGGCCCCAGAGCAGCACGATCAGCCCCCAGAGCAGCGCCGCCAGCGCCAGCAGGCCGCCAGAGACGCCCAGCGGCAGGGCCGCCACCACGCGCAGCACCGTCGTCGCCTGCAGCAGCAGGAACAGGCTCCAGACCAGCGGCCCGGCCACCAGCGGCCGCCCGCTGTGGCCGCACGAGACGCGCGTGACCATGGCCAGGATCAGCGACCCCAGGCACCCCATGGTGAACGCATGCAGCGCCGCCAGGTGCCAGACCGGCGCGCCGCTGGCCGCGCCCCACCACTGCGTCACGCCGCTGATCAGGTAGGCCAGGCCGAGCCACATGAAGCCGATATGCAGCATCGCCAGCAGCGGGATCCTGAGCGCCGGGATCAGGCCCCAGCGCACCACCAGCCACAGCAGCGCGCAGCCCACCGCGAGCTCGACCGCGCCGCGCGCCCAGAGCCCCGCCCGGGCCAGCTCCGGCGGCCACGCCACCATGCCGAGCCAGACGAACACCGCCTGCGCCGCCACGCTGCCGACCAGCAGGGCCAGCACCCACCAGGGGCGCCAGGCCTCCACGCCCTTGAGCACGCCGTGCGTGAAGAACGGGATCATGCGGTGCGCCACCACCATGAACACCACCGCGATGAAGCCCCACAGCCCGGTGTGCACCCAGGCCAGCGCCAGGTCGTAGCGGCCCAGCAGGGTGCTGATGCCGACCGCCGCCACGCTGACGCTGCCGACCAGGAAGGCCGCGCGCACCGTCTTGCCGTGCACCCGGTCGGGCGCGCGGCTGGCGCGCACCAGGCCGGCGTACAGCCAGGCCATCCAGCTCAGGCCGCCCCAGGCGACGGCCAGACCCGCCAGGCCCAGCGCCTGCCCGAACAGCCCGCCGAGCAGCCAGAGCAGCCAGCCCGCGGCCTGCAGCAGCAAGGGCGTCTGGATCGCCGACACCGGCAGCGGCTCCACGTTGAGCCAGCGCGGCCCGGCGGTGAACAGGAAACCGGCGAAGAACAGCGGGATGAAGCCGAAGCTCATCAGCGCCCCGTGCGTCAGCATGGCGGGCGTACCCATGGGCAAGCCGAGCGCGCCCGTGGCCCGGTCGAGCTGCACCAGCGCCCACCACAGGCTGGCGGCGATCAGCAGCACGACGGCGAGCAGAAAGCCCAGCCGGTGCGGCGCCAGCAGCACGTAGCGCGCGCGCCAGGCGGTGTCGGGGGCCGCGGACTGCGCGGATAGGTCGGGGCCGGCACTCATCGCGCGGCCTCCAGGATCGAAGTGGATGTCATGGGCAAAGGCGCGGGCCCGGCGCCTCGCGCCCGGCCCGATTCAAAAACCGAAGAGGCCCGACGATAGCCGCTGCCCGATCGCCCCATGGCAATCAGGGACTCAGGGCACGGCCGAAAGCCGGCCATTCAGCCGCAGCTGCCCAGCGCCCCGCACTGCGTGCAGTAGTCGCAGCCGTCCTTGCGGATCACCGCGTGCGCGCCGCACTCCCAGCACTTCTTGCCGGCCATCGCGGGCGGCAGGCCGCGCGGCGCCTCCTCGGGCGCTTCCAGCGGCAGCTCCTGCTGCTGCGGCGCGGCCACGCGCCGCGCCAGGATGCTCTGCACCGCGTAGGCCAGCGCCGCCACCTCCGAGTCGTGCCACAGCGGCACCAGGGTGCCGTCGGGCTTGGCGTAGCTGCCCAGGCGCACCGGGCCGCGGTCCCAGGCCACCTTGCGCATGTCCGACAGCGCCCGCTCCAGGAAGCCGCCGCGCGCCGCGAGCGACAGCAGCCGCATGCTCGAGGTGATCCACTGCTGCGACTCGCTGCTCTGGCCCACCGGCATGAAGAACTCGATCGCCCGGTCGACCGTGCCGCCGTGGCCATCGGGCACCGGCAGGAAGGAGACGATGAGGTACAGGCGCTTGTGCCCCTCCTGCGTCCAGTACTCGACCTTCTCGGCCACCGCCGCGAGCCCGCCATTGGGACGGCTTTCGATCACCGTGCGCATCGGATCGACCGGCGCGGGCGGCGGCTCCGGCGCCTGGGCCGGCGCCTCGGCCCTGGCCTCTTCCTTGGCCGGCGCCTCCAGCACCGCGCCCAGGATGCTGTTGGGCCGGTAGGTCGCCAGCCCCTTGAGCCCCGAGTGCCAGGCCTGCAGGTACAGGCCCTTGAAGTCGTCGTAGGGGTAGTCGGCCGGGATGTTGACGGTCTTGGAGATCGCGGTGTCGATGAACGGCTGCACCGCCTCCATCATCGCGACGTGGTCGCTGGCCGACATCTCCAGCGCGCTGACGAAGTACTCGGGCAGCCGCTCGACGTTGCCGCCCAGCGTGCGGTACAGGCGCCAGGCGTAGTCCTCGACCACGTACTCGCTCATCGTGCCGTCGCCCTCGCGCTTCTTGCGCGTGTAGGTCCAGGAGAACGGCGGCTCGATGCCGTTGGAGGCGTTGTCGGCGAACGCCAGGCTCACCGTGCCCGTGGGCGCGATCGACAGCAGGTGGCTGTTGCGTATGCCGTGCGTGCGGATGGCCTGCTGCAGGTCCTGCGGCAGGCGGCTGGCGAAGGTGCCCTGGGCCAGGTAGCCGTCGGCGTCGAACTTGGGGAAGCGCCCCTTCTCCTGGGCCAGCTCGACCGACGCGCGGTAGGCCGCGTCGCGCATGCACTCGGCGATGCGCACCGCCATGTCGCGCCCTTCCTGCCGGTCGTAGCGCAGGCCCAGCATCGCCAGCGTGTTGCCCATGCCGGTGAAACCCACGCCGATGCGCCGCTTGGCCGCCGCCTCGGCGCGCTGCTGCTCCAGCGGCCAGAAGGTCACGTCCAGCACGTTGTCGAGCGCGCGCACCTGCGTCGCCACCACCTGGGAGAAGCGCTCGAAATCGAAGCCCGCCTCGCCCGCGAAGCCGAAGGGGTTGCGCACGAAGCGCGTGAGGATGATGGGACCGAGGTCGCAGCAGCCGTAGGACGGCAATGGCTGTTCGCCGCAGTTGTGCGCATGCAGGCCATTGGCGTCGAAGGCATGGCAGTCGGCGACGGTGACGTCATAGACCATCTCATCGCCATCGTCGTGCAGCGCGGCCACCGTGGCGGTGAAGCGCTCGCGGTGCAGGGCGCGCCGATAGCCGGCCAAGGCCTGCGCCAAGCACTCGGCCTTCTCGTCATCCGCAAAGCCGATGCGATCGGCATACCAGCCGATGTTGTCGCCGCTGATGATCAGTTCATGCTGTGCGCGAGTGGCGTACTCGCGCTGGCTGCCATGGTCATCGGGCAAGCTGCGCACCTGCGCCGGGCGCCGGTTTTCATGGATCGTGCTGACAATGCCCATGCGCAGCAGCATGCGCTGCGCAGACTGCAAGACGCCAAGATCGCTCTGCGCCAAACGCAGGCTGACGCCCTTGTCCTGCGTGTCTTGCACACTGCCATCGGCATCGAACAGGCCACGCAGCACGCCTACGCCGAAATCGGACGAAGCGCGCTCCATCCGCGGCGTGATCGTCTCGTGCCCCACCTCCATGCCCATCCCGAAGGCCAGGTCGCGCAGCGCGACGCTTGCCATGCGCGCCTCGCCTCGTCCCGCGATGGGGCGCTGGAAACCGCGGAAATCGGCACGGTGGCGCAAGGTGGCCGCGGCCGCCTCGGCCGCGCGCACGATGCCCGCAGCCCCAGTCGCGGCATAAGCCGCCCCCGCATCAGTGCCCACAGCGCGCAGTTCGGGCGCCCAGACGCTAAGCACAGCCTTGTCGGCCCTGAGCGCGCCATCACCCAGCAAAAGCCCGAGCAGATACCCCTCGGCTTCGGTGCCCTCGCCTGCCCATCCCTGCAAGACACGGTGGTTGCCGAGCAGTACCTCATCGCCCGGTTGCAGCCGTGCGGCGGGTACCCACGCCGTCTCCAGCGTGTAGCGCGTCTTGCGCGCCACCCGTCGTACGCGGTGATCGGCCGTGAGCCTGAGCGTGTAGCCCTCGCGCGTTTGCAGGCGCAACACCGGCTTGCGGCCCGTCTCGAAGAAGCCCTGGCTTTCGGTGGGGTAGACGCGACCTTCGACAACCGCGCCGAACGGCTTGCCGATCAGGTCCGCGACCTGCGCCGCGCCGTTTTCCGTCATGACCCACGTATCGGCGGTCACGCACGGGTTGGTCGCATCGATGCGCTCGGTGTAGCGCAGGTTGTTGTCGGTGTTGATGTGGTCCAGGAACAGGATGCCCGGCTCGGCGAAGTCGTAGGCCGACTGCATGATGGTGTCCCAGAGCACGCGCGCGCGCACGGTCTTGTAGACCCACTTGCCGTCGGGGCGGCGGTGCGCGCCGTTGCGCTGGCACTCCAGGCTGGGCTCGGCCCGGTGCACCAGCTCCCATGGGCCGTCCTGCTCGACGGCGCTCATGAAGGCGTCGGGCACGCCGACCGAGACGTTGAAGTTGTTCCAGCGCCCTGGCGTGCGCTTGGCGGTGATGAAGTCGAGCACGTCCGGGTGGTCGATGCGCAGCACGCCCATCTGCGCGCCGCGGCGCGCGCCCGCGCTCTCGACCGTCGAGCACGACTGGTCGAACACGTTGATGTAGCTGCACGGGCCCGAAGCCATCGAGTGCGTGCCCTTGACCAGCGCCCCGCGCGGGCGGATGCGCGAGAAGTCGTAGCCCACGCCGCCGCCGCGGCGCATGGTCTCGGCGGCCTCGCGCAGCGCTTCGTAGATGCCGGGAAAGCCCTCGTCGTCCACGCCCTGGATGCAGTCGCCCACCGGCTGCACGAAGCAGTTGATCAGCGTCGCCTGGATGTCGGTGCCCGCGGCGCTCATGATGCGCCCGGCGCCGATCGCGCCGGCGCGCAGATTCTCCAGGAAGCGCGCCTGCATGGCCTCGCGCAGCCCGGGTTGCTCGACCGACGCGAGCGCCCGCGCCACGCGCGCATACAGCTCATCCACCTCGCGCTCGCCATCCTTGAAGTACTTCTCCTGCAGCACGTCCTGGCTGATGTCCTGCACGGACAGGCTGGGGGCGAGATCGGTGGATTCACGGTGCATGGCGAGGGGCTCCAGACAAGAGGAAAGCGGCGGGAAATGAAATCGTGGGGGCGTACTCGGGAGAGCCGCGACCGGTTCGAGCGTATCGACCCAACTGATGATACATACAGTTTTTTGCGTCACGCTGTTGCGTCACGTTCTTGCGTCGCGCGCCCACGCCATTTTGACACTTCGGCGGGCCGATCCACCATTCTTCAGTCCCGTCCGGCACCACTGTCCATTCCTGTAGCATGGGTTCGGCCTGGCGACACGGTCGGCGAGGCACCGCACCCGACGGAGGACAGTCTTGAAGCCATTCTTTTTCGGCATCGCCGCCCGACGGACCGGGCGCTGGCTCGCGCCGCTGCTCGCCGCGCTGGGCCTGGCGGCATGCACCGCACCGCTCGCACCCGAAGGCGCCGGCGCCGCCTGGCACGCCCAGCTGCAGCGCTGGCAGGGCACGCCGCTGCTGCTGCTGGGCGAACAGCACGACGCCCCCGAGCACCAGCAGTGGGAGCAGGAGACGGTGCGCTGGCTCGCCGGGCGCGGACAGCTCGCGGCGCTGGTCGTCGAGATGGCCGAGGCCGGGCACGACACCGCCGGCCTGCCGCGCGGCGCGAGCCCGGAGCAGGTGCGGCAGGCCCTGCAGTGGCAGGCCGCCGGCTGGCCCTGGGACGCCTACGGCCCCGTCGTCATGGCGGCGGTGCGCGCCGGCGTGCCGGTGGCCGGCGGCAACCTGCCGCACGCGCGCCTGCGCAGCGCGATGGCCGACACCGGCCTGGACGCGCACCTGCCGCCCGAACCGCTGGCGCGCCAGCACGAGGCGCTGCGCCAAGGCCACTGCGGCCTGCTGCCCGAGCGCCAGATCGCGCCCATGACCCGCGCGCAGCTGGCGCGCGACCGCCAGCTCGCGCAGACCGCGCGCGACGCCCTGCGGCCCGGCCGGACGGTGCTGCTCGTCGCCGGCCTGGGCCACGTGCAGCGCAGCCTCGCGGTACCCACGTGGCTGCCCCAGGGTCTGGAATACAAAGTGGCAATAGCGCAGGCTGGTCAAGCGCAGTCAGCTATCGATACGGAAGCAGACTACATCCACCAGACCGCCCCGATCCAGGAGCGCGACCACTGCGCCGAACTGCGCCAGCGCATGACGGTGCCCCATTGATACGGGTTTGCAATCAACAAGGGAACAAGGCGCGAAGCCGCAGACGGTACACGTCGTACCGCAAGGCGAAGCAACGCAGTGATCTTTTTGATTGCGAAGCCGTATGAGCCGGCAGCCACCGCTGCTTTCCCCAAGGGCATGACCATGCACCGAGGATGTCCTTAAACTGGCCCACCCTTCGACCTCCTCCGCACCAGAGACCATGCACCGCCGCCACCTGCTCGCCGCCGCGCTCGCCGCCACCGCCCTCCACCCGGCACGGGCGCAGGACTTCCCCCACAAACCCGTGCATATCGTGGTGCCCAATGCCCCCGGCGGCGCGGCCGACATCACGGCCCGCACCGTCGGCGAGCACATGGCGCGCACCCTGGGCCAGCCCGTCGTGGTGGACAACAAGCCCGGCGCGGGCGGCGTGGTCGCCGGCCGGGCGGTGGCCGGCGCCGCGCCCGACGGCAGCACGCTGCTACTGATCTCCAGCGGCACGGCGGTGAGCCAGGCGCTGTTCAAGACCCTGCCCTACGACACGCTGGCGGCCTTCGTGCCGGTGGCCCCGCTGGCCACCTTCGACCTGGTCATCGTGGCGCGCCAGGGCGGCGCCTTCGCCACGCTGCAAGACCTGGTCGCCTTCGCCCGCAGCCACCCCGGCGAGGTCAACCTGGGCACGCCCAACATCGGCACCACCCAGCACCTGGCGGCCGAATGGTTCAAGGGCGCCGCCGGGCTCAAGCTGCAGGTGGTGCCGTTCCGCAGCACGCCCGAGGTGGTCAACGCCCTCCGGGGCGGGCAGATCCACGCCGGGCTGGACATCCTGAGCCCCCTGCTGCCGCAGATCGAGGGCGGCGCACTGCGGGCGCTGGCCGTCACCGGCGCGCGCCGCTCGCGCATCCTGCCCCAGGTGCCGACCGCGCAGGAGGCCGGCGTGAAAGATCTGGACGCCGCCTCGTGGAACGGCCTGGCCGCGCCCGCGGGCACGCCGCAGCCGGTGATCGCGCGACTCAACCAAGCGGTCAACGCCGCGCTCGCCGACGCGCAGGTGCGCGAACGGCTGCGGGCGCTCAACCTCGACCCGCACCCCGGCACGCCGCAGCAGGCGGGCGCCATGCTCGCGGGCGACATCGCGCGCTGGAACAAGGTGATCGACGCGGCGGGCATCGCGCGGCAGTGACCGCCGGCCCGGCCACCGTAGGAACCGGCGATGGGTCAAAAGCCATCGACAGGCGCGAACCCCACCATGTTCATTTCGGCGTCCAGCAGTGCCACCCACTCCCGGGTCTTGCTGCTGGTCAGCGGCAGGTAGCTCAAGTCCTTCACGCGGTGCCCGCTGGCCTGGGCCGCTTCGCCCAGGGCTTGCACTTGGTCGGGGTGCAGTTCGATCAATCGGACCAACGGCCTGGCCTTCTCGCGCATGGCATCGCGCGCATCGGCCCACGGAAGCCACCGGTCCGGCAGCATCGCCGGCGACACGCCTTCCAAACCCAGTTCCACGCCACGCAAAATTTCCGCGCCGCTCTTGGCGCGGCGGGTGCCCACGCGCAAAACCCCGGCCCATGGCAGTCGCTGCAATCCGGGTGGCGCCTCGGGCAAGGCATCCGCCTGCACCTCGTTGGCAGTGGCGACGACCAGCCGATCCACCTCGAAGGCCAGCACGGCAGGCCGCGCCAACCACACACTGTACATGCCATAAACCAGTGCAAGAAGCTGGATCGCACCGATGAGCGAAAAGTCCAGCCAGCGCTCGCGCCGCGACTTGCTCGGACTGGACAGGATCAGCGTCAGCAAAGGGCCGCAGACCACGTCCACCGCCAAGACCAACAGAAAGATCGGTCCGACCTGCAGCATCTGCCGAAACGGGGCGGGGTACCACAAGCCGAACACCACCACTGCGGACAACAGCGCCACCGTCAGCGACACCACCAGATGCGCGGCCGCACAGCGGCTGGCAAATCGAAATCTGTGTTGCACAAGCATCGCCTGATGATGCAGCAACGCCAAGTTGCGAAACTGCTCCAGCATTGACATTGAAAAAGGGGCCGAGGCCCCTTTTTGCATGTCAAAGAAAACCGTCAGATCAACGGCACTCCGCCGGAGCGTATTTGGCCAAAAGCGTGCCGAGCGGGCGGCTGCCAAGATTACGATTGGTGGCGGCCGTCGCGGTGGCAGAAGTGCATGCCCAGTCAATGGCGCCCTGCGATGCAGCCGTCGGCGCAACATTAGCAACGTTCGGCGTCATGACAATGGTCTGGTTATTGATGGCCGTCGGAATACCATTACCCGAGGTCGCAGCCACGGAAACGGTGATGCTCCACGGAGTCGCAGTCCCCACGACAATGTTCGCCACGTACTTGGATTGTTTCTCGGCAAGAGGTTTCGAGTTGTACGCGGTAGCAGCCGCCGTCAATCCAGCGGTGCTGTCCGTCTGAAAGGCCTCGCTCATCATCGCTTTCACGGCAGAGCCCGCTATCACGGCTTCACTGATTTTCGAACGCACCGTGTAATCCTGATACGCCGGCAGCGCCACGGCAGCCAAAATACCGATGATCGCCACAACGATCATCAGTTCGATCAGGGTGAAGCCCTGTTGCAGTTGACGTTTCATAATATCTTCCTCCGGGGAATAGTGGAATAGACCCCCGCAGAGGAATCCTGCGGGTTGGCAATACCAAAGCAACTCGCGTGCCAGGTGCGCCAAGCGGCCTTGGGTACGAAAATCCCCGCTGCAAAGGCCTGCACAGCATGCCATTGCCGTCCCTCGCGTGTCCAGGCTGACATTTTTGTCGCACACACTTGAATGTGATTGGTCACCACCACCCTGTTCGACAAGTGTCCGGGTGGGCGACAATCCGGCGCCATGAGCGCCTTCGCCCCCCTCGCCAACGACCGTTTCCTGCGCGCCTGCTGGCGCCAGGCCACCGACACCACGCCCGTGTGGCTGATGCGCCAGGCCGGGCGCTACCTGAGCGAGTACCGTGCCACGCGGGCCAGGGCGGGCAGTTTCATGGGCCTGGCGACCAACGTGGACTACGCCACCGAGGTGACGCTGCAGCCGGTCGAGCGCTACCCGCTCGACGCGGCGATCCTGTTTTCCGACATCCTCACCGTGCCCGACGCGATGGGGCTGGGCCTGTCGTTCGCCGAGGGCGAGGGGCCGCGCTTCGCCAGCGTGGTGCGCGACGAGGCGGCGGTGGCGCGGCTCGCGGTGCCCGACATGGACCGGCTGCGCTACGTGTTCGACGCGGTGACCAGCATCCGCCGGGCCCTGAACGGCCGGGTGCCGCTGATCGGCTTCTCGGGCAGCCCCTGGACGCTGGCGTGCTACATGGTCGAGGGCGGCGGCACGCAGGACTACCGCCACGTCAAGACCCTGATGTACGCCCGGCCGGACCTGATGCACCGCATCCTCGTGGTGAACGCGGCGGCGGTGGCGGCCTACCTGAATGCGCAGATCGCCGCCGGCGCGCAGGCGGTGATGCTGTTCGACAGCTGGGGCGGGGTGCTGGCCGACGGCGCCTTCCAGGCCTTCAGCCTGGCGTACACGCGGCAGGTGCTGGCGCAGCTGCGGCGCAACGCGCCGGACGGCACGCCGGTGCCGCGCATCGTCTTCACCAAGGGCGGCGGGCTGTGGCTGGACGACATGCGCACGCTCGACTGCGAGGTGCTGGGGCTGGACTGGACGGTGAACCTGGGCCGCGCGCGCGCGCTGGTGGGCGGCGGCGCGAGCGGGCCGGGCAAGGCGCTGCAGGGCAACATCGACCCCAACGTGCTGTTCGCGCCCCCCGAGGTGATCGACGCGCAGGTGCGCGCGGTGCTGGAGAGCTTCGGGCCGCCGCACACCGACCCCGCGACCCGCGGCGCGACGCACATCTTCAACCTGGGCCACGGCATCAGCCAGCACACGCCGCCGGAGCACGTGTCGGTGCTGGTGGAGGCGGTGCACCGCCACGGGCGGCGCCTGCGCGGCGCCGCGCTCTGACCCCCGGCACCCGGGCGTCCGCCCGGCGCGGCGAAGCGGCCGGGCCGGCCCTCTTGACAACGCGAGCGGGAACACTTATGCACAACAAAACCATAGCGACGCGGGCCGAGGCCGGCGGCCCGCGCGCGTACGGCGATGGCGGGGCTGCGCGTGTACCTCATTGATTCGACACGGTTTTTTTCGACTGCCCATTTTGCGGGCAATGCGCTCCGGGCCAACGGCTGCGCGGTCCGGCGCGGTTTGAGCCCAAGATACCCACAAAGTTATCCACAGACGGCGTGGATGACTGGAAAAACCTTCTCGCGTCAACCACTTGCGCACGATTCCGCGCTGTTTTCTTCATAGGCGGCGGCAAGACCTTGTCCGATCAGTCGATTGTTCTTCACGTCGCGGTCCAGGCGCCGGCCCACAGCCAGATCGGCGACCTGCTGAGCTATGCGCACGACGCGCCGCTGCCTCCGGGCACGCTGGTGCGCGTGCCGCTGGGCCCGCGCGAGGTGCCGGGCATCGTCTGGGACGGCGCGCCGGCGCACGCGCCCGCCGGCGGCCCGTTGCGCGCCGTCGGCGCGGTGCTCGGCGGCCTCCCGCCGCTGGACGCGCCCTGGCGCCGCCTGGTGGCGTTCGCCGCGCGCTACTACCAGCGCGGCCTGGGCGAGGTGGCGTTGGCGGCGCTGCCGCCCGCGCTGCGCGAGCTCACGCCCGAGCAGCTCGCGCGGCGGCTGCGCAGGCGCGCGGCGGCCCCGGCGCTTCCCCCACGCCCCGAGGAAGCAGGCGAAGGCGAGGGTGTCACTTCGATTCCAATAGCGCTCAGCGCTGAACAGACAAGCGCTGGAGCACAAATCAATGCCCAAACCGGCCCCTTTCTGCTGTTCGGCAGCACCGGCAGCGGCAAGACCGAGGTCTACCTGCACGCGGTGCAACAGGCGCTGGCGCGCGACGAGCGCGCGCAGGCGCTGGTGCTGGTGCCCGAGATCAACCTCACGCCGCAGCTGCAGGCGCGCTTTCGCGAGCGCTTCGCGCCGCTGTACGGCGACGCCGCCATCGTCAGCCTGCACAGCGGCATGACGCCGCCGCAGCGCCTCGCAAGCTGGCTGGCGGCGCACGCCGGGCAGGCGCGCATCGTGCTGGGCACGCGCATGGCCATCTTCGCCAGCCTGCCGCACCTGGCGCTGATCGTCGTCGACGAGGAGCACGACGCCAGCTACAAGCAGCAGGAGGGCGCGCGCTACTCGGCGCGCGACCTGGCCGTCTGGCGCGGGCGCGACGCGGGTGCCAAGGTGATCCTGGGCAGCGCCACGCCCTCGCTCGAGAGCTGGCACGCCAGCAGCCCCGGGGTGGGCCGCTACCGGCGCCTGGCGATGCCCAGCCGCATCGGCGCCGCCGAGCTGCCGCGCCTGCGCCTGGTGGACATGGCGCAGCAGCCGCGCCGCGCGGTGTTCGCGCCGCCGCTCGTGGCCGCGATCACCGAGCGCGTGGAGCGCGGCGAGCAGTGCCTGGTGCTGCTCAACCGCCGCGGCTTCGCCCCCGTGCTGCACTGCCACGCCTGCGGCTGGAAGAGCGACTGCCCGCACTGCAGCGCCACGCAGGTGTTCCACAAGGTGGACCGCACGCTGCGCTGCCACCACTGCGGCGCGGCCGGCAGCGTGCCGCGCGCCTGCCCCGCCTGCGGCAACCCCGACATCGTGCCGGCGGGCCGCGGCACCGAGCAGCTCGAAGAGCAGCTCGCGGCGCTGCTGCGCAACGTGATCACGCCCGAGCGCCGCGCCGCGCGCGTGGCCCGCATCGACGCCGACACCACGCGCGCCAAGGGGGCGCTGGCGGCGCAGCTGGCCCAGGTGCACGCCGGCGAGGTGGACGTGCTCGTGGGCACGCAGATGGTGGCCAAGGGGCACGACTTCCGGCGCATGACGCTGGTGGCGGCGGTGCAGCCCGACAGCGCCCTGTTCAGCAGCGACTTCCGCGCGCCCGAGCGCCTGTTCGCCCTCCTGATGCAGGCCGGCGGGCGGGCCGGGCGCGACGCGCGCTACATGGCGGCGCACCAGTCCGCGCCGGAGCTCTGGGTGCAGACCTGGCACCCGGAGCACCCGCTGTTCGCCGCGCTGCGCGCGCACGACTACCCCGCGTTCGCCGCGCGGCAGCTGGCCGAGCGCGAGGCCGCCGCCATGCCGCCCTTCAGCCACCAGGCGCTGCTGCGCGCCGACGCGCGCACGCAGGAGGCGGCGCAGGCCTTTCTGCAGGCCGCGGGCCAGGCGGCGCGCGAGGCCGCGCTGCCGGGGCTGGCGCAGGTCTTCCTCTACCCGCCGGTGCCGCTCACGGTACAGCGCGTGGCCAACGTGGAGCGCGCGCAGATGCTGCTGGAGAGCGCCAGCCGCGCCGCGCTGCAGGCCGTGCTGGCGGCATGGCAGCCGCTGCTGCACGCCGAGCGCAGCCGCCACAAGGGCCTGGTGCGCTGGCTGGTGGACGTGGACCCGCAGGCGATTTAGCGGTCCGACCTGCCGGCGATCAAGCCAGCCAGGCCACCGCCGCCGAGAAGCTGAAGAACGCCAGCGCGGTGGACACCAGGATGATGCGCGCCACGCGCCCGCCATGCGCGCCGAAGCGCTCGACCAGCATCGCCACGTTGCTCGCGCTGGGCAGCGCCGCGACCAGGACCAGCACCGTCAGCGTGAAGGGCGAGAGCGGCAGGCCGAGCCACAGCGCCACCCACCCCGCGCCCCAGACCAGCGCCGGGTGCACCAGCAGCTTGGCCAGCGCCAGCGGCACGTAGTCGCGCGGCGCCACCGCCTCGTGCCGGTCGAGCTGCGAGCGCGCGAGCATCGCGCCGATGGTGAACAGCGCCACCGGCGAGGCGGCGTCGGCCAGCATCGCCACCGTGCGGTCCACCGGCCCCCAGAGCCGCCAGCCCCAGGCCGAGGCCATGCCGCCGAGCACGATGGAGAGCGGCATCGGGTTGGCCGCCATGCCGCGCAGCGCCTGGCGCAGCGCCACGCCCACGCCCCGGGCGCCGCCGGCGTCCAGGCGCGAGAGCGCGACGCACAGCGACGAGGTCAGGCACATGTCGATCGCGATGGTCAGGATCACCGTGCCCGCGCTGTGCTCGCCCAGCAGCGCCACCAGCAGCGGCACGCCCATGAAGCCGGAGTTGGGGAAGACGGCGACCAGCGCGCCGAACGCGGCGTCGTTCCAGCCCCAGCGCGCCCGGGTGAGCGCGATGCTCGCGCCCACCAGCACCAGCGCGCAGAAGAAGTACACGCCGGCCGCCACCGGATCGAGCAACTGCGCCAGGGCCGTGGCGGCGCCGAAGCGGTAGAGCAGGCACGGCAGCGCGAAGTACAGCACGAAGGTGTTGAGGCCGCCGATGGCCGCCAGCGGCACCACGCCCGCGCGCGTCGCCAGGTAGCCGCAGAGCACGAGCGCGAAGAACGGGAAGGTGGCGGCAAGGACGGAGAGCACGGGGCGCGATTGTCGCAGCCGTATGATCGGTGGTTTTCGCGTCGCGCATGTCCGGTCTCAATCTCGCCCAGCTCCAGGCGGTGCACGCCACCAGCCAGCCCTGCCTGGTGCTGGCCGGGGCCGGTTCGGGCAAGACGCGGGTCATCACGCACAAGATCGCGCACCTGATCGACAAGGGCCTGCCGCCGGCGGGCATCGCCGCGATCACCTTCACCAACAAGGCCGCGGCCGAGATGCGCGAGCGCGCCGGCAGCCTGATCGGCAAGCGCGCCAGGGAGGTGCTGGTCTGCACCTTCCACGCGCTGGGCGTGCGCCTGCTGCGCGAGAACGGGCAGGCGCTGGGCCTGAAGCCCCAGTTCAGCATCCTCGACAGCGCCGACGTGGCCTCCATCCTCAAGGACTGCGCCGGCGGCACGGCGGACCTGGCCACCGCGCGCCAGTGGCAATGGGGCATCAGCGCGCTCAAGAACCAGGGGCTCACGGCGAACCAGGCCCTGGCGCAGGCGCAAGACGACGGCGCGCGCACGCTGGCGGCGCTGATGCTGCGATACGAGGAGCGCCTCGCGGCCTACCAGAGCGTGGATTTCGACGATTTGATCGGTCTGCCCCTGCGCCTCTTGCGCGAGCACGGCACGGTGCGCGAGAAGTGGCAGCGGCAGCTGGCGCACGTGCTGGTCGACGAATACCAGGACACCAACGCCACGCAGTACGAGCTGCTCAAGCTGCTGGTGGGCGAGCGCGCGCGCTTCACCGCCGTGGGCGACGACGACCAGAGCATCTACGGCTGGCGCGGCGCGACGCTGGAGAACCTCAGGCGCCTGCCGCTGGACTTCCCGGCGCTCAAGGTCATCAAGCTGGAGCAGAACTACCGCTCGACCTCGGCCATCCTGCGCGCGGCCAACCACGTGATCGCGCCCAACCCCAAGCTCTTCCCCAAGACGCTGTTCTCCGAACTGGGCGAGGGCGAGCCGGTGCGCGTGCAGCAGTGCGACCACGAGGAGCACGAGGCCGAGCGCGCGGTGGCGCGCATCCAGAGCCTGCGCGCCAGCCGCAACCCGCCGCCCGCGTGGAAGGACTTCGCCATCCTCTACCGCGCCAACCACCAGGCCAAGCCGCTGGAAAAAGCCCTGCGGCAGGCCGCCATCCCCTACAAGGTCTCGGGCGGCACCAGCTTTTTCGAGCGCGCGGAAATCCGCGACCTCTGCGCCTGGTTCCGCCTCTGGGCCAACAACGACGACGACCCGGCCTTCCTGCGCGCCGTCACCACGCCCAGGCGCGGCATCGGCCACACCACGCTGGCCCGGCTGGGCGAGTTCGCCAGCCAGCACAAGAGCAGCCTGTTCGGCGCGCTGTTCAGCCCCATGCTGGCGGCCGTGCTGCCGCGCAAGGCGCTCGACGGCCTGGCGGAATTCGGCCGCGGCGTGAACGACATGGAGTACCGCGCACGCCGCACCCTGGGTGCCGGGGCGGCGCGCGCCTTCCTCGCCGACTGGCTGGCCGAGATCGGCTACGAACGCCACCTGCGCGACACCGAGGACAGCGACAAGGTGGCCAGCGCGCGCTGGAACAACGTGCTGGAATTCTGCGACTGGATGGCGCAGCGCGCCGGCGGGCAGATCGCCGACGCGGCAGGCACCACGGCGGCCACCGAGGAGCGCAGCCTGCTCGACGTGGCGCGCAACATCGCGCTGCTCTCGACCATCTCCGAGCGCGAGCAGGAGCAGGACGTGGTCACGCTCTCCACGCTGCACGCGGCCAAGGGGCTGGAATGGCCGCACGTGCTGCTCGCCGGCGTGACCGAGGGCATGCTGCCGTTCAAGCCGGGCGGCGACGACGGCGCGGACGACAGCGCCGCCACGGCGCGGCTCGAGGAAGAGCGCCGACTGATGTACGTGGGCATCACCCGCGCGCAGCGGACGCTGGTGGTGAGCTGGAGCAAAAGGCGCAAGAAGGGCCGCGAGATGGTCGCCTGCCAGCCGAGCCGCTTCATCGCAGAAATGCAGCTCGACGCCGCCACCAGCCGCGAAGACCCGCGCGAGAAACTGCGCCAGCTGCGCGCGGAATTCGCCCGCAAGGCGGGCGCCCCCGCCGCGTGACCGCGCCGCCACGCTCCCCACTGGTGCCATCCATGTCCCGCATCTCCACGCTCCTGCTTTCCCGCCTGGCGCTGCCGCTGCTGCTCGCGCCGGCCTGGCCGGGCCCGGCGCACGCCACGGGCCCCGCCACCGGCTGGCAGGCCTGCGCCGCCCTCGCCGGCGACGACGCGGCACGCCTGGCCTGCTTCGACCAATGGGCACGGCACCAGAGCGGCGCACCCGCGGACGGCAGGGACGAGGCGACCGCCCCGCCGGCCGCGGCAGCCGCCGCGCCCGTACTCGCCGATTTGCCCGCGCCCACCAGCGACGGCTGCCGCGACGGCCCCTACACCACGCTCTCGCGCTTCTGGGAGCTGGAGGCGGGCAGCGACTGCGGCACGCTGCGCTTTCGCGGCTACCGGCCCCTGACCGTGTCGATCGTGGACGCCAACACCGTCAACCGCCAGCCGACGTCGGACAACCCGCTCAACGTGGCCGGCACCCCCGTGGCCTACAAGCGCACCGAGATGCGGGTGCAGCTGTCGGTGCGCACCAAGCTCGCCAGGGGGCTGCTCACCACGGGCGAGATGTCCGCGCGCGACTCGCTCTGGGCCGGCTACACCCAGCAGTCGTACTGGCAGTTGTTCTCGCCCGGCATCTCGCGGCCGTTTCGCAACACCGACCACGAGCCGGAGCTAGTCTACGTCTACCCGACCACCGCCGACCTGCCCTGGGGCTGGCGCCTGCGCTACAGCGGCATCGGCCTGGTGCACCAATCCAACGGCCAGAGCCTGCCGCTGTCGCGCAGCTGGAACCGCGTCTACCTGATGACGGGGCTCGAGCGCGGCGACGACTGGCGGCTCACGGCGCGCGTGTGGCAGCGCATCCACGAGAACGCCGCGAGCGACGACAACCCGCACATCAGCGACTACATCGGCCGCTCCGAGCTGATGCTGGCGTGGAACGCCAACGCCGACAACACGCTGGCGCTGACCCTGCGCCACGCACTGCGCTCGCCGGCGCGCGGCTCCCTGCGGCTGGAGTGGACGCACCGCCTGGGCAGCGGCCTGGCCAGCCGCTCCAACCTGCGCCTGCACACCGCGCTGTTTTCCGGCTACGGCGACAGCCTGATCGACTACAACCGGCGGCGTACGGTATTCAGCCTGGGGCTGACGCTGCTCGATTTTTGACGGTCCGGCTCCGCCGGATGCAGTTTGCAACGCCAGCGACAGACCGACTCAGTATGATCGGAACGGCGCGCGGCATTGCGCGAAACACACCCACCGAATCCAGGAGATCCGCTCTCATGACCACCCGCTTCTCACTCCCCTTGCACGCCGTGCTCGCCGCCCTGGCGCTGGCCGGCAGCCTGAGCGCCTGCGCGCCGCTGCTGGTCGGTGGCGGCGTGGTGGCGGGCGCCATGGTGGCCACCGATCCGCGCACCACCGGCGCGCAGGTCGAGGACCAGGGCATAGAGTTGCGCGCCGCGAGCAGCATCCGGGACGCGCTGGGCGATCGCGTGCACGTGAACGTCACGAGCTACAACCGCCAGGTGCTGCTCACGGGCGAAGTGCCCACCGCCGCCGACAGCCAAAAGGTCGAGCAGCTCGTCAAGGGCCTGGACAACGTGCGCTCGGTGGTCAACGCGCTGGGCGTGATGCCCAATTCCACGCTCTCCGAGCGCTCCAGCGATACCTACATCACCGGCAAGGTGCGCGCCAAGCTGGTCGACCTCAACGACCTGGTGGCGACCAACGCATTCAAGGTGGTCACCGAGCGCGGCGAGGTCTTCATGCTGGGGCGCGTGACGCAGCACCAGGCCGACGTGCTCACCGATGCGGCGCGCAGCATCGACGGCGTGCGCAAGATCGTGCGGGTGTTCGAGATCGTCCCCGCGCCCGCGGCCCGCTGAAGCTCACCGCACCGTCAGGCCTTGCGCGGCGGCACCAGCCGGGTGATGAGGCTGGAGGTGTCCCAGCGCCGGCCGCCGCTGCGCTGCACCTCGGCGTAGAACTGGTCGACGAGCGCGGTCACGGGCAGCAGCGCGCCATTGCGCTTGGCTTCGTCGAGCACCAGGCCCAGGTCCTTGCGCATCCAGTCCACGGCGAAGCCGAAGTCGAAGCGCCCCAGGGCCATAGTCTTGCCACGGTTGTCCATCTGCCAGCTCTGCGCCGCGCCCTTGCCGATCACGTCGAGCACCAGCGGCATGTCCAGGCCCGCCTGCAGGCCGAACGCGATGGCTTCGGACAGCCCCTGCACCATGCCCGCGATGCAGGTCTGGTTGACCATCTTGGCGAGCTGCCCGGCGCCGCTGTCGCCGATGCGGGTGCAGGCGCGCGCGTAGGCCATGGCGACGGGCCGCATGGCGTCGAAGGCCGCCTGGTCGCCGCCGCACATCACCGTCAGCACGCCTTTCTGCGCCCCCGCCTGGCCACCGGAGACGGGCGCATCGACGAACTGCAGGCCCAGCGCGCGCGCGCCGGCGCAGAGCTCGCGCGCCACCGCGGCCGACGCGGTCGTGTGGTCGACGAAGACCGCCCCCGGCTGCATGCCGGCCAGCGCGCCCTCGTCGCCCAGTACCACCGAGCGCAGGTCGTCGTCGTTGCCGACGCAGCAGAACACCAGTTCCGCGCCCTGCGCGGCCTCGCGCGGCGTTTCCGCACGTTTTACAGTGCCAGCGCCCTTGAATTCAGCGCACCATGCTTCTGATTTGGAAGCAGTCCGGTTGTACACCGTGACCGCGTGCCCCGCCTTGAGCAAGTGCCCCGCCATGGGATGGCCCATGACGCCCAGTCCCAGGAACGCCACCCGGCGCGGCGCGGTGCGCTCATAGTCGCGCGGCTCGATGCTGCTGCTCGTCATATCCATCCTGTCGTCACACGATCGCGAAATTTTCCGTTCCGGCCGCCAGGTCGGTGTTCTTGGCGCGCTGGCTGGAGAGCTTGATCTGCAGCCGCAGATCGTTGATCGAATCGGCGTTGCGCAGCGCGTCCTCGTAGGTCACGAGGCCGGCCTCGTAGAGGTCGAACAATGCCTGGTCAAAGGTCTGCATGCCGAGGTTGCGGCTCTTCTTCATGATTTCCTTGATCTCGGCCACCTCGCCCTTGAAGATGAAGTCGGCGATCAGGGGCGAGTTGAGCATCACCTCGACCGCCGCGATCCGCCCCTTGCCATCCTGCTTGGGCAGCAGGCGCTGCGACACCATGGCCTTGAGGTTGAGCGAAAGGTCCATCAGCAGCTGCGCGCGCCGCTCCTCGGGGAAGAAGTTGATGATGCGGTCGAGCGCCTGGTTGGCGCTGTTGGCGTGCAGCGTGGCCAGGCACAGGTGGCCGGTCTCGGCGAAGGCCACGGCGTGTTCCATGGTCTGGCGGTCGCGGATCTCGCCCATCAGGATGACGTCGGGCGCCTGGCGCAGCGAGTTC
>CAUJIM010000089.1 GCA_963205335.1 Pseudomonadota bacterium
CTGAAGGCACAATCCCGCCATCCACCGCGTTTGCCGTATTTGCAAGAGCGTTGCACAACCCAGCCCACTATGTGCCACGACCGACCATCAAATCCCGGATTTATCGCGCCGCCCGCCATCCATTTATCTCACCTTCGGTCAATCTGCGGCTTCACGACGACGGGTGTGATCGAAACCCACCTCCTGCCCTATGCGTCCTTCTGCGGCTTTCCGCTGTTGCCGAGCGCGACGGCCTACGGGGTGCTGTCGGCCGTCAACCTGGGTGGAATGATTCTGGCGGGATATCTTGGCGACCGCGTGCATCGCCCCACCTTGCTGGGCTGCATCTATCTGGTGCGGGCTGCGAGCTTCATCCTGCTGCTCTACGTCGCGCCGGACATTCGTTTGTTGTACCTGTTCGTCGCGCTGTTCGGCCTGGTCGATTATTCGACCGTCCCCGTGACCGTAGGGCTGGCCGCCAGCCACCTGGGTATCCGGCGGATCGGCCTGGCCATGGGGCTGATCTCTGGCGGCCATGCCCTTGGCGGTGCCTTCGGCGCTTTCCTCGGCGGATGGTTCTATGACGTCAGTGGCGACTATGGCTGGCTCTGGACCGGATCGGTCGCGCTGTCCGTGCTGGCCGGTCTGCTGGTCTTCACGCTGCGCGATAAACCCAGCCACACCCGCATGACGCTGCTCGCTGGAGCGACCCAATGACCGGCCTCTGCACTTGACAGCTCACCCGACGGCTTCGAGGCGACGATTGCCATGGAGGCGCTTGCGTTGTGCGCCATGGTTGAGCGCCTCCAGCGCCACAGTCATGCCGATCTGGTTACGGAAAGTGATGCCAGGCTTGGCATACTCAACGGCAGGATGAAGGACTATTTCGGCCTGTGGGTTCTGCCTCGCCGTTCCGACTTCAATGGCGCGGTGCTGGCCACAGCGATCCGCGCCACCTTTGGGCGCCGGGGCACGGCCATTCCGCCCGGTGCGCCGCTGGGCTTGGCCGATGAACTCGGCCTGGACGAGCAGAAGACCAGGCAGTGGCAGGCGTTCCAGCGCAAGAACACCTTGGAGCCGACGCTACTCGCCACGGTGGTTGCGGCGTTGCGCGAATTTCTGCTGTCGGTGTCGATGGCGTCCGCAGCGGACGAAGGTTTCGACCGCCAGTGGTGTGCGGGTGCGGGATGGGGCACGGCCTGATCTTCCCACCTGCAGGCGTTCGGGCCGCGCCGTTGCGGGGACTGGCTCCGCGTTGCCCTTGCACGGCTTTCCCATGAAACGTTTTCGCCTCCGCCTCGCCGGCTGGCTGGTTCTGGGCCTGCTGGCCTGTCTCGGCCCCACCGGCGTGCGGGCCCAGGCCGGCTGCGCGGCGGCGGCCCCGCCGCCGGCAGGGCCGCCGCAGGCCCGGTCCTGGGTGGAGGGCACCTGGCTCACCGCGCCCGACGGCAGCGCGCACTATGTGGCCAGCCGCGAGGGCCGTGTTCTCAAGCTGTCCGCCTGCACGCTCGCGCTCCTGGCCCAGACCCCGGCGGCAGGGGTGCCCTGGAGCCATCTCGCGCTGTCCGGCGATGGGCGCTGGCTGCTGGCGGCCAGCGATGACGGCAGCGACATCTCCGTTTTCGATGCCGGGCTGCAGCCGGTCAAGCAGCTCCAGGCGCGCACGCTCGATGGCCGCCTGTCCTCGGGCGTGGCCCAGGTGCTGGACATGCCGCAGCGGCGCAGCTTCATCCTGGGCTTCCACACCCTGCCCGAGCTGTGGGAGCTGTCCTACGACCCCCGGGCCGAGCCGGTGTTCGATGGCATGGTGCACGACTACCGCATGGGCGAGGCGATTGCCCAGCCGGGTTTTCTGCACCCCCGGCGCACGCCCTTGAGCGCGCCCGTGACGCGCCTGCGCCTGGCGGGCGACTGCTGCCGCGTCCTGGGGCGCGACCCTCGAACGCCGGCCCCATGGGATGTGATCCACCTGGACGTGCGCCGCAAGATCGGGCAGCAGGCGGTCGAGCCGGAGTGAGGCCGGTGCCGCGAAGGGCCTCCGGGGTTTCTCCTTAAGTCGTTGTCGGCAAAGCGTTTTTCTCTCTGCTTCGGCGCCTGGCGCTACGGTACACTTGCCGCTGCCGCACCGCTTGGGCCAAGCCCGTCGTTCCCTGGCCGCTGGTGCGGGTCCCACATGGCCCACCACCATTTCCTCATGCAGGAAAGCCCTGCCGAATTCCCGCCCAAGGCGCCGGGCGCCGGTGCTTCGCCGGCCTATGTCGACGTGGCTGCGCAGCTGAACGAGGCGGCGATCGGCCCGATCGGCGCGGCGCACTACCGGGCGGCGTTCGCGCGGCTGGAGGCGGCCGGGCGCGCGGTGCCGCTCTGGAACTGGGCGGCGGCGCTGTGGCCGCCGGGGTGGATGGCGTTTCGCGGGCTGTGGGCCTGGCTCGCCGGGTATCTGGGCGCGGCTGCGGTGCTGCTGGCGGCGCTGGTGCTGGCGCAGCGCGCGCTGGCCCTGCCCGCCGCGGTGCTGGCGGGCGTGGTGCTGGCGCTGTGGCTGGCGGGCGCCGTGCTGCCGGGCCTGTGGGGCGATGCGCTGGTGCACCGGCAGGTGCGGCGGCGCATCCAGCAGGCGGTGGCGGCCGCGCCGACGATGCAGCAGGCCATGCGGCAGCTGCGCGGCGGCGCGCCGACCCGGCGGCGCCTGCTGCTGGTGGCGGCCGCGTGCATGGTGCTGCTGGCCGTGGCCGTGGGCCTGGCGCTGCGGCCCGCGGGTTTCGGCCTTGGCGAGCGGGCGCCGGAACCGCGCGTGGAACCGGCCGTGCAGCCTATCGGTGCTGCCGCGGCCGACGGGGCCGGCCGCGCGCGCGAAGCGCTGCCGCAAGCGGCACCCGCGGCGCCGGCCGGCGCGCCTGTCTCGGCGCAGGAAGGCACCTCCTCGGCATCGGCCGCTGCCCCGGCCGACGCAGTGCCGGCGCAGGAGCCGGCTCCTGCGCCGCCTGCGCCCGAGACTGCGTCACCGGCACCCACGCCTGCGCCTGTGCCTGCGCCCGAACCGGCGGAGCCACCGCAGGCGACACCCGTGCCGGGCGGGCAGGAGAAGGGCTCTGCCGGTCACGCGCCCGCAGGGCAGGCGGGCAAGCCTGGCCGGGGGGACGCCAGGCCCGCGGCGGACACGGCCGCGGCGCGCCAGCTCTACATCAACGTCGGCATCTTCGCCGACCCGGCCAATGCGCGGCGGGTGCACGAGCAGCTGAAAAAGCAGCGGCTGCCGTCCAGGGTCGATACGCTCGCGCGGTCCGATGGCAAGACGATGCGGCGCGTGCGCGTGGGCCCGTTCACCTCGGCGGCGCAGGCCAATGCGGCGGCGGCCAGGGTGCGGGCCCTGGGCCTGGAGGCGGTGCCCGCGGTGCAGTCGAAGGACGAGAAAGGATGAAGATGCGCGAGGTCAAGCATGGGCGATGCGCCTGGGTGGTGGTGGTTGCGGCGGCGGCCCTGTCGGCCTGTTCCTCCGGCCCGTTCGCGTCGCGCGCGCCGCTGGGCCTGAGCGGCGCGCCGGTCGGCGGTGCGTGCAGCGCGCAGGCGGCGCAGGCGGTGATCGGCAAGAGCGCGGTGGCTCAGGTGGTGGAGCAGGCGCGCGTGGCGGCCGGCGCGCGCATGGCGCGGGTGCTGCACCCGGGCCAGATGGTCACCAAGGAGTTCGACGGCGAGCGGCTCAACCTCGAGGTGGATGCGCGCGGCGTGATCGTGGCGGTGCGCTGCGGCTGAGCGCCGAACAGGCGCTCATGCGGGCAGAAACAGCTCCTGCAGGTCGCTGAGGAAGTCGAAGCCTTTCTCGGTCGGCTGGATGTGCACCAGGTTGGTCTTGAGCAGGCCCTTGGCCTCGGCGGCCTTCAGGCCCTGCGTGATGGCCGTGACCGGCTGGCCGGTGCGGGTGCAGAAGTCGCGCACCAGGAAGCCGCTCTTCAGGCGCAGGGCGTTGAGCATGAATTCGAACGCCAGGTCCTTGCCGCCCACCTCGTGCTCCTGCGCCACGGCGTTGCCCGCGAGCGCGTGCTCCATGTATTGCCTCGGGTCGCGAAAGCGCACTTGGCGCACCACCCGGTGGGCGAAGCTGAGCTTGCCGTGCGCGCCCGCGCCCAGGCCCAGGTAGTCGCCGAACTGCCAGTAGTTGGTGTTGTGCACGCAGTGGTGCCCCGTGCGCGCGTAGGCCGAGACCTCGTAGCGCGCCAGGCCCGCGGCGGTGGTCAGTTCGGTGACGCGGTCGAGCATCTCCCAGGCGGTGTCGCCGTCGGGCAGGCGCGGCGGGTATTTGGCGAACAGCGTGTTGGGCTCCACCGTCAGGTGGTAGATCGACAGGTGCGGCGGCGCGAGGCAGAGCGCCGTGCGCACGTCTTCCTCCAGCTCGGCCAGGCTCTGGCCGGGCAGGGCGTACATCAGGTCGAGGTTGAAGGTCTCGAAGCTGCGCGCGGCTTCTTCGGCGGCGGCACGGGCCTGCGCCGCGTCGTGCACGCGGCCTATGGCCTTGAGGTGCCGGTCGTTGAAGCTTTGCACGCCGATGGACAGGCGCGTGACGCCCGCGCCGCGGAAGGCGCGGAAGCGCTCCTTCTCGAAGGTGCCGGGGTTGGCCTCGAGCGTGATCTCGCAGCCTGCGTCCAGCATCAGGCGGGCGCGGATCATGGCGATCAGCCGGTCGATCGCCTCGGGCGAGAACAGGCTGGGCGTGCCGCCGCCGATGAAGACGCTGTGCACCGTGCGGCCCCAGACCAGCGGCAGCACGGCCTCCAGGTCGGCGGTGAGCGCATCGATGTAGCGCGCCTCGGGCGCGCCTTCG
>CAUJIM010000090.1 GCA_963205335.1 Pseudomonadota bacterium
GCCGAGGTGGCCACCATGTGCGGCTCGGGCTGGCGCGCCAGCAGCGAGTTGGCGCAGGCGATGGCCGCGTCGCCCAGCCGCCGGCTCTCGGCCGCGAGCTGCGGCAGGAAGGCGCGGGTGGGGTGGATGATGGAGAAGAACTTGAGCTTGAGCTCGTCCATCCACGCCTGGTCATCGGTGTCGGCGAAGGTGGACACGCGGCCCTGGCCGGCGTTGTTGACCAGCATGGCCGCCGGGCCGAGCGCGGCCTGGCTGGCGACGGCGAAGGCCTGGACCGAGGCGGCGTCGAGCACGTCGCAGGTCCGGGCGAACAGCCGGGCGTGGGGGAAGCGGGCCTGCACCCGCTGGCGCGCAGCTTCCAGCCGCTCGGCATCGCGCCCGCACAGCGCGACCGCCGCGCCCGCCGAGGCGAGCACTTCTACCGTCGCGAGCCCGATGCCCGAGGAGCCGCCGGTCACCACGGCGACGCGCCCCTGGAGCGCATCGGGTGCCAGAAACAGGGGAGGCACGCCGCTCACCGCGCGCTCCCCGCGCCGCGCAGCGCCACGACGTTGCGCGCGCTGGTGGTGAGCGCGTGGTGCATCAGGCCGGAGAGCTCGTCGGCCGCGGCGCGCACGCGCAGCACGAAATCCTGCTGCTGCGCGGGATCCATGTGGCTGGCGTTCATGGTCAGGCCGAGCGCGGCGACGACACGGCCCGCCACGTCGTGCACCGGCGCCGCGACGGTGGAGATGCTGGCCTCGAAAAAACCCTCGCTGATCGTATGGCCACGCTGGAGGTCCGCCTGCACCAGGTCGAACAGGTCGGCCACGGTGCGGGGCGTGTCCGGCGAGAAGGCCTCCAGGCTGCTTTCCGGATACAACTCGCGCAACTGCGGCAGGCTCAGGTCGGAGAGCAGCACGCGGCCGAACACGGTGGCATGCGCGGGCAGGCGGGTGCCGACGCTCACGGCGCTGACGAACGGCGAGGGTGGCGCGACCCGCGCGACGTAGACGATGAAGCGCCCGTCGCGCACGACCAGGTTGCAGGCCTGGCCGGTGGCCGCGCTCAGGCGCTCGAGCACCGGCCGGCCGAGTTCGTTGAGCGGCAGCGACGCCAGGTATTCGAAGCCCAGGCGCAGCACCGCCAGGCCCAGGCGATAGCCGCGGCCGCCGTCGTCGCGCTCGACGAAGCCCATGCTCTCCAGCGTCGCAAGCAGGCGAAAGACGGTGGAGCGCGGCAGCCGGAAGCGGCGGGCCAGTTCGGGCGCGGTCAGCACCTGGGTCTCGCGGTTGAATTCGCACAGGATGTTCAGGCCGCGCTCCAGCGCGGGGACGTTGTAGCGGTCGGCGCCGTCGGTGTCGGACATGCCCAGGGTCTTGTCGTTCATGGCGTGTGCTTTCGTTGGGCGCTTCAGGCGGCGCAGTGGTCCAGTACTTCGCCCAGCAGCCGCGCGACGGCGGCAGGCTGCTCCACGTAGCAGGCGTGGCCGGCCGCCTCGATGCCGTGCAGCGGCACGCCGCAGCGCTCGGCCACCTGGGCGCAGGCGGTGGGCGGCGTCACCTCGTCGAGCGCGCCGCAGGCGACCCGCACCGGCATCGGGGGCGGCAGGTCGGCCAGCAGATCGCCGCCGCACAGCAGCTCGATCGCCTGGCGGTAGCCGCCCTCGTGCAGGCGCGCCATGTTCCAGCGCACCCAGGCACGCGCCTCGGGCGAGGCCCCGGGCGAGAGCAGGCGCGAGGAGCGCTGCTCGGCCATGCCGGCGATGCCGAGCTCGGCCAGGCTGCGCTGGCGCTGCTCGCGCACGCGTGCCGCATCGGCCGCGCGCGCCGCCGCGCCGTAGCCCTGCGCCGGGCTGAGCAGGACCAGCGCGGCGAAGCGCCCGCCGCGGGCCGCATCGCGCGCCGCCGCGGCGGCCATGAGCGCGCCCAGCGAGTGCCCGACGAGCACGCAGCGCCCGATGCCCAGGGCATCGAGCAGCGCATGCAGGCGCGCGGCGTAATCGGCGGCGCGCGGCGCCTGCATCGGCAAGGGGGTGGACGCGCCATAGCCCGGCGCGTCCCAGGCCAGCACCCGCGCCCGCTGCGACAAAAGGAGCGCCATGCCCAGCCAGGACGCCGCGCCAGAGCCGATGCCATGCAGGCACACCAGGGGCAGCCCGGTCCCGGCGCCGCACTCGCGCACCGCGACCTCGACCCCCTCGCCCAGCGCGATGCCGCGCGACGGGAAGCACTCGCGCAGCCGCTCGAGTTCGGCGGCAGGCACGACGGGTGCGGTGGCGGTGGACATGGCTCGCGCGCCTGTCAGTGCCTGAAGGTCTCGCGCTTGACCTTGGTGAGCGGATCGTTCGGGCGATAGGTCGGCGTCACCGGCGTGCCCGAGCCCAGCATCACCAGCATCAGCGCCTCTTCGTCGCCGATGTTGATCTCGCCGCGGTACACGCCGGGCGGCCAGGAGATCAGGTCGCGCTCGCCGACGATGGCCTCCCACTTCTCCGTGCCGTCCTCGGACTCGGCAATCATCTTCACCTTGCCGCGCAGCACGAAGAAGACTTCCTCGCAGTCGTGGTGGATGTGCAGCGGGCCTTCGTGGCCGGCCGGCAGGATCATCGTCGAGAGGGTGAAGTGCTCTGCCGGAACGGTGTTCCTGTCGCTGGCCACGCCGGTGCTGCCGGTGCCCAGGTAGCGCATCTGCGCACGGCCGTACTTGGGATCCACCTGGGTCTGGAACTTCAGCGCCTCCCAGTCGTAGCGGCGCGTGGCGCGCGTGACCAGGCGCGATTGCATCCACTCCTCGAGGCTGGCGCCCGCGGGGCGATCCCAGGAATGCTTCGGCTTGTCGGACATGATTGACCTCACTTTTCAGTTGAACACGAAACCACCATTGACCGGCAGCAACTGCCCGGTCACGAAGCGCGACAGATCCGACAGCGCGAACAGGGCCACGCCGCTGACATCCGCCGGCAGTTGCTCGCGCTGCAACGCGCGTTGCTCGATGTAGAGGCGATGCCTGTCCTCGGGGACATACTCGGTCGCCTCGACCAACACCAGACCGGGCGCGATGGCGTTGACGGTGATGCCGTCGCCGCCGTATTCGCGCGCCAGCGCGCGGGTCAGGGAGATGACGGCGCCCTTGCTCGCCACATAGGCCATCAGGCGCGGTGCGCCCCAGAGCGCCGTGTCGGACGCCAAGTTGACGATCGCGCCCCGGCCGCTGGCGGCCAGCGCCGCATGGCAGGCGCGCGACATCAGCCAGGTGCCGCGCACGTTGACGTCCATCACGCGGTCCCAGGTCTCGACGCTGATGTCGTCGCCCGGCCGCCCGCCCGAATCGGTCACCGCGGCGTTGTTGATCAGGCCATCGAGCCCGCCCAGGCGCGCGACGGCCTCGGCGGCGCAGCGCTCGATCGACGCCGGATCGGACAGGTCGGCCACGATGGCGTGCGCCGTGAAGCCCGCGCCGCGCAGGCCCTCTGCCGCCTGTTGCAGCGTGTCGGCGCGGATGTCGGCGATCGCCACCGCCGCGCCGGCCTCGCAGGCGCTGCGCGCGAACGCCAGGCCGAGGCCCCGGGCCGCGCCGGTGACGAGTACCTTGCGCCCCTTGAGCAAGTCCGTGCCCGCGTTCGTCATGCCGTCTGGCCCTCCCCGGCCGCTGCGCCCCTGGCACGGCCGCCAAAATCCACGTCCCGGGTTTCCGCGCTGATGGTCAGGCCGTTGCCCGGCTCGGCGCCCAGCAGCCGGTTATAGAAGAAGGTACCCGCGGCGGCCGCCACCAGGCTGCTGGCCATCAGGCAGGTGCGCCGGACGATGCGCTGGCCGATGATGCCGCCCAGGATGCAGGAGAAGCCCAGGACGACGCAGGCGATCACCAGCCGTACCGCGTAGCGGCCCTCGGGACTAAGCTCTTCGTCAGGAATGGGGGCCGCATGGGCCGGCATGGTCGCTGTGTTCATGAAGTTGATGCCTTGGAGGCTGGATGCCGCTCACCGATTGCTTCAATGCCGTGGTATGCCGCCCCTCCCGAACCCCACTCCCCTGCCCGACGCATCGGCGAACGCCTGCAAGGTCTTCTCATGATCGGAATGTTTTATGTATGGAACATTGTGTTTTTGATGAAACGTATTTTAGAGAACATGCCTGCGCCGGGAATCAGTACAAACCCTAGGATGGCACGCCCAGGTGCATGAGGGAATACAAGACGCAAGCCACCCGGGCCTGGGGGCCAGTTCAAATTCAAGGGGACGCGCCAGGGCGCTATCGGGGCGATCCGAGATGTCCCGGGAACGGGAGGCACGCCGCATTGCGGGCAGCCGCGCGAGGCTTTGAAACTATTGTTTCAATAGCTGCCAGCGCTTTCCTGGCAAGCGCAAAACCCGAAAACACTGAGATAAAGAGCGCCCGGCCCGCTCACCCCAGCCAACGCACCAGCGCCGCCGCCACCGCGCCCAGCAGCACCACCAGCAGGAACGGCAGGCGCCGCCACAGCGCCAGCGCCGCCACCGCGAGCGCCGCCAGGCGCGCGTCCAGGGCGAGCGCGCTGCCGCTGGAGAAGGTGTTCATCACCGTGAGCGAGGCCAGCAGCGCCACGGTGAGCGCCCCCGCCACGCGGTGCATGCGCGGGTTCTGCAGCCAGCGCGCCGGCACGGCGTAGCCCGCCAGCTTGGTGGCGAAGGCGGCGGCGCTCGCCAGCAGGATGGCGTGCCAGAGCGTCATCGCGCCCTCCCCCACCAGGCCCAGGCGGCAGCCGCGGCGGCGGCCAGCAGGATAGGGATGCCGGGCGCCACCCACGGAATCGCGAGCGCCGTCACCAGCCCCGCGGCCACGGCCAGCGCGACCGGCTCGCGCCCCTTCAGGCGCGGCCAGAGCAGGCCGAGGAAGGCCGCCACCGCCGCGCCGTCGAGTCCCCAGCGCCGCGCATCGCCCAGGGCGTCGCCCAGCACCGCGCCGAGCAGCGTGAACGCGTTCCAGAGCACGAAGACGCCCAGGCCCGCCGTCCAGAAGCCGCGCCGCTGCTCGGCCAGCTCGTCCTGGCCCAGCGCGGTGGCGGCCGATTCGTCGATCGTGAGCTGCGCCATCAGCCACTTGCGCGCGCCGCGGGGCATGAAGAGGTGGTTCATCTGCACGCCGTAGACCGCGTTGCGCACCCCGAGCAGCGTCGCCGCGCCGACGGCCGCGCCCGCGCTGCCGCCGCCCGCCACCACACCGATGAAGGCGAACTGCGAGCCGCCGGTGAACATCAGCAGGCTGAGCGCCATGGCCTGCCCCACGGTGAGGCCCGCCGCGACGGCCAGCGCGCCGAACGAGAGGCCGTACAGGCCGGTCGCCACCGCGATCGACAGGCCCATGCGCACGGCCGGGGTCAGCCGCGCCTTCGGTCCCGCGGCGCTCAATGCGCTTCTTCCCAGTTGGCCCCCACGCCCACTTCGGCCAGCAGCGGCACCGCCAGATCGGCCACCCCGGCCATGAGGCGCGGCACCTCGGCACGCACCCAGTCCACGTCGCGCTCGGGCAGCTCGAAGACGAGTTCGTCGTGCACCTGCAGGATCATCAGCACCTCGGGCTTTTCGGCATCCAGGCGGGCCTGCACCGCCACCATGGCCTTCTTGATCAGGTCGGCCGCCGTGCCCTGCATGGGCGCGTTGATGGCGGCGCGCTCGGCGGCCTTCTTGCGCGGGCCGCTGCCGCCGTTGATGTCGGGCAGGTACAGCCGGCGGCCGAAGACGGTCTGCACGTAGCCCTGCCGGTGGGCGAGCTGCACGGTCTCGTCCATGTAGCGCTTGACGCCGGGGTAGCGCTGGAAATAGCGGTCGATGTAGTTCTTCGCCGCCTGCCCGTCGATGCCGAGGTTCTTCGCCAGGCCATAGCTGCTCATGCCGTAGATCAGGCCGAAGTTGATCACCTTGGCATAGCGCCGCTGCTCGCTCGTGACCTGGTCCACCGGCACGCCGAAGACCTCGGAGGCCGTGGCGCGGTGCACGTCCAGCCCCTCGTGGAAGGCGCGCAGCAGCGCCTCGTCGCCGCTCAGGTGCGCCATGATGCGCAGCTCGATCTGGCTGTAGTCGCAGCTGGCGATCACGCGGCCCGGCGGCGCGATGAAGGCCTCGCGGATGCGCCGTCCTTCGGCGGTGCGCACGGGGATGTTCTGCAAATTGGGCTCGTTGCTCGCCAGCCGCCCGGTGACGGCCACCGCCTGCGCGTAGTGCGTGTGCACGCGGCCGGTGCGCGGGTGGGCGAGCTGGGGCAGCTTGTCGGTGTAGGTGCTCTTGAGCTTGGCCAGGCCCCGGTGCTCCAGCAGCTTGGCGGGCAGCGGGTAGTTCTCGGCGAGCTTTTCCAGCACCTCCTCGTCGGTCGAGCGCGCGCCGGTTGCGGTCTTCTTCACCACCGGCATGCCGAGCTTGTCGAAGAAGATCTCGCCGAGCTGCTTGGGCGAGCCGAGGTTGAACGGCTGGCCCGCCAGCGCGTAGGCCTCCTGCTCCAGGCGCGCGATGCGCAGGCCGAGCTCGTGGCTTTGCGCCGCGAGCTTTCTGGCGTCGATCAGCACGCCGTTCCGCTCCATGCGGAACAGCGTCTCGCTGCTTGCGATCTCCAGTTCGTAGATGGCGCGCAGCGGCTCATCCGCCTGCAGCCGCGGCCAGAGCACGCGGTGCACGTCCAGCGTCTGATCCGAGTCCTCGCACGAGTACGCCGCCGCCTTGTCCACCGGCACCTGGGCGAACGGAATCTGCCTGGCGCCCTTGCCACAGAGGTCTTCGTAGCTGATGCCGGTGCGGCCGGTGTGGCGCTCGGCCAGGCTGGTGAGGTTGTGCGGCTTGGTGACTTCGAGCACGTAGCTCTGCAGCATGGTGTCGTGCGCATAGCCGCGCACGTCGATGCCGTGGTTGGCGAACACGTGGCGGTCGTACTTGATGTGCTGGCCGAGCTTGGCGTGTGCCGGGCTTTCCAGCCAGGGCCTGAGCCGCGCCAGCACCTCGTCCAGCGGCAGTTGCCGGGGCGCCTCCAGCCCCTCGTGCGCCAGCGGCACATAGGCGGCCGTCCCCGGCCCCACGCTGAAGCTGATGCCGACGATGCGCGCCTGCTGCTCGTCCAGCGACGTGGTCTCGGTATCGAGCGCGGCCAGCGGCGCGGCCTTCAGGCGCGCGATCCAGCCGTCGAGCTCGTCCCAGGTGAGCACCACGTCGTAATCCACGTCGCGCTGCTGCGCCTGCGCCGCCGCCTGGTTCGCCCGTTCGTCGGTGAACAGGTCGGCCCCGGCCGGCGCTGACGCGCCCTCCTCCAGCTGCCGCATCAGGCTCTTGAAACCGTATTTGGCATAAAAATGCCGCAAATCGCCCGTCTGCTCTGCGCGAACAGCTATCGAATCGAAAGCAGGCAGGCTGGGCACGTCGGCGCTCAGGTCGCAGTCGGTGCGTATCGTCACCAGCCGCCGGCCCGTGGGCAGCCAGGGCAGCGCCGCGCGCAGGTGCTCGCCCGCCGCGCCCTTGACCTCGTCCGCGCGCGCCACCAGCGCGTCGAGCGAGCCGTACTCCAGCAGCCACTTGGCGGCGGTCTTGGGGCCCACCTTGGCCACGCCCGGCACGTTGTCCACCGCGTCACCCACCAGGGTCTGGAAGTCGACCATCAACTGCGGCGGCACACCGAACTCGGCCGTCACGCCCGCCACGTCGCGGCGCTTGCCGTTCATGGTGTCGATGATGGTCACGCGCTCGCTCACCAGCTGCGACAGGTCCTTGTCGCCGCTGGAGATCACCACCCGCAGGCCCTGCGCCGCGGCCTGCGCGGCGAGCGTGCCGATCACGTCGTCGGCCTCCACGCCGGGCACGCTCAGCACCGGCCAGCCGAGCAGCCGCACCACCTCGTGGATCGGCTCGATCTGCGAGCGCAGGTCGTCGGGCATGGGCGAGCGGTTGGCCTTGTATTCGGGGTAGATGCCATCGCGGAAGGTCGGCCCGTGCGCGTCGAACACGCAGGCCGCGTAGCCGGCCGCATGCTCCTTCTTCAGCGCGTGCAGCATGTTGATCATGCCGCGGATCGCGCCCGTGGGCTGGCTCGCCGGGTCGCCCGGCACGGCGCGCAGGTCGGGCATGGCGTGGTAGGCGCGGTAGAGATAGCTGGAGCCATCGACCAGCAGCAGGGTGGGGGTGTCGCTCATG
>CAUJIM010000091.1 GCA_963205335.1 Pseudomonadota bacterium
TGCGCCTGGGCCTGCTCGAATGCCGTGCTCGCGCCGGCGGGCAGCAGCTCTATCGTCGCCACCAGGCCGGGCACCGCGGCCATGAGCTGCCCCTCGACGCTGGCGCGCTCCTGCGCTGCGCGGCCCAGCGTCCAGTGCGCGGGCACGTGCATGTGCAGCTGCGCGAAGCTGCGGCTGCCCGCGCGGCGCGTGCTCAGGTGGTCGAAGCGTACCGCGGCGCCGCTGGCCGCGGCATGGCGCGCCAGCGTGGCCTCGATGCGCGCGAGCGGCTCGGGTGCCAGCGATTCGTCCATCAGGCCCTGCGAGGCGCGCCAGACGAGCATGCTGCCCTCCCTGAAGATGTTGAGCCCCACGATGAGCGCGACCACCGGGTCGAGCCAGTGCCAGCCGCTGGCCCAGGCGGCGAGCAGGCCCACGACCACGCCGGCGGAGGTCCACACGTCGGTCAGCAGGTGGAGCGCGTCACCCTCGAGCGCCACCGAGCGGCGGGCGCGCGCGGCGCGCATCATGCCCCACGCGAGCAGGCCGTTGAACACCGCGCTGAGCACCGCCAGCCCCAGGCCCCACGACAACTGCTGCAGCGGCTGCGGGTGCAGCAGGCGCAGTACCGCCGCCCACATGATGGCGGCGGCCGCGCCGACGACGAGGATGCCTTCGAAGCCCGAAGAGAAATACTCCGCCTTGTGGTGGCCGAAGGGGTGGCCGGCATCGGCCGGGCGCGCGGCGATCGTGACCATGGCCAGCGCGAACATGGCGCCCGCCAGGTTCACGAACGACTCGAGCGCGTCCGACAGCAGGCCCACCGAATCGGTGACCCACCATGCCAGCGTCTTGAGCACGATGGTGAGCAGTGCCACGACCACCGAGACGTGCAGCCACTGGCGCGGCGTCATCCAGGCAAGAGGGGAGGCGGGCGCGGACATCGATGCGAAAAACCGGATTCAAACGCGCACCCTACCACGCGGGTTGACGCCGCGTGCAATGGCTCGAAAAGAATGTTGCGCGCACCGCTATTGCATGCGCCCACGGGGCCGCTTGGTGCTACAACGGAGGCGGTGGCAGCGCATCGCGCTGCAACTTTGCGGCCCGGCGCGTGTCCCATGGGCAGGGCTCGCCACAGGAGGTCTCATGGATGCCATCAGCAACTTTGCCGCACGTTATGCGCGCCAGCGCGAAGAGGAGATGTCGGTCGACGACTACCTCGCCGAATGCAAGCGCAATCCCATGGCCTATGCGACGGCCGCCGAGCGCATGCTGGCGGCGATCGGCGAACCCGACATGGTCGATACGCGCGACGACCCCCAGCTCTCGCGCCTGTTCGCCAACAAGGTGATCCGCCGCTACCCGGCGTTCGCCGAGTTCTACGGCATGGAGGACGCGATCGAGCAGGTGGTGAGCTTTTTCCGCCATGCGGCGCAGGGGCTGGAAGAGCGCAAGCAGATCCTCTACCTGCTCGGGCCGGTGGGCGGCGGCAAGAGCTCGATCGCCGAGCGGCTCAAGGCCCTGATGCAGCAGGTGCCGTTCTACGCGCTCAAGGGCTCGCCGGTGAACGAGTCGCCGCTGGGCCTGTTCGACCCGGCGGAAGACGGGCCGCTGCTGCAGGAACAGTTCGGCATTCCGCAGCGCTACGTGCAGCGCGTCCTGTCGCCCTGGGCCGTCAAGCGCCTGGAGGAATACGGCGGCGACATCCGGCGCTTTCGCGTGGTCAAGCGCTACCCCAGCATCCTCAAGCAGATCGCCATCGCCAAGACCGAGCCGGGCGACGAGAACAACCAGGACATCTCCAGCCTGGTGGGCAAGGTGGACATCCGCCAGCTGGAGAATTTCGCGCAGGACGACACCGACGCCTACAGCTACTCGGGCGGCCTGTGCCTGGCCAACCAAGGGCTGCTCGAGTTCGTCGAGATGTTCAAGGCGCCGATCAAGGTGCTGCACCCGCTGCTCACCGCCACGCAGGAGGGCAACTACAAGGGCACCGAGGGTTTCGGCGCGATTCCGTTCGACGGCATCGTGCTGGCGCACAGCAACGAGAGCGAGTGGAAGGCGTTCCGCAACAACAAGAACAACGAGGCTTTCCTCGACCGCATCTACATCGTCAAGGTGCCCTACTGCCTGCGCGTCTCCGAGGAGGTCAGGATCTACGAGAAACTGATACGCGAATCGTCGCTGGCGCAGGCGGTGTGCGCGCCGGGCACGCTCAAGATGATGGCGCAGTTCTCGGTGCTCACGCGCCTGAAGGAGCCCGAGAACTCCAGCATCTTCAGCAAGATGCAGGTCTACGACGGCAAGAACCTGAAGGACACCGACCCGCGTGCCAAGAGCTACCAGGAGTACCGCGACTACGCCGGCGTCGATGAAGGCATGAGCGGCATCTCCACGCGTTTCGCCTTCAAGATCCTGTCCAAGGTGTTCAACTACGACAGCACCGAGGTCGCGGCCAACCCGGTGCACCTGATGTACGTGCTGGAGCAGCAGATCCAGCGCGAGCAGTTCCCCGGCGAGCTGGAGACCCGCTACACCGGCTTCATCAAGGAATACCTGTCTCCGCGCTACGCCGAGTTCATCGGCAAGGAGATCCAGACCGCCTACCTGGAGAGCTACAGCGAGTACGGCCAGAACATCTTCGACCGCTACGTCACCTACGCCGACTACTGGATCCAGGACAGCGAGTACCGCGACACCGACACCGGCGAGGTGTTCGACCGCAACGCGCTGAACGCCGAGCTGGAGAAGATCGAGAAGCCCGCCGGCATCGCCAATCCCAAGGACTTCCGCAACGAGATCGTCAACTTCGTGCTGCGCGCGCGCGCCAACAACCAGGGCAAGAACCCGCTGTGGACCAGCTACGAGAAGCTGCGCCTGGTGATCGAGAAGAAGATGTTCTCCAATACCGAGGAACTGCTGCCCGTGATCAGCTTCAACGCCAAGGCCAGCACCGACGAGGCCAGGAAGCACGAGGACTTCGTCACCCGCATGGTGGCCAAGGGCTACACGCAAAAGCAGGTGCGCCTGCTGTGCGAGTGGTACCTGCGCGTGCGCAAGAGCAGCTGAGTCCACGCCACCCGCAGGGCACCGCCATGGCACTGCAGATCATCGACCGCAGGCTCGCCGGCAAGAACAAGTCGGTGGGCAACCGCGAGCGCTTCATCCGCCGCTACAAGCAGCAGATCGCCGAGGCCGTGCGCCGCGCGGTCTCCACGCGCGGCATCCGCGAGATCGAGCAGGCCGAGAACGTCACGATCCCGCGCAAGGACATCAGCGAGCCGACCTTCCACCACGGCCAGGGCGGCGTGCGCGACACCGTGCACCCGGGCAACACCGACTACCTGCGCGGCGACCGCATCGCGCGGCCTAAGGGCGGCGGCAGCGGCTCGCAGGCGAGCGACAGCGGCGAGGGGCAGGACGACTTCAGCTTCACGCTCACCAAGGAAGAGTTCATGCAGCTCTTCTTCGAAGACCTGGCGCTGCCGCGCCTGCTGCGCACGCACATCGGCGAGAACCCGCAGTTCAAGACCCGGCGCGCGGGCTACAGCCAGGACGGCACGCCGCACAACCTGGCCGTCGTGCGCACCATGCGCGGGGCGCTCGGGCGGCGCATCGCCCTCGCCAAGGGCGCCGAGCGCGAGCTGCAGCGGCTGCGCGAGCAGCTGCGCCTGCTGCTGGCCGACCCCGGGCACGACGAGACCGAGGCTGCCGCGCTGCGCCACCGGGTCGAGGGGCTGGAGCGGCGCATCGCCAGGACGCCCTGGCTCGATCCCATCGACCTGCGCTTTCGCGCGCACCAGAAGGTGCCCGTGCCCAACAGCCGCGCGGTGATGTTCTGCGTCATGGACGTCTCGGGCTCGATGGACGAGGAGCGCAAGGACCTGGCCAAGCGCTTCTTCATCCTGCTCTACCTCTTCCTCACGCGCCACTATCGCGACGTGGAGATCGTCTTCATCCGCCACCACACCCAGGCGGCGGAGGTCGACGAGCACGAATTCTTCTACTCGCAGGAGAGCGGCGGCACGGTGGTGAGCAGCGCCCTGGCGCTGCTGGGCGACACCATCCGCGCGCGCTACCCGGTGGGCGACTGGAACATCTACGTGGCGCAGGCGAGCGACGGCGACAACTTCTCCAACGACAGCGGCAACTGCCGCGCGCTGCTGGCCGAGCAGATCCTGCCGCTGGTGCGCTACTACGCCTACCTGCAGGTGGCCGAGGAGGAGCAGAACCTGTGGCAGGAGTACACGCAGCTGCTGGACGCCTTCCCGCACTTCGCGATGCGCAAGGTGGCGCAGGCGAGCGACATCTACCCGGTGTTCCGCGAGCTGTTCCGCAAACAGGGGGTGCAGGCATGAGCACCATGGCCTTCCCGCCCGAGCATCCCTCGCAGATGCCCTCGCACTACCCGGTGCTCGAGCGCCGCCACGGCGACAACGCCTGGAAGCTGGCCACGACGGGCGAGCGCCGCCACCCGCTGGTGCCCGAGCAGCCGCTGCCCGCGGGGGAGCGCCCGGGCGCGCCGCTGCCCGACCCGAGCGACTGGACCTTCGAGCTGATCGAGCGCTACCACCAGGTGATCGCCGCCACCGCCGAGCGCTTCGGCCTGGACACCTACCCCAACCAGCTCGAGGTCATCACCGCCGAGCAGATGATGGACGCCTACGCCAGCGTCGGCATGCCGGTGAACTACCGCCACTGGAGCTACGGCAAGGAGTTCCTCGCCACCGAGCGGCGCTACCGGCGCGGGCAGATGGGCCTGGCCTACGAGATCGTCATCAACGCCAACCCCTGCATCGCCTACCTGATGGAAGAGAACACCACCGCGATGCAGGCGCTGGTGATCGCCCACGCGGCCTACGGGCACAACAGTTTCTTCAAGGGCAACTACCTGTTCCGCATGTGGACCGACGCGGGCTCCATCATCGACTACCTGGTGTATGCGCGCGACTACGTGGCGCAGTGCGAGGAGCGCCACGGCATGGACGCGGTGGAGCAGCTGCTCGACTCCTGCCACGCGCTCGCGACGCTGGGCGTGGACCGCTACCGCCGCCCGTCCAAGAAATCGCTGGCCCGCGAACGCGCCGAGCAGAAGGAGCGGGAAGAGCACGCGCAGCAGCAGGTGAACGAGCTCTGGCGCACGCTGCCCGCCGCGCCCGGCAGGGAAGACGCCGACGAACCGCAGGAGCGCTTTCCGCGCGAGCCCGAGGAAAACATCCTCTACTTCATCGAAAAGCACGCGCCGCTGCTCGAGCCCTGGCAGCGCGAGATCGTGCGCATCGTGCGCAAGATCGCGCAGTACTTCTACCCGCAGCGCCAGACCCAGGTGATGAACGAAGGCTGGGCCACCTTCTGGCACTACACGCTGATGAACCAGCTCTACGACGACGGCTGGCTGACCGACGCGGTGATGCTCGAATGGCTCGCCTCGCACACCAACGTGATCTACCAGCCCCCGGTGGGCCACCCGGCGTACGGCGGCATCAACCCCTACGCGCTGGGCTTCGCGATGTACCGCGACATCCGCCGCATCTGCGAGCAGCCCACCGACGAGGACCGCCGCTGGTTCCCCGACCTGGCCGGCACGCCCTGGCTGCCTGCGCTGCACCATGCGATGCGCAATTTCAAGGACGAGAGCTTCATCGGCCAGTACCTGAGCCCGCACCTGATGCGCGAGATGCGCCTGTTCGCCGTCCACGACGACGTCACCGAGCGCGAGCTGCTGGTGAGCGCCATCCACGACGAGGACGGCTACCGCAGCCTGCGCCAGCTGCTCTCGCGCCAGTACGACATCGGCGTGCGCGAGCCCAACATCCAGGTCTGGAACGTGAACCGCCGCGGCGACCGCACGCTCACGCTGCGCCACACCCAGGTGCAGGGCCGGCCGCTGGCGGACGACACGCCCGAGGTGCTCAGGCACGTGGCGCGGCTGTGGGGCTTCGGGGTGCGCATCGAGAGCGCGGATGCGACCGGCGAGCATCCGGTGGTGCTGCATTCGCTGCCGGCACCAGAGTAAATTTTAGAAAAAACGGCCCTAGCGCTTGTCTGGCAAGCGCTGACAGCTATCTTTTTCATTGAACCCTGCTGATTAACCTGGCGCCTGGTAGATCCGCGCCTTCGAGGCACCCGCGGGGCCGTAGGTCACCGGATCCACCGGCGGCAGGAGCGACGCCGCCTGCTGCTGCGTGAGCGCCAGAACCCGTGCGAGCTGGTCGCGCGTGCCCGCCAGCACGGCGGCCAGGGCCTGCGCGCGCCGGGCGGCGTCCGGGGGCAGGCGCTCCGGCGGTGTGCCCGCCAGCCACTCGGCCAGCGCGCCGATGCTGGCGCGTACGGCCAGCGCCTGCTGCTGCAGCGCTTCGGGACCGGAGGAGGCGAGCGATGCCTGCAGCTCGAGCAGCTCGGCTTCGAGGGCCGACAGGGCGTCGGCTGGCGGCGTTGCGCGGGGTGGAAGGCTCATCTGCGTTTGCGTATCGGGCGCTGCCGGCCTCGCTTGCCGTGCGCCGGCACCGTCTTCGCGCAGCCTTTCGATGGGTGTCAGTGCTCGCGCCGCTGCTGCGCGTGCGCCAGGACTTCGTAGGCGTTGTCGAGCAGCTTGTCGGCCACGGCCTCGGCGTTCACGCGGAAGCTGCCGTCCTGTATGGCGGCCTTGACGGCTGCGACCTTCTCGGCGTTGAAGTCGGAGCTGCTGCGGCCCAGCGCGTCGGCCCGCGCGCTCGCCGACAGGGTGAGCGGGACGCCGCTGTCGGCCACGCTGGAGGCGGCACGCGTCGCGGTTTCTGCGGGCGTGGCAACCTTGGCCTGCTGCTTGGCGGCAGCGGCATGCGACAGTGCGTTGGTAAGGTCTGCGTTGTTCCCGACTTTCATTTCACTCTCCACCGCCCCGAGCAAGGCATGGGGCTTGTAGGCAGGTTAACGGCTGCCCCGCCGTGAACTTGAGGAAATATCACGCCATTAGTCCGAACGGATCATAGGGCCACCTCGATGCTCCCGTCTTCGCTCACGGTGCCCGAGAGGAATCGCCCGTTGGCCATGCGGATGCGCACATTTTGCCCCGCGGCGCCCGCCGTGGTCGCCTGGCCCGACGAGACCACGGCGTAGCCCGGGCCGTGCACCCGTACCTGCACCGGCGCGCCGGCCTTGAACAGGTGGGGCGGGCGCACCATGTTCTGGCGCAGCGCCTGCCCGGCCGCCAGCGGCCGCGTGGCGACCTGGCCGACCCAGGACTGCGCGTCGGTGACGACGGCGGCGGGATCGGCGGCCCAGTCCACCTCGGCCTGCATCGCGTCCTGCTCGGTGAGCGTGCTGCCGGTGGCCACGTTGCCCGCGAGCACCCAGGCCGGGCCGAAGGCCTGGACGGTGAGCGGGATGAAGACATTCCAGCGGGTTTCGCCCTCCACGCAGCGCAGCCCCAGCCGCGTGCGGCCCCACAGGCGCGCGCCGGCGGGCAGATAGGGCTCGACGCGCGCGCACGGCGCCAGGCGCAGCCGCGAATCGAGCTGGCCCACGCTCACCTGCATGCGCAGCGGCGCGGTCTCGGCGGGCAGCTGCGCCAGCGCCTGGTCGACCCATTGCTGGGTCAGCGCCGCGAGTTCCTGGGCGGCCTGGGCGGGCGCGGCCTGCTGCGCGTGCGCCGGCCACGCCGCGGCGGCCGCCAGGCACGCGGCCAGCAGGGTGTGAATCAAGCGGAAAACGGTCATGGCGTCGAGCCTCCAGTCACTGCGATGCATGCGCGCCCATGTGCGCTTTGGGACGCCTGCCACTCTAGACGGACGGCGCCGGCGCGGTGGCGCGAACAGCACCCGTATGGCCGCATTTTTCGCACTTTAGAAATCCGGGCCGGTTTCCATAATCGACGCACGCCACCAGCCCACGGGCCGCGGCACCGACTCCACCCCTTCGTGCGAGGCATTCCATGCTCGACAAGCTGACATCACCGCTGGATCTGCACGGCAACGCGCTGCTGCTGCGCTCCGAGCGCCAGCGCGTGATCGCGAGCAACATCGCCAACGCCGACACGCCGGGCTACAAGGCGCGGGACTTCAGCTTCGCCGATGCGATGCAGCAGGCCGGGAGCACGCGCCAGGCCGGCGGCCTCGCCGGGCAGGGCACGAGCGACCCGCGCCACATTCCGCTGCGCCCGGCGGGGGCCGACGCGAGCGGCAGGAAGACCGGCTACGCGCAGCAGACCGAGCCGGCGCTGGACAACAACTCGGTGGACATGGACCGCGAGCGGGCGGCCTTCGTGGACAACGCGGTGCGCTACGAGGCGACGCTGCGCTTCATCAACTACCAGTCGCGCACGGCATTGAGCGCGATCACGGGCCAGTGAGCGCGCCCGGCCCCGAGGAGCAGCCATGTCGATGTTCTCTATCTTCAACGTCTCCGCGAGCGCGATCAGCGCGCAGGCGCAGCGCCTGAACGTGGTGGCGAGCAACCTGGCCAACGCCGATGCGGTCGCCGGCCCCGACGGGCAGAGCTACAAGGCGCGCCAGGTGGTGTTCCAGACCACGCCGATGGGGGCCGACGGCGCCGCCGGGGTGCGCGTCTCGACCATCACCGAGAGCGACACGCCGGGGCGGCGCGTGCTCGACCCGGCCAACCCCCTGGCCGATGCCGAGGGCTACGTCACGCATTCCAACGTCAACGCGGTCGAGGAGATGGTCAACATGATCTCGGCCTCGCGCTCGTACCAGAACAACGTCGAGGTCATGAACACCGCCAAGGGGCTGTTGCTCAAGACCCTGCAAATGGGGCAATAAAGGAACTTTCATCATGTCCATCACCGCCATCGACACCAGCGCGCTCGACACGGGCGCCAGCACCACGTCCAGGAGCGGCAGCGCATCGACGGATCCGTCTGCCATGCAGGACCGCTTCCTCAAGCTGCTGGTCGCGCAGCTCAGCAACCAGGATCCCATGAACCCCATGGACAACGCGCAGATGACGACGCAGATGGCGCAGATCAACACGGTGACGGGCATCCAGCAGCTCAACCTCACCATGCAGACCATGGCCGAGCAGTTCTCCGCCATGCAGACGCTGCAGGGCACGCAGATGATCGGCCGCTCGGTGCTGGTCCAGGGCAACAAGCTGAGCTACGGCAGCGACGGCACGGCCACGGGCGCGTTCGACCTGGCGGGCGCCGCCAGCGCGGTCAAGGTCGAGGTGGTCACGCCCGGCGGCCAGGTGGTGGGCAGCATGGACATGGGCGCGCTGGACAAGGGCCGCCAGAACTTCGCCTGGGACGCGAGCCAGTACACCGGCAGCAAGGGCGACCTGACGTTCCGCGTCAGCGCCACGAACCAGGACGGCGCCGTCGCCAGCACCCCCCTGATGCAGTCCAGGGTGACGGGCACGGGCACCGACGCGGGCGCGCTCACGCTCACGCTCGACAACGGCAGCACCGTCAAGTACTCCAGCATCAGCGCCGTGCTCTGAACGGCGCTTCCCCCATCCACCGACAAGGAGAAAACCATGGCTTTCCAGCAGGGCCTCTCGGGCCTGAACGCCGCCAGCAAGAACCTGGACATGATCGGCCACAACATCGCCAACTCGGGCACCGTGGGCTTCAAGGCGTCGCGCACCGAATTCGCCGAGATGGTGGCCACGGCCATCGGCCTGTCCAGCACCGGCAACGCGGGCATCGGCGTGCGGGTGGACGACATCGCCCAGCAGTTCACCCAGGGCGACATCACCGTCACCGGCAACAACATGGACGTGGCCATCAACGGCGAAGGCTTCTTCCGGATCCAGCAGCCCGACGGCAGCGCCGCCTACACCCGCGCGGGCAACTTCAAGCTCGACAATCAGGGCTACGTCGTGACCAACGACAGCGGCAAGGTGCTGGGCTATCCCGTCGATCCCGATACCGGGCTGCGCACCTCCAGCACGCTGCAGCCGCTGCTGTTCCCCACGGGCGCGCCGATCCCGGCCAAGCAGACGGAGAACGCCACGATCGGCGTCAACCTGGACGCGCGCGCGGTCGACGCGGCCGGCGACCCCACCGCCACGCCCCCCGTGGCCGCCACGCCGCGCTCGACCTACGGCACGTCGATCGACGTGTACGACAGCCAGGGCGTGGCCAACACCGTCAGCCTGTACTTCGAGAAAAACGGCTCCAACACCTGGGACGTGTACGACTCGCTCGACCCCGCCGCCACCCCCGTGGGCCAGCTCGTCTTCGACGGCAACGGCAAGATCACCAGCGGCTCGCCGCTGTCGCTCACCGTGGACCCGAGCATCGCCAACCCCAACAACCCGCCGGCGCCGTTCACCGTCTCGGTGGACATGGGCGGCTCGACCCAGTTCGGCACCAAGTGGGCCATCGCCGAACAGTCGCAGGACGGCTATACCGCCGGGCAGCTGACGAACATCAACATCGGCAACGACGGCGTGATCATGACCAGCTACTCCAACGGCGTGACGCGCTCCGAGGGGCAGATCGCGCTGGCGAGCTTCCGCAACACGCAGGGCCTGGCCGACGTCGGCAACAACCTCTGGGTGGAAACCTATGCCTCGGGCCCGCCCAGCATGGGCACGCCCACCGATGGCGCCTTCGGCACGCTGCGTTCGGGCGCCCTGGAAGAGTCCAACGTGGACCTGACGGCCGAGCTCGTGAACATGATGACCGCGCAGCGCGCCTACCAGGCCAACGCGCAGACCATCAAGACGCAGGACCAGGTGCTCTCCACCCTGGTCAACCTGCGCTGACGGCAGCTGACGGGCAGGAGCCGCCATGGACCGCATCATCTACACCTCGATGACGGGCGCCAATGCCGCGATGCAGCGCCAGGCGGTGCTGGCGCACAACCTGGCCAATGCATCGACCACCGGCTTTCGCGCCGAGATGGCGAACTTCCGCGCGGTGCCCATGCAGGGCAGCGGCGCCACGACGCGCGTGTTCGCGCTCGAAGCCACCTCGGGCCACCGCACCAGCGCCGGCCCGGCCCAGACCACCGGCCGCGCGCTCGATGCGATGGCCGTGGGCAACGCCTGGTTCGCCGTGCAGGGGCTCGATGGCTCCGAGGCCTATACGCGGGCGGGCGATTTCCAGCTCACCGCGCAGGGGCAGCTCGTGACGGGCACCGGCCTGCCGGTGCTGTCGGACGGCGGCGCGCCGATCGACATCCCGCAAGGGGCCGACGTGACGCTGGGGGGCGACGGCACGATCACCGCGCAGGTATCGGGGCAGCCGCCGCAGACCGTCGGGCGGCTCAAGCTCGTCACGCCGACGGCCGAGACGCCGCTGCAACGCGGCGACGACGGCCTGTTCCGCGGCGCCGGCGGCGAGGCGCTGCCCGCGGACAACGGCGCGCAGCTGCGCTCCGGGATGCTCGAAGGCTCCAACGTCAACCCGGTGGAGTGCATGGTCGGAATGATCGCGGCGGCGCGCCAGTTCGAGCAGCAGATGAAGCTCCTGCAGACCGCGGAGAGCGACGACAAGAGCGCCGGACGGCTGCTCAGCATGAATGGATAAGGACACAACGCCATGATGAATTCCCTGTGGATCGCCAAGACCGGCATGACCGCGCAGCAGACGCAGCTGGACGTGATCTCGCACAACCTGGCCAACGTCTCCACCACCGGCTTCAAGCGCAACAACGCCATCTTCGAGGACCTGGTCTACCAGAACCTGCGCCAGGTCGGCAGCCAGACCGACGAGCAGAACCAGCTGCCCACCGGCCTGCACCTGGGCCTGGGGGTGAACGTGGTGGCCACCAGCCGCAAGTTCACCCAGGGCAGCCTGCAGACGACCGACAACGACCTGGACGTGGCGATCGACGGCAAAGGCTTCCTGGAAGTCAGCATGCCCGACGGCACCACCGCCTACACGCGCGACGGCTCGTTCAAGCTCGACGCGCAAGGCCGCGTGGTCACGTCCAACGGGCTGCCGGTGGCGCCCGGGCTCACCGTGCCGCCCGATACCAAGAGCGTCAGCATCGCCGAGGACGGCACCGTTTCCGTCACCGTCGCGGGCAACGCCCAGCCGCAGCAGATCGGCCAGCTCACGATGTCCAGCTTCATCAACCCCGCGGGGCTGGAGCCGGTGGGGCAGAACCTGTTCCGGGAATCGGCCGCCTCCGGCACGCCGCAGCAGGGGCAGCCGGGCACCAACGGCCTGGGGCTCATCAAGCAGGGCTTCCTGGAGAACTCCAACGTCAACGTGGTCGAGGAGCTCATCAGCATGATCCAGACGCAGCGCGCCTACGACCTCAATTCCAAGGCGGTGCAGACCAGCGACCAGATGCTGGCGCGCCTGTCGCAGCTGTGAGCGTTTGCGGGAGGTCCACCATGCACATCGCCCTGCGCTCCCTGGCCTGCGCCGCCCTGGCGCTGCTGGCGGCCGGCTGCGCCAGCCTCAATCCGCCGCCGCCGATCGAGGTGCTGCCCACCGAGCCGCCCCGGCTCGCGCCTGCGCCGCAGGCCGTCGGCCCGGCCACGGGCAGCCTGTTCAGCGTGGCGACCTACCGGCCCTCGTTCGAGGACCAGCGCGCGCGCTTCGTCGGCGACCTGGTGACGATCGAGATCCTCGAGCAGATCGACGCCAAGCAAAACAGCCAGTCCAACGTGGACCGCAGCTCCAAGAACGGCGGCGGCATCTCGCTGTTCCCCTTCCTGCCCTCGAAGATCGCGGGCAAGACCGGCATCGACGCGGGCTACGACAGCAGCTTCAACGGCAAGGGCGACACCAGCAGCACCAACCAGTTCAAGAGCACGGTCACCGCCATCGTCTCCGAGGTGCTGCCCAACGGCAACCTGGTCATCACCGGCGAGAAGCAGGTCGGCGTGAACCGCAGCGTGGACGTGCTGCGCTTCTCGGGCATCGTCAATCCGCGCCACCTGCGCCGCGGCAAGGACGGCCATACCGGCAGCGTGATCGATTCGCAGTACGTGGCCAACGTGCGCGTGGTCTCGCGCGGCCTGGGCGAGCAGGCCGAGGCGCAGGCCATGGGATGGCTGGCGCGCGCGTTCAACTCCGTCGTGCCGTTCTGATGTGATGGCCATGCGCGCGGTCCGCACCTTCTTGCGCCGGCTGGCGCTGGCGCTCCTGATGGCAGGCGCGGCCGGCGCCGCGCCGGCGCAGGATTTTCGCGATCCGCCGCGGCAGGGCTTCACCGTCTGGCCCAACATCCCGGTGATGCGCGCGGCCGACCTGGCCGACTATGCGCAGGACCGCCAGGCCTTCGCCGACCTGCACGCGGGCAAGGGCGACCCGGAAAAGCTCGTGGCCGCGCTGCAGGCGATCGACGGCATGCAGTCGCACCACCAGCAGACGGCGCTGAACGAATGGGGCCGCAGCGTCAACGCGCAGCTCATCGCCGAGCTCGACGCGCTGGCGCGCCGCCACGGCATCGCGTCGCCCAGGCTGCGCTTTGACTTCGCCGACATCACGCCGCAGCAGCTGCAGCGCCCGTCGGCGCTCGACGATCTCAAGACCCGGGTCGGGCGCATCGACCTCGCCGCCTACATCACCTGGACGCGGCTCGACGGCGCGCTGGCGCAGGCCACGCTCACGCTGGTCAAGCTGCGCGGCGGTGCGTCGCGCAGCTTTTCCGCCACCGCGCCGGTGACCGCGCTGGCGCAGGCCCTGGCGCGCGAGCTGTTCGATTACTTCGAGGGCGCGCGCTTCGCGCCGCACCGCAACGCGCAGACGGGCGTGCAGTGGCTCACCGCCGCGCCGGGCCATGCCGACCGTCTGGTGTCGCGCGACGCCGCGGCGCGCTACTGCGGCTCGCAGGGAGGCGAGCTGCCCACGGCGCGGGAGCTCGAAGCGGCCGAGGCGGCCGGCTTCTACGGCGGCGGCGTGGCACTGCGCGCCGATGGCGTCTACCACGTGCAGACGGGGCTGTACGACACGGCGCTGGCGCAGGAAGGAGAAGCGCGCGTGCGGCCCAACTTCATCGCGGACGTGCCCAACGGGTTCTATTACTGCATCCGGCATGCGGAGCCGGCCAGGACGGCGGGGGTGGGGAAGAGGCGGCGATAGAGATTTCCGGGGAAACCGCCCGCCAGACAAGTGCGAACACCAGTTTTGAACCAAAAAACTTCAGCATCGCACGCAACCCCCCACCCAAACAACCAGCCCCCGAAGAACCTCCCAACCACCCGTCTTTTCACTCTTTAGAAATCCCCCCGGTTCCCCACAATGAGCGCATGAAACCCCTGTCTCTTCCCTCCCTCTTGCGCTGGCTCGCCGTGCTCGTGCTCGCTGTGGCCTGGCTGCCGCCGGTCCAGGCGGCGCGCGTCAAGGAGATCGCGGCGGTGCAGGGGGTGCGCAGCAACCAGCTCTCGGGCTATGGCCTGGTGGTGGGGCTGGACGGCACGGGCGACCAGTCGACGCAGATGCCGTTCACCGCGCAGGCCATGGCCAACTACCTGCAGCAGATGGGCATCTCGCTGCCGCCGGGCACCAGCGCGCCGCAGCTCAAGAACGTGGCCACGGTCGTCGTCACGGCCGAGCTGCCGGCCTTCGCCCAGCCCGGGCAGGCGATCGACGTGGTGGTGTCTTCCATCGGCAATGCCAAGTCGCTCAAGGGCGGCACGCTGGTGGCCACGCCGCTGCGCGGCGCCGACGGGCAGATCTACGCACTGGCGCAGGGCAACGTGGTCGTGGGCGGCGCGGGGGCGTCCGCCGGCGGCTCCAAGGTGCAGATCAACCACCTCTCGGCCGGGCGCATTCCCGATGGGGCCCAGGTGGAGCGCTCGGTGCCCACCCCGCTCAACGACGGCGACACGATCACGCTCGGCCTGAACGCGTCCGACTTCCAGATGGCGCGCAAGGTGGCGCTGGCGATCAACGCGCGCTCCGGCCCGGGCACCGCCGCGGCGCTCGACGGCCGCACGGTGCAGGTGCGCGCGCCCACCACGCCGAGCGCGCGCGTGGCCTTCATCGCCGAGATCGAAGAGCTGCAGCTGCCCGACTCCACGCCGGCGGCCAAGGTGGTGATCAACGCGCGCACCGGCTCGGTGGTGCTCAACCAGGCGGTGACGCTCGGGCCCTGCGCCATCGCGCACGGCAACCTGTCGGTGACGATCAGCAGCACGCCGGTCATCAGCCAGCCCAACCCGCTCTCGCTGGGGCAGACCGTGGTGGCGCAGAAGAGCGACATCACGATCCAGCAGCAGGGCGGCCAGGTGCTGCAGGTGCCGGCCGCGCCGCAGCTGGCGGACGTGGTGCGCGCGCTGAACACGCTGGGCGCCACGCCGCAGGATCTGCTGGCCATCCTGCAGGCCATCAAGGCCGCCGGCGCCCTCAACGCGGAGCTGGAGGTGATCTGATGAGCACCTCTCTTTCCGGTCTGGCGGCCGATGCGCGCTCGCTCAACGCGCTCAAGACGCAGGCCAATGCGGGCGACGCGCAGTCGCGGCAGGCGGCGGCCAGGGAGGCGGCGCGCCAGCTCGAATCGCTCTTCATGCGCGAGCTGCTCAAGAGCATGCGCCAGTCGACCAAGCAGATGGACCCGGAGAGCGGCGCCGAAGGGGGCCTGGCGACCGACCTGTTCGACCAGCAGATGTCGGTGCAGATGGCCGGCCTGCCCGGAGGGCTGGCCGATGCCATCCAGCGCGAACTCTCGCGCCAGCTCGGCGTCGGCGAGGGCGCGGGCGCCCCTGCCGGCTCCACGCTGGGCCTGGGCGGGCGGGCCTTCGGCTTCGCCGGCTCCGGCGCCGCGGCGGCGCCCAAGGGGCGCGACGCATTCGTGCAGCAGCACCGCGCCGCCGCCGAGCGCGTGGCGCAGGCCAGCGGCATTCCGGCGGCGTTCATGCTCGGCCAGGCGGGGCACGAGACGGGCTGGGGCCGCAGCGCCATCCGCACCGCGAGCGGCGGCGATTCGTTCAACCTCTTCGGCATCAAGGCCGGCGGCGGCTGGAACGGCAAGGTGGCCGAGGTCACGACCACCGAGTACGTCGACGGCGAGCCGCGCAAGGTCGTGGCGCGCTTTCGCGCCTACGACTCCTATGAAGCATCGTTTCGCGACTACGCCCGCCTGATCAACGACAACCCGCGCTACGAGAGGGCGCGCGGCCAGACCGGCTCGGCCGTCGCCTACGCCACCGAGCTGCAGAAGGCTGGCTACGCCACCGATCCGCAGTACGCCGCCAAGCTCAGCCGCGCCATCCTGAGCACGCAGTCCGTGGCGCGCCCCGCCGTGCTGGCCCAGGCCGGCGGCACGCAGGCATGACACGCCCCAGGAGCCCCGGACCATGAGCCTGCTCAACGTCGGCGCCCGCGCCCTCCTCACCAACCAGGCGGCCCTGCAGACCACGGGCCACAACATCGCCAACGTCAACACGCCGGGCTATTCGCGCCAGAGCGCGCAGCTCGCCACCGTGCCGGGGCGCTATACCGACGGCGGCTACATCGGCCAGGGCGTGGCGGTGCAGACCATCCTGCGCAACTACAACGAGCTGCTCACGCGCCAGGCGGCCATGGCCGGCGCGACGCAGGCGGCCGACCAGGCGCGCTCGGGCAAGCTCAACCAGCTGCAGGACGTCTTCAGCGGCGGCACGAGCGGCCTGGGCGCGGCCATCACCGACATGATGAGCGCGCTGTCGGACGTGGTGAACTCGCCCACCGACCTGACGGCCCGCACCGTGGCGCTCACGCGCATGGGCGAGACGGCGGGCCGCATGCGCTCGGCGGCCCAGCAGATCGACGACCTGCAGACCACCGTCGACGAGCAGCTCCAGAGCGATGTGGGCAGGATCAACGACCTGGCCACCAGCATCGCGGCCGTGAACGGGCAGATCGCGCGCGCGCGCGGCACCGGGCAGACGCCCAACGACCTGCTGGACCAGCGCGACCAGCTCATCCGCGAGCTGAACCAGTACGTCCAGACCACCCAGGTGCCCGCCGACGACGGCACCGTGGGCCTGTTCGTGGCGGGCAGCCAGCCGCTGGTGCTGGGTACCACGGCCAGCGCGCTGTCCATCGGCGAGAGCGCGCAGCACCCGGGCAGCGGCCAGATGGCGCTGTACTTCAACCGCAGCGGCGCCGCGCCCATCGAGCTGAACGCCGACATGCTCGGCGGCGGCGAGGTCGCGGGCCTGATGCGCTTTTCCAACAGCGACCTGAGCGAGGCGCGCAACCTGCTCGGGCGCATGGCCCAGGCCATCGGCATGACGATGAATGCCCAGAACCAGCTGGGCCTCACGCTCGACGGCAACCCCGGCGGCGACCTGTTCGCGGTGGCCGCCAGCGCCACCGGCACCACCGGCAGCGCCACCGCGGCGGGCAGCGTCACCTACACCGATGCGACGCAGTTCGCCGCCTCGGACTACGAGGTGCGCTTCACCGGGTCCGGCGCGGGCCAGGTGGTGCGCCTGTCCGACGGCAAGAGCACCGCGTTCACCAGCCTGGCGGACCCGGCGCTGCAGAACATCGACGGGCTTTCGTTCAACCTGACGGCGTCCGGCGCGGCGGGCGAGAGCATCCTGTTCAAGCCCTTCTCCGGCGCGGCGTCGAGCATCCAGTCGCTGGTCTACTCGCCGCGCGACCTCGCCGCGGCCAACCCGGTCAACGCCGCCATGGGCGCGTCCAACGGCGGCACGATGCAGCTGGCCGGCCTCCAGGCCACGGGGCAGCCCAACCCGCCCGGCCTGGTGGTGCCGGCCAATGCCGATCCCACCGCCTCGCCCCCCGTCGCGGGCGGAGTGCAGCTGCGGTTCAACGCCGGTCCCCCGACCACCTACGACGTGTACGACCAGGGCACCAACCCGCCCGCCGCGCTGGCGACGGGGCAGGCCTACGTCTCGGGCCAGCCCATCGACATCAACGGCTGGCAGATCACGCTGCAGGGCACGCCGCAGGGCGGCGACACGGTGACCGTGGGCAACGCGCTCGACCCGCAGTACGGCGACATCTACACGCGCAACGCCGGCAACGCCCAGGCGCTGATGAACCTGCGCGACGCGCAGATGTTCGACAGCGCGACGATGCAGGACGGCTGGGCCAGCGCCATGGCCCAGGTGGGCACGCGCGTGCAGAGCGCGCAGTACGCGGCCGACCTGTCCGCCACCATCGCCAACAACCTGGAGAGCGACCGCACGGCGGTCTCGGGCGTGAACCTGGACGAAGAGGCTGCCAAGCTGATCCAGTACCAGCAGGCCTACCAGGCCTCGGCCAAGGTGCTCCAGGTCGCGCAGAGCATCTTCGACACCCTGATCCAGACCATGGGCCGCTGAGCCGCCCCGTCACGGAGTCCGACATGAGCAGCAACACCATCCAGCGCGTGGCCACGGCCAACATGTACGACGGCACCATCCGCAACCTGGGCCAGCGCCAGAACACGCTGACGGGCCTGCAGGAAAACCTCAGCTCGGGCAAGCGCGTGCTGCGCGCCAGCGACGACCCGGTGGCCGCCGCGCAGGCCGAGCGCGCGCTCACGCGCCTGTCGCGCCTGCAGAGCGAGCAGCGCCAGCTCGAGATCCAGCGCGGCAACGTGGAGCAGGCCGAGTCCACGCTGGGCGACGCGATCGGCCTGGTGCAGGAGATCCGCCAGACCATCGTCGCGGCGGGCGGCGGCACGCTGACGCAGGACGACCGCAAGACCTACGCCGCGCAGCTGCAGAGCCTGCAGGACCAGCTCAAGGAAGTGATCAACCGCAAGGACGCCAACGGCGTGCCGCTGCTGGGCGCGCTCGGCAGCGCGCTCGAACCTTTCACCGGCCCGATGACGGGCAGCTCCGACTACCTGTTCAATGGCCTCGCGGGGCAGGCGGCCAGTCAGGGCAGCGCCATCGCGTCGCAGCTCGACGGCCACGCGGCGCTGATGTTCGACGCGGTGCGCGACGGGGTGTACGGGGCGACGCTGACGCGCGGGGCCAGCGGCAGCACGCTGCATTCCAGCGCGGTCCAGACTTCCAACCTGCAGACGCTCGATGGCGCGAGCTACGCGCTGCAGGTCACCGCGGTGAACACGGCGGGCGACACCACCTCGGTCGACTACACGCTGACCAGGACCGCGCGCGACGGCACGGTCACCACGTCGACGGGCAGCACCCCGGCCGTGCGCACCGGCCAGCCGATGCCGGTCACCATCGCCGAGGGCGCGGACACGGTGATGCAGTTCACGCTGGAGGGCACGCCCGTGGCGGGCGACACGCTGACGATGGCGCCCAGCGCCAGCCTGATGGGCAGCGTGCAGGACGCGATCGACGGCATCGCCAACGCGTCCGACACGATCATGGCGGCGCAGGCGGTGGACCAGGCGCTGTCCCAGATCGACGCGGGCATGCAGCGCCTGAACACCATCCGCGGCTACGCCGGCGAGCTGCTCAACCGGGCCGACCGCATCATGGGCGAGCAGGGCAGCCGCGCCGTCCGCCTCGAGAGCGACCGTTCGAGCGCCGAGGACATGGACATGGTCAAGGGCATCTCCGACTTCCAGAACGCCCAGGTGGGCTACCAGGCCGCCCTCCAGTCCTACGCGGCGGTGCAGAAGCTGTCGCTGTTCAATTACATCGGCTGAGTGGCCTGGTCGGCGCGCCAGCATCGCCGACAATGACCGCAGCGTCCCTCGTGCCCGGCTAGCCCCATGGTCCAATCCGTTCTCGGCAGTCTCTTCCTGGGCTATCGCCCGCTGTGGAATGCTGCCCGGCGCCTGGCGGGCGTGCAGCTGTTCGTGCAGGGCGACGCGGGCATCGCGGTGGATGCGCTGCACCTGCTGCGCACCATCGGAGAGCTGTGGTCGGCGAGCTCCACGCCGCTGCTGTTGGCGCCGCGTTCGCCGGACATCCTGGCCGACTGGCTGGCGCATGCGCCGGCGGGGGCGCCCGCCATCGAAGTCACGGCCGCGTGGCTGGCCGACCCGGCCCTGCTCGAACGCGCCCGCGGCGCGCATCGGCGGGGGCTCAAGCTGGTCTGGCGCGGGCCGCTGTCGCGCCTGCCCGAACCCGAGGTCGCCGGCCTTTTCGAAACCAGCCTGCTGAGCCTGGACAGCGGCGACGCCATGGCGGCGCTGCAGGTGGCGCGGCTGCCGCGCACGCAGGTGCCCCCGGGCGCCAACCCCATCATCGCCGGGCAGATGTACGAGGGCGTGGCCAGCCGCACGCTGCTCTCGCATTGCCTGGACGGCAGCGGCGCCCTGGCGCTGGCCGACTGGCCGACCGACGAGGTGCTGCACGGCCTGCGCCCGCCGCCGCTGCAGCCGTCGCACGAGGTGGTGCTGCGCTTCCTCAAGGCGATCGACGAGGAGCAGTCGATCGACGGTTTCGAGCAGATCCTGGGCGAAGACCCGCTGCTGGCCTATCGCTTCATGGTGCACACCAACTCGGCCGCGTTGGGCCTGCGCACCGGCGTCGATTCGCTGCGCCGTGGCCTGCTGATGATGGGTTTTTCCGCGATCGGCCGCTGGCTCGGCGAGCTGCTGCCGCTGGCCAATACCGAGCAGGACTTCAGGCCGATCCGCGAATCCATGGTGCTGCGTGCCCGCCTGGCGCAGCAGCTGATCGACGCCGGGGCCGGCAAGGAGCTGCGCAGCGAGATGTATCTGTGCGCGCTGTTCTCGCGCCTGGACGCGCTGCTCGACGAGCCCCTGAGCGTCGCCCTGCGCCGCCTGCCGCTGTCCGGCAGGGTGTACGACGGGGCGGTGCAGCGCACCGGGCCCTACGCGCCGAGCCTGGAGATGGCGCTGGCCCTCGAGGGCGACGACACGGCGGCGGTGCAGCAGTTGTGCGAGGCGCACGATTTCGACCGCGAACAGGTCAACCGCTCGCTGCTGCACGTGCTGCGCACGCTGGTGGTGCCGCGTCCGCACCCGGCCTGAACTGGACAACCCCCTGAGTGGCTGCGCCACTTCCCCCTTCTCTCACGCTGCGCGTGGGAAGGGGGACGCCACCAGCGCTGCGGGGTGGCCCTGGCCTGGGCCGCGCCGGTTTCATGCGTGGCGGGTGGTGCGAGGCGTCATGGCGCAAAAACCGCGGCGCCGGCATGCGCCCGGCGGGTGGCGCATGATCGGCACTTTCGACGGGAGGCTTGGGAATGTCCGAGACGATGGCTCTGCCCGCGACGGCGCTGTGCCGTCTGCTGGGCTGCCGCGCGCCGCTGGTGCTGGCGGGCATGGGCGGGGTGGCGCGCTCGCAGCTGGTGGCGGCGGTGAGCGCGTTCGGCGGCTTCGGATTCCTCGGCATGGTGCGCGAGCCGTTGGCGCTGATCCGCCGCGAGGTGCAGGCGGTCCGCGCGCTGACCGACCGGCCGTTCGGCGTGAACCTGATCCCCGCGGCCACGCCCGGGGCGCTGCTGGCCTCGCAGGTGGATCTGTGCATCGATCTGGCGGTGCCGGCGGTCGAGCTGTTCTGGGACGTCGACGAGGCGGTGGTCGGCCGCCTGCGCGCCGCGGGCATCACCGTGGTGCACCAGGTGGGCTCGGCGGCCGATGCGCTGCGCGCCGAGGCCGCGGGGGCGCACGCCGTCGTCGCGCAGGGCGTGGAGGCCGGAGGCCACGTGTGGGGGCGCCAGCCGCTCGTGCCGCTGCTGGCCGAGGTGCTGGGCAGCGTGGGCGTGCCGGTGGCCGCCGCCGGGGGGCTGGCCGACGGGTGCGACGTGGCGCGCGTGCTGGCGCTGGGCGCGCAGGCGGCGGTGCTCGGCACGGCGCTGATCGCCACCGACGAGTCGTTCGCCCACGATGCGCACAAGCAGCGCCTGGTGGCGGGCAGGGCGGGCGAGACGCTGCTGACCGAAGACTTCCACGTCAACTGGCCGCCGCATGCCGCGGTGCGCGTGCTCGCCAACAGCGTCACGCGCGGCGAGCGCGGCGACCCGTTCACCAGTGCGCCGCAGGTGATCGGCGACGAGGAGGGGCGGCCCATCCATCTCTTCAGCACCGATTCGCCGCTGCGCTCGATGACCGGGGATTTCGAGGCCATGGCCCTGTACGCGGGGCGCGGTGTCGACCGCATCGACGCCGTGGTGCCTGCCGCCGAGCGCCTCGCGCGCATCGAGCGCGAGGCTGCGGCGCACCTGCGCCTGATCGCCCCCGTGCCCGAACCCGAGCCGCTCAGCTCCCCGGTGTGCTACGCCGCCGAGATGCAGCAGGCCTGGCGCACGCCGCTGGTGGCGCGGCTGGGCGAACTGCTGGCGCGCGAGCGCGCGGGTGCGCGCACCCTGTTCGACAGCGGCGCGCGGACGCCGGACCCGGCGCTGCGTGGCGCCATCGGCGCCGCCCTGCGCAGCCAGACGCGCATGTGCGCCCTCCTGGTGCGGGCGCTGCAGGCGCTCGATGCCGTGCCCGATGCGCGCGGCGCCGCGGCGCATCCGCGGGCCGCGGCCGACGCCGGCGACGTGCGCGCGCGGCTGTCGCTGTACTGCCGCGGCGCGCAGGAAGCCGTCGGCGAGGCGCGTGCGCTGCTGGCGCAGCTCGAGGGCGCGCCGCGCGCCGAGCTGCTGCAGGGGCTGGACGGGCACGAGGCGGCGCTTGCCGAGCTGCGCCGGCACGGCGCCGCGCGGTGACGCCGCTGCAGCAGCGCGGGCCGCACGTATAGTGCGCGCTTCGTTCCTTTGCCGATCCCATGCCGCTGGCCGAATTCACCGCCCTGTTCCTCCTGGCCACGGCCATGAGCTTCACGCCCGGGCCCAACACCTCGCTGGCCACCGCGATCGCCGCCAACCGGGGCCTGCGGCCCGCACTGCGCTTCGTGCTGGCGGTGCCGGTGGGCTGGTGCCTGATGCTGGCGCTGTGCGCTGCGGGGCTGGGCGCCGCGGTGCTGGCCATACCGGCGCTGCGCTGGGCGATCAAGGCGCTGGGCATCGCCTATCTGCTGTGGCTGGCGTGGCGGCTGGCGCAGTCGGCACGGCTGGCGCAGGCCGATGCCTCCCACCTTTCCGTCGGCTTCTGGGAGGGCGTGGCGCTGCAGTTCGTCAACATCAAGGCCTGGCTCATGCTGCTGGCCATCGTCGCGAGCTGGATCATCGGCCGCGACGATGGCGCCCGGCGCATGCTGCTGGTGCTGCCGGTGATGGCCGGTTTCGCCTTCGCCAGCAATTTCGCCTACGCCGCGGTGGGCGCGTTGCTGCGCGGCTGGCTGGCGCAGGGCCGGCGGCTGCTCTGGTTCAACCGGGCGATGGCGCTGGTGTTGGCCGTGACGGCGGTGTGGATGGTCCGGGCGTGACGGCCGCGTCGCGCCCGGGACAAGCGCCGGCGCGGCCCCTGCTCACAATCGCCGCCCATGGGAACGCTTTACCTCGTGCGCCACGGCCAGGCCTCTTTCGGCGCGGCCGACTACGACCAGCTCAGTGCCGCGGGGCTCACGCAGGCGCAGCGCCTGGGCGCCCACTGGCGCGCGCACGGCCAGCGCTTCGACGCGGTGTTCAGCGGCACGCTGCGCCGCCATGCGCAGACGCTCGACGGCCTGGCGCAGGAGTTCGGCGCGCTGCCGGCCGCGCAGCAGCTGCCCGGGCTCGATGAATACGACAGCGCCGCGCTGGTGCGCGCGATCCACCCCGCGCCCCTGCCCAAGCCGGCCACGCCGCAGCTCTACCGCCAGTATTTCAGGCTGCTGTGCGATGCGCTTGCACAGTGGATGGCCGGCACCATCAGCCCCGAGGGGATGCCCGACTGGGAGCAGTTTTCCGGCGGCGTGCAGGCGCTGCTCGACGAGGTGCAGCGCGTGCATGCCGGGCAGAACGTGCTGGTGGTCTCCAGCGGCGGGCCGATCTCCGTTGCCGTGGCGCAGGTGCTCGGCGTCATGCCCGAGGTCGGGATCGCGCTCAACATGCGGCTGCGCAACAGCGCGGTCACCGAGCTCAGCGTCGGCGCGCGGCGCCTGATGCTGCAGACCTTCAACACGCTGCCGCATCTGGCGGCGCCGGAAGACGCCGCCCTGGTCACGCACGCCTGACCGGCCCCTACGGGGCGGGCGCCGGTGCGATGGTGTGCGCCGGCAGCGCGTGCAGCTCGGCCAGAAGCCGTGCCAGCGCCTGTCCCGCCGCCTGCACCACGGCGCGGCCCTTGTCGGCGCTGGCGCCGGCCGCATCGCCGACCGCGCCGCTGGCGTGGTAGTCCTCGATCGCCCAGCCCATCTTCGCGCTCCTGCCGTTGCCCAGGATGGGGTAGCGCTCGGCGCGCTCGCGCGCGCTCGAGCGCCAGTCGCGCGCGTGTTCCATGTGCACGGTGTGCGGCGCCAGGTGCAGCATCATCGAGGTCTCGATGGCGCCGCCGTGGATGCCGAAGCGGTGTTCCCCGGGGTCGAAGAGCCGCTGTACCTCGTCGGGCAGCGGCAGGTCGAACCAGCTGCTGCGGTAGGTGAGCAGCCGGCAGCGCTGGCGCAGCTCGCGCGCCGCGATGTCCATCGGCGCGACGTTGCCGCCGTGGCCGTTGAACAACAGCAGTTTCCGGACGCCCGCGCGCTCCACCGCCTCCCCGATCTGCAGCCACAGCGCCAGCAGCGTGTCGGGCGCGAGCGTGAGCGTGCCGGGGAAGGACAGGTGCTCGGTCGAGAGGCCGATCGCCTGCGGCGGCAGCAGCAGCACCGGCAGCTCGGCGGGCAGGAGCGGCAGCGCGGCGGCCATCACCCCCTGGAGCAGGACCGCGTCGACGTCGAGCGGCAGGTGCGGCCCGTGCTGCTCCACTGCCGCCAGCGGCAGCACGGCCACGGTCTGCGCCGCCAGGCCCGATGCGCGGGCGGCGGCGAAGTCGCGGGTCGAGAGCTCGGCCCAGAGGCGGGAAGGGTATGCCATGCGCCGGATGTGGGGTGACGATCCGTCCATGGTACCCCTTGCCCCGCCAAGGCGTCGTCGTGGCCCGGGCGGGTCAGTGGCTGCGGTGCATCGCGCCGCCGCCCGCGCCATCGGGGGCGGTGGTGCGCACCGGCAGCTGCAGCGTGCGCTGCAGTGGCGCGCCCTTGGCGTCGGTGAAGTACAGCGTCAGCGTGACCTGGCTGCCGGCGGCCAGGGGCTGCTTGAGGTCCATCAGCATCAGGTGGTAGCCGCCCGGGGTGAGCGCCACGCTCTGGTGCGCGGGCAGCTCGAGCGCGGCCATCTCCCGCATGTGCATGGTGCTGCCCTCCATCTTCATCTCGTGCACCTGGGCCACGCCCGCGACCGGGCTGGAGACGCCGACGAGCTTGAGGGCGGTGGCCGCCTGCAGCGTCATGAAGGCGCCGGTGCCGCCCTGGCCGGGCACGGTGGCGCGGGCCCAGGCGTGGGAGACGTCGACCGGGGCCTCGCGGGCGGGGGCGGAGGTCTGGGGCGTGCCGCCCGCGGCGGCCGTGTCGGCGGCCGCGAGGGTCACGTGGGCGAAGGCGCTGCCGGCGCAGCACAGGGAGGCGGCGAGGGCCGCGTGCAACAGGAACGAGGGCATGGGGAAATCACTCTGAAAAAGGGGTCGGGGCGCGCCGGTGCCAGCACGGGCGCACGCGAAGGCGGTGGCGCGGCGCTGGCGCCGGCCGGGTCGGAGGTGTCAGAGCGGCGGCGCGCGCGCGGGCGGCACCAGCGCGCGCTGCGCGGCCCGGGGCGCGTCCGCCGCCGGGCGCGGCAGCCAGGCGATGGCCGGCAGGGCCGGGGGCGCATCGCCCCACGCGGGCGGCGGCGGCACGGCCGGCAGGCACAGCGGGCAGTCCAGGTGCACGCCGCCGGGTGCGCCGCCGTCGGCCGGCAGCTGCGGCGCCACCGAGCCCGCGCTGGTGCACACGGCCTGCAGTGCCGCGGGGTGGGCTGTCGGCGCGGCCATCGCCGCCCCCAGGGTCAGCGCGAACCATGCCAGCACCAGGCGGCCCAGGAGGCCGGTGGCGGTGTGGCGAAGGCGGGCGAGGGCGGTCATGGCGCGAGGGTAGCCATGATAGCAATGGGGGCGTGCCGGCGGCGGGCCAGCCGCTACCATTGGCGCCGCAGCCTCCCAGGCCCGCCGGAACTAAACCCCGGGGTGCCGCTCCCATGTAACGCCATGTTTGCCGACGTTCGACGACAGTTTTCTCGTCTCTTGTTTTTGATAGCTGCTAGCGCCCTATCCACGGGCGTTTCAGCCCAATTTCTATTGAAATCGGCGAATGCGTCCGCAGGCGGCGGCAGCGTGGTCACGACGCAGCACGTGCGCGCCGAGCTGGTGGCACAGGCGCCCGAGGGCATCGCGCCGGGCAAGCCGCTGACGCTGGGCCTGCTGCTCACGCACCAGCCCGAGTGGCACACCTACTGGCTCAACCCCGGCGATTCGGGCCTGCCTACGCAGTTGCAGTGGACGCTGCCCGCGGGCGTGGACCCGGGTGAGATCGCCTGGCCGGTGCCGCGCAAGATCCCGATCGGCACGCTGGCCAACTACGGCTACGAGGGCCAGGTGCTGCTGCCGGTGCCGATGACGGTCTCGCGGGTGTTCGCGCCCGCGCCGGGCGAGACGCAGGCCACCTTCCAGTTGCGGGCGTCGTGGCTGGTGTGCCGCATGGAGTGCGTGCCCGAGGACGGCACGTTCACGCTGCAGGTGCCGCTCGACGGCGCCACGGCGCTCAACGCGGCCGCGTTCGCTGCGGCCGCGCGGGCCCACCCGGGCCAGCTTGCGGCGCAGGCCGGCAGCGGCGCGCGGGTCGAGGGCGACGCCGTGCTGCTGCGCGTCGCCGGCCTGCCCGCCGCGTGGCAGGGCAAGGCGCTGCAGCTGTTTCCCGAGACGCCCGAGGTGGTGCATACCGCCGCCGAGCCGGCCCAGCGGTGGGACGGCGCGGTCTGGACCGCGCGCATGCCGCTCTCGCCCGAGCGTGCCAGCGGCCCCGAGCCGATGCCAGTGGTGCTGGCGCGGGACGGCGCCGGCTGGCGCGTGGACCTGCCGGTCGAAGGCGGCTGGCCGCCGGTGCAGGCGCTGCCCGCGGTGCTCGCAGCGCCCCTCGCTGCGGCCGGGGCTGGCGCGCCGCGTCCGCCGCCCGTGGTGAGTGCCGCCGCGCCCGGCGTCTGGCTCACGGCGCTGGCGGGCGCGCTGCTCGGCGGCCTGATCCTCAACCTCATGCCCTGCGTGTTCCCCATCCTGGCGGTCAAGGTGGCGGGTTTCGCCCGGCACGCGGGCGACCCGCGCGCGCAGCGCATCGGCGGCATCGCCTATACCGCCGGCGTGGTGCTCTCGTTCGTCGCGCTGGGCTCGCTCATGCTCCTGCTGCGCGCGGCGGGCGAGGCGGTGGGCTGGGGCTTCCAGCTGCAGTCGCCGCTGGTGGTGGCGCTGCTCGCGGCGCTGTTCACGCTGATCGGGCTGAACCTGGCGGGCGTGTTCGAGTTCGGCCGGATGCTGCCCTCGCGCTGGGCCACGGCGCAGGCGCGCCACCCGGTGGCGGATGCCTTCCTCACCGGCGTGCTCGCGGTGGCCGTAGCCTCGCCCTGCACCGCGCCGTTCATGGGCGCCTCGCTCGGGCTCACGCTGTCGCTGCCGGTGGCGCAGGCGCTGGGCATCTTCGCCGCGCTGGGCATGGGCCTGGCGCTGCCCTACCTGCTGGCGAGCTGGTGGCCGGCGGTGGCGCGCCTGCTGCCGCGCCCCGGCGCGTGGATGCAGACGCTCAGGCACCTTCTGGCCTTCCCGATGTTCGCCACCGTGGTCTGGCTCGTCTGGGTGCTGGGCCAGCAAAGCGGCATCGACGGCGCGGGGGCGCTGCTGGCGCTGCTGGTGTCGCTGGCCCTGGCGCTCTGGGCGCTGACGCTGCGCGGGCGCGCGCGGGCCGTGCTTGCTCCGCTATCGGTAGCTGCTTGCGCTTGGCTGGTGCTGGCTTGGGGCCCAAAGGTCATTGAAATGCAGGTGCCGGCGGCGGCCGCGCAGGGCGTGTCGGCCAACGGCTGGCAGGCCTGGCGCGCCGAGCTGCCCGCCGAGCTGGTGGCGCAGGGCCGGCCGGTGTTCGTGGACTACACCGCCGCCTGGTGCGTCACCTGCCAGTACAACAAGAAGACCACGCTGGCGGACCCGGACGTGCGGCAGGACTTCGCCGACAAGAAGGTGGCGCTGCTGCTGGCCGACTGGACGCGGCGCGACCCGGCCATCACCGCCTCGATCGCGGCGCTGGGCCGAAGCGGCGTGCCGCTGTACGTGCTGTACGCGCCGGGCCGGGCGCCGGTGGTGTTCAGCGAGATCCTGGGCGTGCAGCCGCTGCGCGCTGCGCTGGCCGCGCTGTAGGGCCGTTCAGCCGCCCGCCTGCTGCAGTTCCAGCGCCCGCTGGTAGAGCGCGTTGCGCGGCGCGCCGCTGAGGCTGGCGGCGATGCGCACCGCGGTCTTGAGCGGCAGCTCGGGCAGCAGCAGGCGCAGCGCGGCGTCGCCCGCGCCGTCGCCGGGCGCGCTGTCGCCGGCCAGCGGGTGCAGCAGCACGACGAACTCGCCGCGCGTGCGCTGTGGCGCGCCTTCCAGCCACTGTGCGGCGGCGCTCGCGGCCATGGTGGCGATCTCCTCGAACTGCTTGGTCAGCTCGCGCGCCAGCGTCACGCGGCGCTCGCCCAGCGGGGCCAGTTCGCGCGCCAGCTGCGCGATGCGGTGCGGCGCTTCGAGCAGCACGGCGCAGCGCCGCTCCTGCTGCAGCGACGAGAGCACTTCGCGCCGCTCGGCCGCGCGCGTGGGCAGGAAGCCGACGAAGACGAAGCCGCCCGCGTCGTCCGCCGGCGCGAGCGCGCCCGCGGCGCTGAGCGCGCAGGTGACGCTGCTCGCGCCCGGCAGCGGGATGCAGCGGTGCCCGGCGGCGCGCGCCGCGGCCACCAGCCGCGCGCCCGGGTCGCTCACCGCGGGCGTGCCGGCATCGCTCAGGCAGGCCACGCGCCGCCCCTGGGCCAGGTGCTCCAGCACGGCCTGCGCCGCCTGCGCCTCGTTGTGCCGGTGCAGTGCGAGCCATTGCTCGGGCCGCTTGTCGATGCCGTAGGCGCGCAGCAGCTCGCGCGAGTGGCGCGTGTCCTCGCAGGCCAGCAGGTCGGCCAGGTCGAGCACGTGCAGCGCGCGCAGCGTGATGTCGGCCAGGTTGCCTATGGGCGTGGCGACGACGTAGAGCGCGCCCTTCGGATAATCCTGCGCAGCGGCCGCGTCGCGCGCGGCGGCAAGGGCAGTGGCGTAGGAGGCGCTCAATGGGATTCCTCGGTGGCAAAGGGGACGGCCGGGCGGTGACCAGCCGGGTGCGGGGACAGCGGGCGGAAGACGCCGCGCTGGCGTACCTGCGCGCGGCGGGCCTGGCCCTGGTCGAGCGCAATTATCGAACGCCCGGGCGGGGCGGCGGCGAGATCGACCTGATCCTGCGCGAGCGCGACGGCACGCTGGTATTCGTCGAGGTGCGCAGCCGCCAGAGCGCGGATTTCGGCGGCGCGCCGGGCAGCATAGGCGCGGTCAAGCAGCGGCGCATCGTCTTCGCCGCGCGCCACTACCTGATGCGCTGGCCGTCGCCCCCGCCATGCCGCTTCGACGCGGTGCTGATCGGCCCCGACGGCGTGCAGTGGCTGCGCGCCGCGTTCGACGCGGACTGAGGCGCCGCGCGCGCTACACCTGCATGTTCATGATGTCGGTATAGGCCTGCACCAGGCGGTTGCGCACGTGCAGCGTGGCCTGGAAGCCCACCTGGGCCTTCTGGATGGCCACCATGGTTTCCTCGATGCTGACGTTGGGGTTCTCCAGCTGCACCTGTTTCTGCAGCTCGTCCGCCGTGCCCTGCGCCGCGCTCACCGAGGACAGGGCGTTCCTGAGGGCGCCGGAGAAACCGGCCTCTTGCGCGCCGCCCTGGGGCGTGGCGGCGCGCCGTGCCGCCAGCGCGCTGGTGAGCGGCAGGGGGGTGCTGGAAATGCGCAGGTCCATGGCGTGTGTCCGAGGCTTGGCGAGTGGCCCGATCGTAGGCGGTGGCCACCCTGCCGGCGCGGCAAATAAACGGCCAATCGGGCGCCTTATCGCGGGAACGTGGCAGGGGGTGGCAGGAATAATCGCCGCACTGCCCCTGCCCGCGGGTGCCGTCAGCCTTCTTTGGGAACCACACACGATGCCTTCCGCCGCCGTTGCCGAAATGCCGATCGCCCCGCCGCCGCTGGCCGCCGCTTCGTGGCCGCAGCGGTTCGCGTCGCTGGATCGCGCGGCGCGCGTGCGCCTGGTGCTGGGCGTGGCGCTGTTCGCCGCGATGGTGGTGGCCGCGGCGTTCTTCGCCAGCCGGCCGGATTACCGCGTGCTGTTCACCAGCCTGAGCGACAAGGACGGCGGCGCGATCGTCGCGCAGCTGGCGCAGATGAACGTGCCCTACAAGTATTCCGAGGGCGGCGGCGCCATCATGGTGCCGGCCGAGCGGGTGCACGACGTGCGCCTGCGCCTGGCGTCCCAGGGCCTGCCCAAGGGCTCGGTGGCCGGCTTCGAGGCGACCGAGAGCAGCCGTTTCGGCGTCACCCAGTTCCAGGAGCGGCTCAATTTCCAGCGCGGGCTCGAAGGCGAGCTCACGCGCTCGATCCAGGCGCTGGCCTCGGTGCAGAGCGCGCGCGTGCACCTGGCGCTGCCGAACCAGAACGGGTTCTTTCGCGAGCAGCAGAAACCGTCGGCCTCGGTGCTGGTGAGCCTGTACCCGGGGCGCTTCCTCGACCGCACGCAGCTGGCCGGCATCGTGCACCTGGTGGCCTCCAGCGTGCCCGAGCTGGCGCCCGCGGCCGTGAGCGTGCTCGACGACACCGGCAAGCTGCTGTCGCAGCCGGCCGATGCGGCGGGCGGTGCCGTCGACGGCGAGCAGCTCGCCTACGCGCAGCAGATCGAGCAGCAGTACGCGCGGCGCATCGTCGACATCCTCGCGCCCATCGTCGGGCGCGACAACGTCAAGGCGCAGGTCGCCGCCGACCTGGATTTCAGCCAGACCGAGTCGACCACCGAACACCACCGCCCGAACCTCGCCACCGATGCGAGCGCCGTGCGCAGCCAGCAGATCGTCGAGAGCGCGGGCACGCAGGGCTCGCAGCTGCCGGCGGGCGTGCCCGGCGCGGTGAGCAACCAGCCGCCGCAGAATGCCTCGGCGCCGATCAACGGCGCCAATCCGGCGCCGTCGGCCGGCGCGCCGGGTGCGGGAGGGGCGGGCGCGGGCAGCGTCGGCCGCCGCGAGCTGACGACCAACTACGAGGTCGACAAGACCACCAGCGTCACGCGTGCCGCGATGGGCGTGATCCGGCGCGTCAATGCCGCCGTGGTGGTGAACTACCAGTCGGTGGTCGAGGCCCCCGGCAAGCCGGCGGTGAACAAGGCGCTCTCGCCCGAGCAGATCGAGCAGATGACGGCGCTGGTGCGCGAGGCGGTGGGCTTCAACAAGGAGCGCGGCGACTCGGTCAACCTGGTGAATGCACCGTTCAAGGTCGACGAGGCGGCGCCGGTCGATGCGCCGCTGTGGAAGCAGCCCGAGGTGATCGAGCTGGCGCGCAGCCTGGGCTGGCCGCTCGGGCTGTCGCTCGCCGCCGCCCTGCTGCTGCTGGGCGTGGTGCGGCCGGTGCTGCGGTCGATGGGCCCGCGGGGCGCGAAAGACGGCGCGCCGCAGCCCGCGAGGAAGCTCGACGCGATCGCGTCGGAGCGGATCGAGCGTCCCGCGCTGCCCGCGCCGGTGGACGAGGCGCCGCAGGCGCCCACCGACGAGCAGCTGCGCCTGGCGGACGCGCGCACGCTGGCGAAGGAAAACCCGGTGGCGGTGGCCAACATCGTCAAGTCGTGGGTCAACGGCGAATGACCGCGGCGCCCCGTCAGGAGTGATTCCAACATGGACGAACAGGGTCTCAACGACGCCGCCATCCTGCTGATGTCCCTCGGCGAGGAGGAGGCGGGAGAGGTCTTCAAGCACCTGTCGCCCAAGGAGGTGCAGAAGCTCGGCGAGACGATCGCCCGCATGCGCACGGTTTCCCGGGAGAAGGTGGGGGACGTGGTGCGCCGCTTCACCGACGAGGCGGCCGCGCAGAGCCTGCTGGTGTCCGACACCGGCACCTACGTGCGCTCCGTCCTCAAGCGCGCGCTGGGCGACGACAAGGCCGCGCTGCTGCTCGACCGGATCCTGCAGGGCGGCGACGTCTCGGGCATCGAGAGCCTGAAGTGGATGGATTCGCTCGCGGTGGCCGAGCTGCTGCGCAACGAGCACCCGCAGATCGCCGCGGCGATCCTGGTGCACCTCGACCCCGAGCAGGCGTCGGCCATCCTGGAGCAGTTCAACGACCGCCAGCGCGGCGAGATCCTGCTGCGCATCGCCACGCTCGAAGGCATCCAGCCGGTGGCGCTCAAGGACCTGAACGAGGTGCTGTACAAGGCGCTCGCGGGGACCGACAAGGTGCGCAAGAGCTCGCTCGGCGGGGTCGCGGCGACCGCCGAGATCGTCAACCTGCTCGGATCGGGCACCGATGTCACGGCGCTGGAAAGCATCCGCGAGCACGATCCCGACCTGGCGCAGAAGATCATGGACAAGATGTTCGTGTTCGACGACGTGATGCGGCTCGACGACCGCGCCATCCAGGCGGTACTGCGCGAAGTGGTGTCCGAGACGCTGGTGGTGGCGCTCAAGGGGGCGCAGCCGGAGCTGCGCGACAAATTCCTCTCCAACATGTCTTCGCGCGCGGCCGAGGCCCTGCGCGAGGACCTGGAGTCGCGCGGGCCGATGCGCCTGTCGGAGGTCGAGGCGCAGCAGAAGGAAATCCTCAAGACCGTGCGCCGCCTGGCCGACGAGGGGCAGATCGCTTTGTCCGGCGGGGGCGACGATGCGTTTGTCTGAAGCAGGGCCGAACCCGTGCGCGCACGCTCCGGCGCGTCTGCGCCATACCGCCGAAGGCCGCCGCACATGACATCTTCCGGCACGCGCCACTACTCCCGCTTCATTCCCGGCGAGGAAATCGCCGACGTCGCGCTCTGGCAGTTCGGCGACATCCTGGCAGCCGAAGGCGCCCTGCTGCCCGTGCCGTCGTCCGCCGCGGCGCAGGAGGCGCCCCTCGTCGTCGAGGAGCCGCTGCACCAGGAACAGTTGCGCCAGGCCTGCGAGGCGGCGCACGCGCAGGGACTCGCCGAGGGCCGGGCGCAGGCCGAGCAGGAATGGCGCCAGCGCCTGGACGACTACGCGGCGGGACAGGGGCGGGACGCGGCCCGGCGCCTGGCGCAGGTGGCGCAGGCCTTCGAGGAGAGCCTGGGCGGGCTGCAGCAATCGACGGCCGAGGAGCTGCTCGCGCTCGCCTGCGACATCGCGCGCCAGGTGGTGCGCCAGGAGCTGCACGCCGACCCGCGCGCCCTGCTGCCCGTGGTGCGCGAGGCGCTGGCGGCGCTGGCGCCGGACAGCGGCCCGACGGTGCGCCTGCACCCGGACGACTGGGGCCGGCTCGAGACCGCGCTGCGCGAGGAATTCGGGAGCGCGCGCGTGCAGTGGCAGCCCGATCCGGCGATCGCGCCGGGAGGGTGCAGCGTCGAATGCGCGGGCGCGGTGGTCGATGGCACGCTGGAGACCCGCTGGCGCCGGGCGATTGCCGCGCTCGGCCTGGTGTCGGCGTGGCGGGAGATGGGCGATGGCCGTTGAGCCGAGCCAGGCCTGGGGCGACCTGGTGCGCCGCGCGCGCGAGCGCGTGGCGCAGGAGCTGCCGCTGGCCACGCGCGGCACGCTCACGCGGCTGACCGGCCTGGTGCTGGAGGCGGCCGGCCTGCGCGTGCCGGTGGGCTCGCAGTGCCTGGTGCGCCAGGGCCGCTCCGAGCCGGTGCTGGCCGAGGTGGTGGGGTTCTCGGGCGATCGCGCCTTCCTCATGCCGGCCGGCGACGTCCACGGCCTGTCCAGCGGCGCCAGCGTCGCGCTCGCGCCGGCCTACGTGCCCCCGCTGCGCCTGGGCGAGGCGGCGGATGCGCAGCCGCCCACGGGCGGCGGCGTGCTCTGCCTGCCGCTGGGCGATGGCCTGCTCGGGCGTGTGGTGGACGCGCAGGGCGAGCCGCTGGACCACGCCGGGCCGCTGCAGGGCGTCGCCGCCCGGCCGCTCGGCCGCGAGCCGCTCAATGCGATGGAGCGCGCGCCCGTGCGCGAGGCGCTCGACACCGGAGTGCGCGCCATCAACGGGCTGCTCACCGTCGGCCGGGGCCAGCGCCTGGGCCTGTTCGCCGGCTCGGGCGTCGGCAAGAGCGTGCTGCTCGGGATGATGGCGCGCTACACGCGGGCCGACGTGATCGTGGTCGGGCTGATCGGCGAGCGCGGGCGCGAGGTTAAGGAATTCGTCGAGGACATCCTGGGGCGCCGGGACCGCGATCGCGCGGTGGTGGTGGCGGCGCCGGCCGACGCGCCGCCGCTCCTGCGCATGCAGGGCGCCTCGTACGCCACGGCGGTGGCCGAATACTTCCGCGACCAGGGCAAGCACGTGCTGCTGCTGATGGATTCGCTCACGCGCTACGCCATGGCGCAGCGCGAGATCGCGCTGGCGATCGGCGAGGCCCCCGCCACCAAGGGCTACCCGCCGAGCTGCTTCGCCAAGCTGCCGCAGCTCGTCGAGCGCAGCGGCAACGGCCTGAACGGCGTGGGTTCGATCACCGCGTTCTACACCGTGCTCTCCGAGGGCGACGACCAGCAGGACCCGATCGCCGACGCCTCGCGCGCCATCCTGGACGGGCACGTCGTGCTCTCCCGCGCGCTGGCCGAGAGCGGGCACTACCCGGCGATCGACATCGAGCAGTCGGCCTCGCGCGTCATGGTCAACGTGGTGGAGCCCGAGCACTTCGCGCTGGCGCGCGACTTTCGCGCGACCTGGTCGCGCTACCAGAAGAGCAGCGACCTGATCCAGGTGGGGGCCTACGTCCCGGGCTCGGACCCGCAGCTCGACGAAGCCATCCGCCTGCAGCCTGCGCTGCAATCGTTTCTGCAGCAGGACATGCGCGCCGCGGCCGGCCTGGGCGAGAGTCTGGCCGCGATAGCCGGCGCGCTGGGCCGCGAGTGACGGGAGGCGGCGATGGCGACCCTGAGGGCTTTCGAGGTAGCGGTCGACCTGGCGCGGCGCCAGCGCGACGCGGCCCGCCAGGCGCTGCTGCTGGCCCGCCGGCAATGCCACGGCGCGCAGGCGCAGCTCGCGCAGCTCGCGCAGTACGCGCACGAGACGCGCCAGCGCTGGGGCCCGAGCGAAAACGCCGTGCTGCAACCCGAGGTGCTGCGCCACCAGGTGCAGTTCCTGCACCGGCTGGAGCAGACGATCGCCCTGCAGCACCGGGTGGTGGGCGAGCAGCAGGAGCGCGCGGACCGGGCCGCGCGGCTGCTGGCGGCGGCCGAGGCGCGCGTCGCCAGCCTGCTCCAGGTGCTCGAGCGCCGCCGCGGCGACCTGGCGCGCCAGCAGCAGCGGCGCGAGCAGAAGGAAACCGACGAACTGGCGATGCAGCGCCACGTGCGCGGCCTGGGCAGGCAATTGACACAAGGAATCTGACCACATATGGAACAGGCACGCATCGCCCCGTCGCAGCCGCGCCCCGCGGCGCCGGCGCAGCCCGGCACCGGCGCCAACGGCAAGCCGGCGGCCGACGAGAACGCTCCCGGCAAGACCGGCGGTTTCGCCTTGCTGCTGGCGGCGCTGGGTGCCGCCGCGCCCCAGGGGGAGTCCGCGCAGGCGGTGGATGCCTCGGCGCTGCAGGATGGTGCCGAAACGGCGGACGGCAGGGCCGCGGACTGGTGCGGCGCCGCGGCCGACGCCGCGCAGGCGCCCGATGGCGCGCCGCAGCCGCCCGCGCGCAAAGGGGCGGCCGCCGACCCCCTGGCGGCCGATGGCTCGCTGGCGGGCCATTTGAACCTGCTGCTGCAGCAGGCGCAGCGCCCCGCGGCCGAGGGGGCGGCGCCGCGGGGATCGCTCGTGGGAGAGACGGCGCGGCTCGATGGAGGTACGGCCGAACCCGTCGCGCGCGCCACCCCGGGGCGCGCCGCCGCAGCCGGACCCGGGCCGCGCGCGGGGGCGGCGGCCTGGAGCGGCGCGGCGCCGTCCACGGCCGCGGGCGCCGCCCCGGCCAGTGGTGCGGCCGGCGATGCCGGGGCGCTGCTGCCCGCGTCGGCGGCGCAGGCGGCGTCGGCGGCAGCGCCGCTGAACGCGCTGCCGGCATCGGCCGCGGGCGCGGCACAGGATGGCGGCCGGGTTTCGGTGCACGAAGCGCCCCCGCTGGGCCACTGGGCGGGTGCGAACGACGCCCCGGTGGCGCCGCTGGCGCTGGCGGATGCCGCCGCCGTGCTGCGCTCGCGCACGGCCTCTCCGGCGGGTTCGCAGGCGGGGGACGGTGCCGCGGGCGGCGACGGCGCCGGCCTGCGGCAGGCCCCGCCGGAGCAGCCGGCCGGGGCGGGCGGCGCGCCCGATGGCTTGCCCGGCGACGGGCGGGTGACGGACGATTTCATGGAGCGGCTCTCCGAGCAGGTGACCTTCTGGGTGCACCAGAAGACCCAGCGCGCGGAGCTCACGCTCGACCACGACGGCCAGGCGGTGCAGGTGCGGGTGGCGCTCGACGGCGACGCGACCAGCGTCGCCTTCCGCAGCGACCACGCCGCCGCGCGGCAGGCGCTCGATGCCGGGCTGGACGATCTGCGTTCGCTGTTGCGCGACCAGGGGCTGGAGCTGGCGCAGGTGAGCGTGGACGTGGCGGGCGGGCAGGGCGGCGGCGCGGCCCGGCAGGACGCGCACGCCGGTGCGCACCGGGAGGGCGGCGGCGCCACCGCGCGCGTCGCCGCGCCCGCGCCGCCGCCCGGCCGCCCGGAGCACGCGGCGGCGGGCCGGCGCGCGCTCGACGTCTTCGTCTGATCGCGGCGCGATGGGCGCCCGAAAGTCCTGTTTTCGCGGTGCTATTCGGGCTATTGCGGGCCGGCGGCGCGTCCAATAATCAGGCATCGGTTCGGTGGTGTCGCGCGGATGCTTCCGGACGGTTGGAATCATGGCGCCCGCGCGGCGCGAGAAAGCCCAGACGTGCCTGAAGAAACTGCTGCTCCCGTGCCACCCAAGAGCAAGAAGAAGTGGCTGCTGATCATCCTGGTCGCCGTGGTCGTGCTCGCCCTCGCGGCCGCGGGCGCGCTCTGGTACGTCGCCAAGCAGCGCAGCGCCAGCCTGGACGAGGACGGGGTGGAGCAGGCCGCGGAGCCGGCCGAACCCAAGACGCCGCCCGCCTTCCTGCCGCTGGACAACATGGTGGTCAATCTGGCCGATCCCGGCGGCGACCGCTTTGCCCAGATGGGCATCACCCTGGAGCTGGCCGACGCCAAGACGGCCGAGAAGGTCAAGACCTACATGCCCAGCATCCGCAGCGGTGTGCTGATGCTGCTCTCGCAGCGCACGAGCGATGAATTGCTTTCGCGCGAAGGCAAGGAGAAACTGGCGGCGGACGTGCGCCTGGAGGTGCTGAACGCGCTCGGCTACACGCCGCCCAAGGCGCGCGGGCGCAAGAATGGCGCCGACGAGGATGGCGACGCGGCGCCGCGCAAGGCGCCGGCCGACGGCCCGGTGCGCGCGGTGCTGTTCTCCAGTTTCATCGTCCAGTGACGCGGTGGTCCGAAGAGGTATTGCATGAAAGACTCGTTCTTGTCCCAGGAAGAGGTCGACGCCCTGCTCGAAGGGGTGACCGGCGAGAGCCAGAAGACCCTCCAGGAAGAGGTGCAGACGGGTGTCATCCGCGACTACGATCTCTCCAGCCAGGAGCGCATCGTGCGCGGGCGCATGCCGACGATGGAGATCGTCAACGAGCGCTTCGCGCGCAACCTGCGCGTGGCGCTGTTCAATTTCATCCGCCGCAGCCCCGACGTCTCGGTGGGCACCGTGTCGGTGCAGCGCTACAGCGCCTTCCTGCGCGAAATCGTGGCGCCGACCAATTTCAACATCGTCGCCATCCGGCCGCTGCGCGGCAACGGGCTGGTGGTGTGCGACCCCTCGCTCCTGTTCGGCATCATCGACGCGCTCTACGGCGGCGTCGGCAAGTACCGCTCGCGCATCGAGGGCCGCGACTTCTCGTCGGCCGAGCAGCGCGTGATCGAGCGCCTCGTGGACGTCATCACCGGCGAATACAAGAAGGCGTGGCAGGGCATTTACCCGCTGGAGCTGGTCTACCAGCGCTCGGAGATGCAGCCGCAGTTCGCCAACATCGCCACGCCGAGCGAAATCGTCGTCTCCACCGCGTTCCACCTGGAGATCGGCGACCTGGAGGGCTCGATCCACATCTGCATGCCGTACGCGACGCTGGAGCCGATCCGCGACGTCCTGTACTCGAACGTGCAGGGCGACGCGCTCGAGGTGGACCGGCGCTGGGTCAGGGTGCTGTCGCGCGAAATCCAGTCGGCCGAGGTCACGCTGGTGGTGGAGCTGGCGCGCGCCGACGCCACCGTCGAGCAGTTGCTCGCGATGCGCCCGGGCGACTTCATCGAGCTGGAGCGACAGCCGCGCGTGCGCGCGTCGGTCAGCGGTATCGATCTGTTCGAGTGCCAGTACGGCACGCACAACGCCAAATACGCCATCCGCATTGAAGAGCGCCTGCACAACGGCGACGCGGGCTGGACAGGAGATGAACATGGCCACTGACGCCACACCCAACGACACTCCCGCGCACGGCGGGGCCCAGGGGGCCGCCGACGACACGTTCTCCGACTGGGCCGAGGCGCTGCAGGAGCAGAAGGCCGCCGGCCAGGGCGCCGGGGAGCCGGAGCAGGGCGGGCCGCTTTCGGGCGCCGCGCCGCGGACCTTCTCCGGCCCGGGCGATCCCTCGGTGCAGGACATCAACATGGTGCTCGACATCCCGGTGCAGCTCTCGGTCGAGCTCGGGCGCACCAAGGTGCCGATCAAGTACATCCTGCAGCTCGCCCAGGGCTCGGTGGTCGAACTCGACGCGCTCGCGGGCGAGCCGATGGACGTGCTGGTCAACGGCTACCTCATCGCCCAGGGCGAGGTGGTGGTGGTGAACGACAAGTTCGGCATCCGCCTGACCGATGTCGTCACGCCGTCGGAGCGGCTGCGCCGTGTCAGCCGGGGCTAGCGCGGGCTTCACCCAGTCGCTCGTCTGGGTGGTGCTCTTCGTCGGCGCCGTCGCGCTGCTGCCGTGGCTGGTGCGCCGCATCCAGCGCCGCCAGGGCGGCCTGGCGTCGGCGGGCGGTGTCGGCTCGCGCGTGCTGGCCTCGGTGGCCCTGGGGCCGCAGCAGCGCGTCGTGACCGTGGAGACCGGCGGCCCGCAGGAGCGCGTGGTGCTGGTGCTGGGCGTGACGGCGCAGCAGATCAGCTGCCTGCACGTGCTGCGCGGCACTTCGTTCGCGGCCGAGGCGGCGGCGGCGCGCAAGGAGTCCGATGGTGCATCCGGACATGACTGAAGCGCGCTGGCGCCGGGCGCTCGCGGCCGTGGCGCTGCTGGCCTTGCTGCCGGCGGGCGGCGCGCTGGCGCAGACCGCGGGCAGCCTGCCCATCGTGATCGGCGCGGGCCCGGGCGGCAACAGCTATTCGGTGCCGATCCAGACCCTGCTGTTCTTCACGGCGCTGTCGTTCCTGCCCGCGGTGCTGCTCCTGATGACCAGCTTCACGCGCATCGTGATCGTGCTCTCGCTGCTGCGCCAGGCGCTGGGCACGCAGGCGGCGCCGCCCAACCAGGTGATCGTCGGCCTGTCGCTCTTTCTCACGCTCTTCGTCATGGGGCCGACGCTCGACAAGGTCTACCAGGAGGCCTATCTGCCGTACACGCAGAACACGCTGTCGTTCGAGCAGGCGCTGCCCAAGGCGGAGGCGCCGATGCGCGCCTTCATGCTCAAGCAGACGCGCCAGAGCGACTTCGCGCTGTTCGCGCGCCTGGCCAGGCTCGCGCCCGAGGTGGGCGCGGAGACCGCGCCGCTGCGCGTGCTGGTGCCCGCCTTCGTCACGAGCGAGCTCAAGTCGGCGTTCCAGATCGCGTTCATGGTCTTCATCCCGTTCCTGATCATCGACATGGTGGTGGCCAGCGTGCTCATGTCGCTGGGCATGATGATGCTCTCGCCGGTGCTGGTGGCGCTGCCGTTCAAGCTCATGCTGTTCGTGCTGGCGGACGGCTGGAATCTGCTCATGGGCTCGCTGGCCGCCAGTTTCGCAACCTGAGGTATCGGGATGACCGCGCAATTCGTACTCACGCTGGGCCACGAGGCCCTGATGCTGCTGCTCATGATCGCGCTGCCGGCGCTCGGCGCGGTGATGGTCGTCGGCATGCTGGTGAGCATCTTCCAGGCCGTCACGCAGGTGCACGAGGCGACGCTGTCGTTCGTGCCCAAGCTGGTGGCGGCGGTGGTGGTGTTCGCCGTGGCCGGGCCGTGGATGGTGACGACGCTGGTGGACTATCTGCGCCGCACCATCGAGGCCATACCCAGCGTCGTCGGGTAGCCGCCGTGCTCACCGTCAGCGAGGCGCAGCTCATGGCGTGGCTGTCGCCGCTGCTGTGGCCCTTCCTGCGCGTGCTGGCGGTGTTCACCTCGGCGCCGGTGTTCTCCATGCGCGCGTTTCCGCTGCGCACCAAGATCGGCCTGGCCTTTCTCGTGGCCGTCTGCGCGCAGGCGGCGCTGCCGCCGCAGCCGGTCATCGCGCTGGATTCCGGCGCCGCGGCGGGCGCCGTGCTCCAGCAGGTGGGCATCGGGCTGATGATCGGCTTCGCCGTGCGGCTGGTGTTCGTCGCCATCGAGCTCGCGGGCGAGGTGGTGGGCCTGCAGATGGGCTTGAACTACGCCTCGTTCTTCGATCCCGCGAGCAATTCGCAGAGCAGCGCGGTGGCGCGCTTCTACGGCAACATCACGATGCTGCTGTTCGTCGTGGCCAACGGCCACCTGATGGTGCTGATGGCCACGCTGCAGAGTTTCCAGAGCTTTCCGGTCGATGGCAGCTTCCTGCAGGCGGTGCAGCAGATGCAGCTGCACCGGCTCGGCAGCGGCATCTTCGCCAGCGCGCTGTGGATCGCGCTGCCACTGGTGGCGCTGCTGATGTTCGTCAACCTGACCATGGGCGTGATCTCGCGCGTCGCGCCGCAGATGAACATCTACGCCGTGGGGTTTCCGGTCACGATCACCGTCGGCCTGCTCGGCATCACCGCCACGCTGCCGATGCTCGAGCAGCCGATGCTGACCCTGCTGCAGCAGGCGATGGACCTGTTCGCGCCGCGCTGATGCTATCTATAAAGTAGCTAATTGCGCTTGATTGACGGGCGCTAAGGGCGGATTTCATACCAATTGGTTGCGGATCGCGTACACCGTGAGTTCGGCGTTGTTGCTCAGCTGCAGCTTGTCGAGCACCCGTGCGCGGTAGACGCTGACGGTCTTGGGGCTGAGCATGAGCTCCTTGGCGATGTCCGACAGGCGCTTGCCCGACGCGATCTTGGTGAGCGTCTGCAGTTCGCGCTCGGACAGCGCTTCGTGCGGCAGCTCGCGCGCGGGCTGCGCCAGGCTGTCGGCGAGCAGCTGCGCGACCACCGGCGTGAGGTACTTGCGCCCCTGCACCACCGTGCGGACCGCGTCGATCAGCCGCAGCGGATCGTCGGCCTTGTTGGCATAGCCGCTGGCGCCGGCCCGGATGGCGCGCAGCGCGTACTGGTCCTCGGGGTACATCGAGACGATCAGCACCTTGATCTTCGGGTGGCTCTCGTGCAGGCTGGCCAGGATTTCCAGGCCGCTGCGCCCTGGCAGGTTCAGGTCGAGCAGCAGCACGTCGCAGTCGGTGTGGCGCAGCAGCTCCTTGAGCTCGGGGTAGCTGGCGGCCTCGCCGACCACCTCGATGTCGGCCGCCTCGGCGAGCGTGTCGCGGATGCCCCGGCGCAGCACGGCGTGGTCATCGCAGAGCAGGACGTGGATCATGGCTCGTACCCCTGGATCTCGGCGCGGGCGTGCTCGCCCAGCGGCAGCGAAAGTATCACCGAAGTGCCCAGCCCGGGCCGGCTGCTGACGTCGAGCCAGCCGCCGGCGCGGCGCGCGCGCTCGCGCAGGCCGCGCAGGCCGAACGAGGTGGGCTTGGCCAGCGCCTGGTCGCCGATGCCCACGCCGTCGTCGGTCACCTCGAGCGTGAGCACGCCTTCGCGGTCCGACAGCTCGACCCGCACCGTGCGCGCCTGGGCGTGCTTCTGGACGTTGGTCAGGGCCTCCTGCGCCGTGCGGTAGGCCACGAGCTGCAGGGGCGCCGGCACGGCCGGCGTCTCGCGCACGGCGTGGATCCGCGTCGCGATGCCGGAGCGCCGCTCGAAGGTCTGCGCCAGCCACTGCACCGCGGCCGCGAGCCCCTGGTCGAGCACCGGGGGGCGCAGGTTCATCATGATGCGCTGGCTCGCGTCGATGGCGTGCAGCAGCATGTCGCTGGCCGCGGCGGCGTGGCGGCCGATGGCCGCGTCGCTGCTGTGCCGCCCGATCCACGCCAGGTCGAACTTGGCCGCGGTGAGCGCGCCGCCCACGTCGTCGTGGATTTCGCGTGCGATCGCGGCGCGTTCCTCCTCGATCGTGCTCTGCAGGTGCTCGGCCAGGTCCGCCAGGCGCTGCTCCGACGCCGCCAGCTCGGTCACCATCTGCTCGCGCGCGCGCCGCGCCTCGGTCACCTCGATCGCCCGCTGGATCACGTGCGGCAGGCGCGCCATGTCGTCCTTGAGCAGGTAGTCGGAGAAGCCCAGGCGCATCGCATCCACGGCCGCCGCCTCGCCGATGGCGCCCGACAGCAGCACGAAGGGGGGGTGCAGCGGCAGCTGCTGGGCCGCCTGCCAGGCGTCGATCGCGGTGAAGCCGCGCAGGCGGTAGTCGGCCAGGACCAGATCGAAGGTCTGCGTGCGCAGGAGTTCCAGCAGCTCGGCCAGCGTATCCACCCGCTGCAGCTCGTGCGCCGTGGCCGAGCGGCGCAGCGCCAGCCGCGCCAGTTCGTGGTCGGTGGCGCAATCCTCGAGATGCAGTACCCGGACCGGTCTGTTGGACGCTTCGGGATCGGCGGCGGTGGCTATCATGGCTGTGCACTATGCGGGGCTGGCCGGGGTCTTGCGGTGGCGGCCGCGTTCGCCGGGCCACCGGCATGCGGACCCTGGCGCGGCGCGGCAGGGTCAAGGATAGCAGCCGATGCCGCAGGCCGCCGCCGGCGCGCCGCGCATGTCTGGAGAATCGATGCCGTCAATGCCTCAAACCTCGCGCAAGCCCATGGCCGGGCGGCCGATGCCGGCGCCCGCCCTCGGCCGGCTGGCCGGGGCGCCTTGCTGAGGCGGCTGGCGGCCAACGAAACGGTGCGCAGGGACACGGGCATGGCGGACACCCACTCCTCACCGTCGGCGGGCGCCGACCTCGACCTGCGCCAGTTCCATGGCGTCTTTTTCGAGGAGGCGGCGGAACACCTCGATCTGATGGAGCACATGCTGCTGGCGCTCGACGCCGGCGCGCCCGACGACGAAGGGCTCAACGGCATTTTCCGCTGCGCGCACTCGATCAAGGGCGGTGCGGCGGCCTTCGGGTTTTCCGACGTCGCCGAGCTCACGCACGAGATGGAGTCGCTGCTCGACAGGCTGCGCCGCCACGAGCTGCCGCTGCGCCCCCCGATGATCGACGTGTTGCTGGAGTCGGCGGACGCCTCCCGCGGGCTGCTGGCCCGGCGCCAGGGCGACGCGCAGGGCGATGCCGTCGCCACGGCCGATCTGGTGCGGCGCATCCGCGCGCTGGCCGAAGGCGCGGCGCCGGCCGTCGTGGCGCCGGCGCCCGTGGCCGCGCCGCCGCCGGCGCACGCTCCGGCCGGCGAGCGGCGGCTGGAAATCAGCCTGGGGCCGCTCGAGTTCCCGGAGCTGGCCGGCGCCGTGCGGGACCTGTTCCGCGACATTCCCGGCCTGGGCACGGTCAGCGACCTGCCGGACGCGCGCCCCGGCATGCGCAGCTTCGCGGTGCGGACCACCTCGTCGGATGCCGAGCTGCTCGATCTGTTCGCCTTCCACGTCGCCAAGGAGCAGGTCGAAATACGCGCCGCCCCCGTGCCCGCGCCGCCGTCCGGGCCGCCCAGGGCGGCACCCCCTGCGCCGGTGGATGCGGGCACGATCCGCGTGGCCGTGGACAAGGTCGACCAGATCGTCGATCTGGTCGGCGAGCTCGTCATCACGCAGGCCATGCTGGCGCAGGGCGCCCGCGACCTGCCGGCGCAGGCGCGCCAGCCGCTGCTCGCCGCCCTCGTGGCGCTGGAGCGCAACACGCGCGACCTGCAGGCATCGGTGATGTCGATCCGCATGGTCCCGGTGTCCACCGTGTTCGCCCGCTTCCCGCGCATGCTGCACGACCTGGCCGGCAAGCTGGGCAAGAAGGTCGAGCTCGTCACCCAGGGCGGGGCGACCGAGCTGGACAGGGGCCTGATCGAGAAGATCACCGACCCGCTGACCCATCTGGTGCGCAACAGCTGCGACCACGGCATCGAGACCCCCGCGGAGCGCCTGGCCGCGGGCAAGGCCGAGCACGGCACGCTCACGCTGTCGGCCGCGCACCAGGGGGGAACGGTGGTCATCGAGGTGCGCGACGACGGGCGCGGACTGTCGCGCCAGAAAATCCTGGCGAAGGCGCGCGAGCGCGGCATGGAGGTGCCGCCCGCCGCGCCTGATGCCGAGGTCTGGAACCTGATCATGGCGCCCGGGTTCTCCACCGCCGAGGTGGTGACCGACGTCTCGGGCCGCGGCGTCGGCATGGACGTGGTCAGGAAGAACATCGCGGCGCTCGGCGGCACGGTCGAGATCGATTCGCAGGAGGGCCGGGGCATGCGCGTGTCGGTGCGCCTGCCGCTCACGCTCGCGATCATGGATGGCATGTCGGTCGGCGTCGCCGGCGAGACCTACATCCTGCCGCTGTCCTCCGTCGTCGAATCGTTCCAGGCCAGCGGGAGTGCGCACCACGCCGTGGCGCCGGACACGCGGCTCGTGAAGGTGCGCGGCGAGTACCTGCCGGTGCTCCCGCTGGAGCAGGTGTTCCAGGTGCCGCGCGATGGCGCCGGGTACGGCAGCGGCATCATGGTCGTCGTCGAGGCCGAGGGCTGCCGGGTGGCGCTGCTGGTCGACGCGCTGCTCGGACAGCACCAGGTCGTGGTCAAGAACCTCGAAACCAATTACCGCAAGGTGGCCGACGTTGCGGGCGCGACCATCCTCGGCGACGGGTCGGTGGCGCTGATTCTGGATGTGGGCGCGCTGGTGCGCCGGGGGCGCCATTGATACGGCTTCGCAATCAAAAAGATAACTGCGTTGCTCCGCCTTGCCGTACTGCGTGTACTGTCTGCGGCTTCGCGCCTTGTTTTCTTGTTGATTGCAAACCCGTATGAGGCGTGCAACGGGGCGCGGGAGAAACCGGAGGGGATTGACCATGGATGCGGCAATGGCGAACGGGCGCGAGACCACGACGGCGGGCGCGGGCAAATACCTCACGTTTCGTCTGGGCGAGGAGGAGTACGGCATCGACATACTCAAGGTGCAGGAGATTCGCGGCTACGAGCCGCCGACGCGCGTGGCGAACGCGCCGGCGTTCGTCAAGGGCGTGTCCAATCTGCGCGGCGCCATCGTGCCGATCATCGACATGCGCCTGCGGCTGCACTGCGCTGACGCCGAATGCAGCGCCCTCACGGTCGTGATCATCCTGAACCTGCGCGGCCGCGTGCTCGGGCTGGTGGTGGATTCGGTGAGCGATGTCGTCGAGCTCGCCGGCGATCAGATACGGCCCGCGCCCGACGTGTGCGGCGCGGCCGGCGTGCACGCCATCGGCGGCCTGGGCCTGGTCGGCGAGCGCATGCTGATCCTCCTCGACATCGAAACGCTGGTGGCGGGCGACGACCTGGGCTGGGTGCCCGCGCCCACCTGATGGCGGCTCCCGTGCCTGTCGCGACCCATCCGCACGAGCGCAGCGGGTTCGGCTGGACCCGGGCCGATTTCGCGCGCGTGCAGGCGCTGATCCACCAGCGCGCGGGCATCAGCCTGCGCGACGACAAGCACGCGATGGTCTATGCCCGCCTGTCGCGGCGCCTGCGCGAGACGGGCCATGCCAGCTTCGATGGCTACCTGCGCTGGCTGCAGCGGCAGGGGGAGTCCGAATGGCAGGAGTTCATCAACGCGCTGACCATCAATCTGACCGCGTTCTTCCGCGAGCGGCACCATTTCGGAGCCCTGGCCACGCTGCTGCGCCAGCGCCCCGGCGGTCCCTGGAAGATCTGGAGCGCCGCGGCCTCCACGGGCGAGGAGCCCTACTCCATTGCCATGACGGTGCTGCAGACGCTCGGGCCCGAGGCCCGCTGGCAGCTCACGGCCAGTGACATCGACACCCGGGTGCTCGAGACGGCCGCCGGCGGGGTGTACCGCGCCAGCGCGCTCAAGGGTCTGGACGGGCAGCAGCTGCGGCGCTTTTTCCTGCGCGGCAGGGGCGGCAACCAGGGCCTGGCGCGGGTGCGGCCGGAATTGCGCGAGTGCGTCACCTTCCTGCGCGTCAACCTGGCCGACGACGGCTGGCCGTTCGGCGAGGCTTTCGACGTGGTGTTCTGCCGCAACGTGATGATCTATTTCGACGCGCGCACGCAGCGCCGCGTGCTCGAACGCATCCACCGCGTACTCAAGCCCGGGGGGGCGCTGTTCGTGGGGCATGCGGAGAATCTCGGTGCGTCGAGCGATCTTTTCGCGCCGTGCGGCAGGACCGTCTATGAGCGGGTCTGAGCGCCCATCGCGGCGCCATGCGCCTCGCGGCGGCGGGTTCTGAAACGGCCCTATGGGGCGCGGAGGCGACGAGGCAATGGCAGGCAGGATCAGGGTCATCGTGGTGGACGATTCGGCGCTGGTGCGCAGCCTGCTCGCCGAGATCATCAACCGCCAGCCGGACATGGAGTGCATCGGCGCGGCCAACGATCCGCTGCAGGCGCGCGAGCTGATCCGCGAGCGCAACCCGGACGTGATCACGCTCGACGTGGAAATGCCGCACATGGACGGAATCGATTTCCTGGAGCGCCTGATGCGCCTGCGCCCCATGCCGGTGGTGATGGTCTCGTCGCTCACGCGGCGCGGCGCCGAGGTGACGCTGCGCGCGCTGGAGCTCGGCGCGGTCGATTTCGTCGCCAAGCCGCGCGTCGGGCTGGCCGGCGGCATGCATCAGTTGACCAGCGAGATCGCCGACAAGATCCGGATCGCGGCGCAGGCGCGGGTGCGCCGGATGTCCGCGGCCGCGCCGGCGCACCGGGCCGGGCGGGCGCCGGCGGGCGGTGGCGGCTGGCCGGGCCGGGTGTCGACGGAAAAGCTGATCTTCATCGGCGCCTCCACCGGGGGCACCGAAGCGATCCGGCAGATCCTCGTGCCGCTGCCGGCCGATGCTCCCGCGGTCATGGTCACCCAGCACATGCCGCCGGGCTTCACGACCAGCTTCGCCGCACGGCTCGACGGCCTGTGCCGAATTGCCGTCAAGGAGGCGGTCGATGGCGAGCGCATCCTGCCGGGCCATGCCTACATCGCGCCGGGCGGCCGCCACCTGCGCGTCGGCCGCAGCGGCAGCAACTACGTCGCGCTGGTCGACGACGGACCGCCGGTGAACCGGCACAAGCCGTCGGTCGAGGTCTTGTTCCAGTCGGCGGCGGCCTGCGCCGGGCGCAACGCCTGCGGCATCATGCTCACCGGCATGGGCGACGACGGCGCGGCGGCGATGCGCGCCATGAAGGACGCGGGCAGCTACAACTACGTGCAGGACGAAGCCAGCTGCGTGGTCTTCGGCATGCCGCGCGAGGCCATCGCGCGCGGCGCCGCCGACGAGGTGCTGCCGCTGGCGCAGATCGCGCCGGCGCTGCTCGCGCGGCTGCGCACCCCCGACTGACGCGGCAGCGCGGTCCGGACTCTCGTTGGTTGCAGACCTGCATCAGGCGTGCGATTCGTCGCGCGCGTCGCCTTCCAGGTGCCGGGTGTCTGCCCAGGCCACCAGCGCCAGGCCGTTCTCGCGGGTCCACAGCAGGCGGTTGATCGCCGCGTTGGCCAGCGGCCAGGAGCGCGGCGCCTGCAGGTCCAGGTGCGTGGCCAGGCGGTAGAGCATGTCCATGACGCCGCCGTGCGCGACCAGCACGATCAGCTCGCCGCCGTGGCGGGCGGCGAGCTGGTCCACGGTGCGGGTGACGCGCCGCTGCAGCGCCGCCAGCGATTCGCCGGTGCCGCCGGGCGCGTAGTCGGGGTCGCGCCGGCGCCAGCGCAGCGCGTGCTCCGGGGACTCCTGCTCGACCTGGCGGAAGGTGCGCCCCTCGAAGCTGCCGAAGCCGCGCTCGCGCAGGCCCGGCCGCGCCTGCAGGGGCGCGCCGGTGGCGTCGGCCACGGCCTGCGCGGTGGCCAGGGCGCGCTGCAGGTCGCTGCTGTAGATGGCTGCGACCGGCGTGTCGGCCAGCGCGCGCGCGAGCTGGCCGGCCTGCCACATGCCGGTGGCGTTGAGCGGAATGTCGAGGTGGCCCTGGATGCGCGTGTCCACGTTCCAGGCGGTCTCTCCGTGGCGCAGGGCGATGATGCGGGTGGGTTCCTGCATGCGCTTTATTGCGGCGGCAGCACCTCGGTGCGTTCCTTGCGTTCGCCGCTCGGCGGCTGGGGGAAGCCGCGCAGCGCCTGTTCGAACAGCACGCCGTAGATCATCGGGTCGCTGGTCCAGACGTCCTGGTAGAGGGCGGAGCTCTCGAACACCACCTGCTGGCTCGCGATGTCGCGGATGAGCACGCTGACCTTGCGGTGGTACAGCGGCGGCGGCATCTCGCGCGTCCAGCCCAGGCCCATGCCGAAGCCGCCGCGCCAGTGTCCGCTCCAGCCCAGGCCCCAGCCGAAGCGCGGGCCCCAGGGGCTGCCCGCGTAGGGCCAGTCGCGCGGGTAGGCGATGCCGCCTTCGACGCCGATCTGCACGGCCAGGCGCGCGTTGGCGTCGTCGCGCGCCAGCCCGACGCGCGCCAGCGCCTGCTCGGCCTGCGCCTGGATCGGCGCGAATGCCGCCGCCTGCTGCTGCTGCGAGGGCAGCAGTTCGAGCCGGTAGGTGGCCGGCTGGGGCAGGGCGGCGAGCGTGGAGTAGCTGCTGACGTCGCTTTCCACCAGGCGCGGCCCGGCGCAGCCTGCGAGCAGCGCTGCGGCCAGGCACAGCAGGGCGGTGGCGAGTGGGCGCGAAAGGGTCATGATGATGCCTGCCTCGTACGTACGATCTGGATCGGCATCGGCAGTTCCTCCTCGTCGAACGCGATGTCGCCGTCCGGATCGGCGATGCCGGTCGCGCGGGCGTTGCGGAAGTCGTGCAGCCTGGGGTCCATCATGTGCGTGGTGACGATGTGGCCCATCGCGCGGAACATGCTCTCTATGCGCCCGGGGTATTTCTTTTCCCATTCGCGCAGCATCTGCCCCACGGCCACGCGCTGCAGGCCCTCCTGGCTGCCGCAGAGGTTGCACGGGATGATCGGGAAGCGCTGCGCCTGGGCCCACGCGGCGGTGTCGCGCTCGCTCACGTAGCACAGCGGGCGGATCACCACGTGCTGGCCGTCGTCGCTCACCAGCTTGGGCGGCATGCCCTTCATGCGCCCGCCGTAGAACAGGTTGAGCATCAGGGTCGAGACGATGTCGTCGCGGTGGTGGCCCAGCGCGATCTTGGTCGCGCCCAGCTCGCGCGCCACGCGGTAGAGGATGGCGCGGCGCAGGCGCGAGCAGACGCTGCAGGTGGTCTTGCCCTCGGGCACGAGGCGCTTGACGATGCTGTAGGTGTCCTGGTTCTCGATGTGGAACTCCACGCCGATGCTCTTGAAGTAGTCGGGCAGCACGTGCTCGGGAAAGCCCGGCTGCTTCTGGTCGAGGTTGACCGCGACGATGCCGAAGCGGATCGGCGCGCGCCGCTGCAGCCGGCGCAGGATGTCGAGCAGCGTGTAGCTGTCCTTGCCGCCGGACATGCACACCATCACGCGGTCGCCCTCCTCGATCATCTGGAAGTCGGTGATCGCGCGGCCGACTTCGCGGCACAGGCGCTTCTCGAGCTTGTGCTGTTCGTGCTCTGCCTTGCGGGCGTCGTGCGACGGCGCTTGCGGCGGGAGGGCCGCCGGGGCTTGTGTTGCGTGCATGGGGGCGTTCACCACTGTCCGGTTTCGACGCGAATGGCCACTTCGCAGTCGTCGAAGATTTCGAGTTTCGCTATTTTCACCCGCACGCCGCGCACGCCGGGCAGCAGCAGCAGGCGGCGCGCGAGCTTGCCGATCAGGCTCTCGAGCAGGTTCACGTGCTCGGCGGTGCACTCGTCGATGATGATCTGGCGCACCTTGCGGTAGTCGAGCACGCGCAGGATGTCGTCGTCGCGCGGGGCCAGCGGCTGGGTGCCGAGGTTGAGCTCGGCGTCCACCTGGATGGGCTGCGGCGCCTGGCGCTCGTGCGCCAGGATGCCCAGGTTGGCGTCGAAGCGCAGGCCGGTGAGCGTGAGCGTCTGCTGGCCTTGTTGCGGAAGAGGCATGGTCATGGGGTGTGGGGAGGGGCCCGGGCTCACCAGGGCTTGAGGCAGACGCGCTCGACGCCGACGGAGGCGCAGTCGGGATAGACGTCGGGCTTGCGCGTGGCCACGCGCGCGGCCTGCACGCCGGGGGTGGCGAGCAGCGTGCCGGCGATGGCGTCGCACAAGGTCTCCTGCAGCTCGTGGTGGCGCGTGCCGGCCGCCTGCGCGATCACCTCGCGGATGAAGTCGTAGTCCAGCGTCTGCGAGATGTCGTCGCTGCGCGCGGGCGCGTCGTCGAGCTTGATGCACAGGTCCACGTCGAACCACATGCGCTGCGGCGCGTGGCGCTCGAAGTCGTGCACGCCGATGCGCACCGGCAGTTCGTGGCGGCGCAGGCTGAGCAGGCGGCAGTGCGTGGCCAGGCGTGCATCGAGCGCGCCGAACGCGAGCAGGATGGAATTCATGGCTGGCGATTTTCGTCGATGGCGAACATCACGTCGCGCGCGAGCGGCACCAGGTGCTGGCCGTTGTCCGCCTGCAGCGTGCAGCCGTTCAGGCTGGCGTTCTCCGCCAGGAACAGCGCCGCGCGCGCCACGTCGGCGGGCTCGATCGGCCGGCGCAGCGGGTTGACCTGGCTGGCGCGGTCGAAGTTGGCCTGCGACTGCGGGCCGCTCGGGTACAGGAGCCCCGGCGAGAGGCCGCACACGCGCACGTGCGGCGCAAGCGCCTGCGCCTGCAGCGCCACGCTGCCCTGCAGCGCCAGCTTGCTCACGGTGTACGAGAAATAGTCCGGGTTGAGGTTGTGCACCTTCTGGTCGAGCACGTGCACCACGCTGTGCCAGCCGCCGGGCGCCGGCGTGTCCCGGGTGCGCAGGTGCGCCGCCAGGGCGTTGGCCAGCAGCAGCGGCGCGACGGCGTTGGTCGCCAGGTGCCGCTGCAGGGTTTCGGCGCTGGCGCTCGCGGCGTCGTCGGCATCGAACAGCGAGGCGTTGTTGACGATGCAGCGCGGCGCCTGGCCGGCGGCCGCCACGCATGCGCCGAGCAGCTCGGCGGCGGCGCGGGGTTGCGAGAGATCGGCGCCGACCAGCGCGCACTCGCCGCCCAGCGCGCGGATCTCCGCGGCGGTGGCCTGCGCCGCGTCTTGCGAGTGCCGGTAGTGGCACAACACGTTCCAGCCCGAACGCGCGAACGCCAGACCGATCTCGCGCCCCAGGCGGGCCGCGCCGCCGGTCACGAGGACCCAGGAGGAAACTGCCATGTCGTCTCTGTCATGAAGGAGGGGGCGGGTTCCTGCTGCGGGCCGCGCCGGCAGCGGAACCAAGCCTGATTGTGACCAGAAAGAGCATGCGCGCGCCGCGGGGCTGGCCGGGCGCTGCCCGGCAGCGAGGCAAAATCGGCCTGCGCCGCACGGGCGCCGCCGCTGCCCCGGCCTGTGGCGCCGCGCATTCGACCAACCCGCGGGCCTGATCCGGACACCATGATCTCCTCTCTGAGTGAAGCACTCGCCGCGCGCATCCGCGCGCACGTTGCCGACGCTGGCGGCTGGATCGGCTTCGACCGCTACATGCAGCTCGCCCTGTACGCACCCGGCCTGGGCTACTACGCCAACGACCTGCGCAAGTTCGGCGCCATGCCCGAGAGCGGCAGCGACTTCGTCACCGCGCCCGAGCTCTCGCCCGTCTTCGGCCAGGTGCTGGCCGGACAGGTGCGCGAGGCGCTCGACGCGACCGGCACCGACGAGGTCTGGGAGTTCGGCGCCGGCAGCGGCGCGCTGGCGGCGCAGGTGCTGGGGGTGCTGGGCAAACGGGTGCGGCGCTACACCATCGTCGACCTCTCGGGCAGCCTGCGCGCGCGCCAGCGGGAGACCTTGCGCCCCTGGGCCGACCGCGTGGCCTGGGCCGACCGCCTGCCCGGGCGCATCGAAGGCATCGTGCTGGGCAACGAGGTACTGGACGCGATGCCGGTCACGCTGCTGCACCGCGTGGACGGCCGCTGGCACGAGCGCGGCGTGTGCCTGGCGGCCGACGGCGCCTTCGCCTGGAGCGACCGGCCCACCGGCCTGCGCCCGCCGGTGGAGATCGAGGGCGGGCACGACTACCTGACCGAGATCCACCCGCAGGCCGAGGGCTTCATGCGCACGCTCGCCGGCCACCTGGCGCGCGGCGCGGCCTTCCTCATCGACTACGGCTTTCCCGAGGCCGAGTACTACCACCCGCAGCGCCACATGGGCACGCTGGCCTGCCACCGCGCGCACCGGGTGGACGCCGACCCGCTGGCCGACGTGGGCCTGAAGGACATCACCGCGCACGTGAATTTCACCGGCGTGGCCGTCGCGGCGCAGGAGGCGGGGCTCGAAGTGCTCGGCTACACCAGCCAGGCGCGCTTCCTGCTGAACAACGGGCTGCTTCAGAAAATGGAGCTGCTCGCGCTTGCCCAGCGCGCGCAATCGGCCAAATTGATGCTGGAACACGAGATGGGCGAACTGTTCAAGGTGCTGGCCGTGGGGCCCGGCCCGGCGTGGCAGCCGCGCGGCTTCGCCGAAGGCGACCGCACGCACCGCCTGTGACAATGCGGCCCCATGGTGCGCTGGCTGATCGTCGTCTTCGTCGCGCTGGTGTGCATCAGCGGGCTGATGCCGCTGCTGCGCCGGCTCGGGCTGGGCCGGCTGCCGGGCGACTTCGAGTTCCGGCTGTTCGGCCGCCAGTGGTCGGTGCCGCTGGCGAGCACGGTGCTGCTCAGCCTGCTGCTGAGCCTGGCGGTCAAGTGGCTGTGAGGGCGCGGGATTGAAACGGGCCGCCGCAGCCTTATCTGCCCGGTAATCGCATCCACGCCCCATGCCATGACCAGCACCGACACCCTGCACATCGTCTGCCCGCACTGCCACACCACCAACCGGGTGAAGACCGAAGACCTGGGCCATGCGCCCGATTGCGGCAAGTGCCACCAGGCCTTGTTCGCCGGCGAGCCGCTGGCGCTGGACGATGCCAGCTTCGACCGGCACGTGGGCCGCAGCGAGATCCCGGTGGTGGTGGACTTCTGGGCGCCGTGGTGCGGGCCCTGCCTGCAGATGGCGCCGTTCTTCCACGAGGCGGCGCGGCAGCTCGAGCCCGCGGCGCGCCTGGCCAAGCTCGATACCGAGGCGCAGCCGCAGATCGCCGGGCGCTACGGCATCCGCAGCATCCCGACGATGATCGTCTTCAAGGGCGGGCGCGAGGTGGCGCGCACCTCGGGCGCGCGCGGCGCGGCGGACATCACGCGCTGGGTGCGCTCGGTGGTGTGAGACTGTCCAGCCAGTCCTGCAGCGCCTGCGCGCGCGCCCTGGCGATGGCCGCGCCCACCTGCGGTCCGCGCTGGCCGGCCGCCGCCGCTTGCGCCGCCACGCGGGCGGTGGGCACGGCCAGCGCTGCCCGCAGCGCGGCGGCCAGGTGCGGGCGCTGCGGGTAGGGCGCGTCCGCGTGGCCCAGGCGCCCGCGCGCATCGCACTCGCAGGCCAGCAGCACGTCGGCGAAGCGCTCGGGCCGGCGCAGCGCGTCGCAGCGCTCCAGCAGCCTGAGCAGCGCCGCGCCATCCAGGGAGAGCGAGCGGTGGATGTTGCCGTGCTCGCGCGCCACCACGTCGGCCGTCTCGCGGCATTCGATCGGCACGCGCAGGCGCTCGCACAGGCCCTCGAGCAGCCGGGCGCCGCGCCCTTCGTGGCCGAGGTGGCGCGGCAGGACGTCGGCGGGTGTCGTGCCCTTGCCCAGGTCGTGCGTCAGGCAGGCGAAGCGCACGGGCAGCGGCGCCCGCAGGCGCGCCGCCATGTCCAGCACCAGCAGCAGGTGCGCGCCGGTGTCCACCTCGGGGTGGTGGTCGGCGCGCTGCGGCACGCCCCACAGGCGCTCGACCTCGGGCAGCAGCACCCTGAGGGCCCCGCATTCGCGCAGCACCTGCAGCATGCGCGAGGGCGTGGCCTCCATCAGCCCGCGCGCCAGCTCCTGCCAGACGCGCTCGGGCACCAGCGCGTCGGCCTCGCCCGCCGCCACCATCTCGCGCATCAGCGCCATCGTTTCGGGCGCGATGGAAAAATCGGCGAAGCGCGCCGCGAAGCGCGCCACGCGCAGGATGCGCACCGGGTCTTCGGCGAACGCGCCGCCCACGTGGCGCAGCACGCGCGCGCGCAGGTCGGCCACGCCGTTATAAGGGTCCAATACGGCTCCAGCGCCCGTCCAGTCTGCGGGAGCAGCTATGGCGTTGATAGTGAGGTCGCGCCGCGCCAGGTCTTCTTCCAGCGTCACCTCGGGCGAGGCCTGCACCACGAAGCCGCGGTAGCCGCGCCCGCTCTTGCGCTCGGTGCGCGCCAGCGCGTACTCCTCGTGCGTCTCGGGGTGCAGGAACACCGGGAAGTCGCGGCCCACCGGCACGTAGCCCGCCGCCACCATGGCCTCCGGCGTGGCGCCGACGACGACCCAGTCGCGGTCGTTCACCGGGCGGCCCAGCAAGGCATCGCGCACCGCGCCGCCGACCATGTAGATCTGCATCGCGGGCATCATTTGAACCCCGCTTCGCGCTGGCTGCGCACCGCGAGCACGAATACGGTGTCGATCGCCGCCACGTAGTGGTACAGCGCCACGTAGCCGCGCGAGGCGCGGCCGATCACCAGCTCGCGCTTGCCGCCTTGCACGGGCCGTCCGATCTCCGGGCTGTGCGTGAGGATCTGCAAGGCATCCACGATGGCGCCGATGCGTTCGGGAGCGCTGCCGGGGTCGTGCCGGGCGATGTGGTCGAAGAAGCGGTCGAAGTCGTCCAGGACTTCCGGCGCCAGTTCGATGCGGGTCATCCGGCAGCGCGCGCCGGCTTGCCGCCCGTACGGGCGGGGGGCTTGCGCGCCGGCCGGCCCCGGGCGCGGGCGGTCAGGTAGGCCTGGGCGTCGTCCCAGGCCACCGTGCGCCCCGTGGCGCGAAGGCGGGCCCAGCGCTCGTCGGCCAGGGCGTGGAAGGCGTTGTCCAGCTCCACCTGTTCCACCGTGCGCGTCAGCGCGTCCAGGATGAAGGCGTGGGCCGTCGTGCCCGCCTGCCGGGCGGCGGCGTTGATGCGGGCCTTCAGTTCGTCTTCGAGGCGGATGGTGGTGGTGGACATGCTGGCGCTCCTGTGGAGGTCACTGTAGCACGGATGTGCTACAGAACTTCAGTCGCCATGCAGCCGGTATGGCTCCTCGAACGCGAGGAAGTCGTGCTCCGCGCGCGCCGCGTCCACCCAGGCCCTGACGCCCGGCAGTTGCCGCACCCGGTCGACGTAGCCCTGCACCGCGGGCGGCAGCGGCAGTTCGTAGGTGGCGAAGCGCATGCACATCGGCGCGTAGTAGGCGTCGGCGATGCAGAAGCCGCCGAACAGCATCGGCCCGCCGTGGGTGGCCAGCAGTTCGCTGAAGATGTCCACGGCGCGCTGCACGTCGGCGCGCACGGCCGGCTGGTCGCGCCAGACGATGGCGCCGACCTTGGGCAGGTGCGCCTCGATATTCATCCCGCAGTGCTGGCGCAGCGCGCCGAAGCCGCCGTGCAGCTCGGCCACCACGCTGCGGGCGCGGGCACGGGCGCCGCGGTCTTGCGGCCAGAGGTGTTTTTCAGGGAAGCGCTCGGCGAGGTATTCGACGATGGCGAGCGATTCCCACACGGTGACGTCCCCGTCGATGAGCAGCGGCACCTTGCCCGTGGGGCTGATGGCGCGCAACTGGCGCTTGAAGTCGGAGTCCGGGGCGAAGCTGTCCATGCGCAGCACGGTTTCTTCGTGGGGGATCTGCGCCTGCGCGAGCAGGACGCCCACGCGCATGGACCAGGAGGAGTAATTCTTGTTGCCGGTATAGAACTTGAGCATGGTGGTTTAGAGCCTGTTCATGATCTTTTACAAGGGCCAGACGACGCCGTTGTCGTTGAGGATGGCATCGAGCGGCTGGTCGTGCGCCTCGGGCTCGAAATCGTCGAGGTAGCCGTGGGTGTATCCCAGGCCCACGGTGAACGGGCGCGGCGCGAGCGCCGCGAGCGTGCGGTCGTAGAAGCCGCCGCCGTAGCCCAGGCGGTAGCCGCCCGGTCCGTAGCCGACGCAGGGCACGAACAGCAGCGTGGGGTGCAGCACCTCGGTGTCCTTGGGCTTGGGGATGCCGTAGGCGTCTTCCTCCATCGGGCAGCCGGGGTACCAGGCGTGGAAGCTCAGCGTCTTGTGCACCTTGTCGATCACCGGCAGGCCGATGCGCCGGCGCTGGGGCTGGTCCGTCAGCTCGCCGTCCTCCTTCCAGCGGTGCAGCGCGGGCAGCGGGTCGAACTCGCCCTTGATCGGCCAGTAGGCGCCGATCACGCTGTCGCCGCGGCCCACCAGCCAGACGCGCAGCACCTGCTGCAGGGCTTCGGCGCGGGACAGGCGGTCGGACAGCGCCTGACGTTCGGCGACCAGACGTCGGCGCAGGGCTGCTTTGTCCATCCGATAATTCCCCCATGCGATTTTTCCCGATTCTGACACCGCTCGTCGCGGTCCTGGTGCTCGTGGCGGTATTGCCGTCGGCGCGTGCGCAAAATGGCGGCGACGAGGCGCTGCTCATGATGCAGCAGGCGTTTCGCAAGGGCGACCGGGCGCAGCTCGCGCGCCTGCTGCCGCAGGCCAGCGGCCACCCGCTCGAATCCTGGGCCGCCTACTGGGAGCTGCGCGCGCGGCTGGAAGACGCGAGCGACGACGAGGTGCAGGCCTTCCTGCGGCGCTGGCAGGGCAGCTACGTGGAAGACCGCCTGCGCAACGACTGGCTGCTGGTCCTGGGCCAGCGGCGCGACTGGCAGCGTTTTTCCGATGCGCTGGCGGCGTTCCGCATGCGCGACGACCGCGACGTGCGCTGCTACGCGCTGCTGGTGGCGCAGCTCGAGGGCCGTGCGCCGCAGGACGCGGGCGCGCAGGTGCTGGCCCAGTGGGACGCGCAGCGGCGCACCAGCGATGGCTGCGCGCGCGCGGCCGCGCAGATGCTGGCCGATGGCCTGATCCAGCCGCTCGACGTCTGGCGCAAGGCGCGCCTGGGCGCCGAGAGCAGCCGCGTGGCGCAGTCGCGCGAGGCGGTGCAGGTGGTGGCGCCCGAGCTGCTGGCGCAGATGGGGCAGGCGCTCGGCTCGCCCGCCAAGTACCTGGTGCTGGGCGGGGACGGCGCCGACCAGCACAAGGGCAAGGCCAGGGCCGGGCGCAAGGCGAAGGAGCCGCCGGGCGCGGCACCGGCGCCGCGCCCGAGCGAGCTCGTCACGCTGGCGCTGGTGCGCCTGGCGATGAGCGACTACGCGGGCGCCGCGCGGCTGCTTCAGGACACCTGGGCGGGCAGGCTCTCGGCCGAGCAGCGCAACTGGGTCTGGGGCGTGATCGGGCGGCAGGCGGCGGTCTCGCTGTCGAGCGACGCGATGCCCTACTTCGGCAGGGTCACGCACGACGCCGACCTGACCGACGACATGCTGGCCTGGAAGGCGCGCGCCGCGCTGCGTGCCGGCCAATGGAAGCAGGTGGGCCGCGCCATCGATGCCATGGGCGAGGCCGCGCGCCAGGACAGCACCTGGGTCTACTGGAAGGCGCGCGCGCTGCTCGCGGGCCAGCCCAGCCAGGACGACAGGGCGCAAGCCGAGGCGCTGTACGCGCGCATCGCGGGCACCAGCGGGTTCTACGAGCAGCTCGCGCTGGAGGAGCTCGGCGGGCGCGTGAGCGTGCCTCCGCCGCCCGCGCCGCTGACCGCCGCGGAGAAGGCCGCCGCGCGCGCCAACCCGGGGCTGAACCGCGCGCTCTACGCCATCCTGCTCGGCCTGCGCGGCGAGGGCGTGCGCGAGTGGAACTACACCACCAACCTGCACACGCCCGGCGGCATGGGCGAGCGCGAGCTGCTCGCCGCCGCCGACTTCGCCTGCAGCCAGGAGGTGTGGGACCGCTGCATCAACACCAGCGAGCGCACCCGGACCGTGGTCGACAGCGCGCAGCGCTTTCCCATGCCGTTCGAGGGCGCCGTGGTGCGGCGCGCGAAGGAGATCGGGCTCGACCCGGCCTACGTCTACGGCCTGGTGCGCCAGGAGAGCCGCTTCATCATGGATGCGCGCTCGCACGTCGGCGCCTCGGGCCTGATGCAGGTCATGCCCGCCACCGCGCGCTGGACGGCCAGGAAGATCGGCCTCGCCGGCTTCACGCCCGACCAGCTCACCGACCAGGACACCAACATCACCATCGGCACGGCCTACCTCAAGCTCGCGCTCGACGACTTCGGCGACTCCATGCCGCTGGCCGCCGCCGCGTACAACGCCGGGCCGGGCCGCCCGCGTGCCTGGCGCAACGGCCCGGTGCTCGACGCCGCCGTCTGGGCCGAGAACGTGCCCTTCACCGAGACGCGCGACTACGTCAAGAAGGTGCTGGCCAACACCGTGAACTACGCCGCCATCCTCACCGGCCGGCCGCAGTCGCTCAAGCAGCGGCTGGGCAAGATCGGCCCGCGGG
>CAUJIM010000092.1 GCA_963205335.1 Pseudomonadota bacterium
AGCCCGCGCGGCGCAGCTTGATGACCTGACGGCGCCGCTCTTGCCGCGCCTCAGGGCTGAGTTTTCTCATGTCGATCATTTCCATCAAGAATATCTGGGGACATGATGAATAATTTCAAGATGTTTGATTTCTAATTAATATAAAGCCCCCGAAGTGCAGTAACTACGCCTGCCTACTACAAGATCGAGCTGATCCAGCGGTCGGACGCAGCGGCGGGTGGCGGGCTGCGCTGACCACAGTGCCGAGGACGTCGAAGGCGATGACCGGGCGTGCCTCGGAATTGCGATCGCAAGTGGTCGATCACTATTATTTTTGTATCGTAATGCGCGCGCGGGACAGGCACTTCAGCCCGATTTGATCAGAATCCGGGTTTGGCGCGGCGGTCGGGGCGCCTTGCGCGCCGGCTACGTCGCGCAACCCCAGGCCTCGGGCACGGGCAGGCCGCACGGATGCTGCTAGCCGATGTACAGCGCAGCGGTGGTCACTCAACCGGCAATGCATGCGGCTGGAAGGCGCTGCCGAGCCACCTCGGCCACCGCCCTTTATTTCACCGCCGCCGGCTGCGCCTCGAAGACGCAATGTACATGGCCCTGCGCCAAGCACTGCACTTCGGCGCTTTGCGCCGGCCGGCCCAGCCGCAGGTCCGCCAGCCCGCGCAGCATGCCCCGGATGGCATGGCACACCGGCTGCTCCGAAGCGCCGAATCCATGCGCGAACGGGCTGTTGTCCACTTCGAGGCGCAGCCGCTCGCCGTCGGTTTGGAAGCGCCAGGTGCCCCAGCCCAGTTGCGGCGCCGTGCGCTCGATGGTGATCAGCAGCGCCTCGGCGCCCCCGCCCTGCGCAAGGTACATCCTGCCGAACGACATGAAATACCGCTGAATCCGGGCCCACCTCGCGCAAGGACCGAGCCATGTTTCCCATTCTTTCAGCGATCGTGCTGCGCCGGCTGCTGCTGGCGATCCCGACGCTGCTGCTGTTGTCGCTGGTGGTGTTCGTCGTGCTGCGCATGCTGCCCGTCGATCCGCTCGCGATGCTGCTGCCCGCCTCGGCCACCGCGGCCGATGCGGCGGCGCTGCGCCAGCAGCTCGGCTTCGACAAGCCTTTGCCGCAGCAATTCCTGATCTGGCTCTGGCAGGCCCTGAGCGGCAACCTCGGCATCTCGATCAACTTCCGCCAGCCGGTCGCCCATCTGATGCTGGGTGCGCTGCCGGCCACGCTCGAACTGACCCTCACCGGCCTGGTGCTCGCACTGCTGATCAGCGTGCCGGGCGGCGTGCTGGCTTACGCGCTCTACCAGCGCCACCGAGAAACCGCCGCCGACCTCACGGTGGCGCTGATGCAATCCATCCCGTCCTTCCTCTGGAGCCTGCTGCTGATCCTCGCCTTCGGCGTGCTGTGGCCGGTGCTGCCCTTCAGCGGGCGCGTGGGCGAAGGCGTGGTGCTGCCCGACATCACGGGCTTCGCGCTGATCGACCCGCTGCTCGCCGGCAACTTCGGCGGCTGGCTCAGTGCGCTGTCGCACATGCTGCTGCCCGCCCTGGCGCTGGCCCTGGGCTTTGCGCCGCTGGTGATCCGGGTGCTGCGCTCGAGCCTGATCGATGCCGCCAACGAGCCTTACGTCGAGGCCGCGCGGCTGCGCGGCCTGTCGGAAACGCGCATCGTGTGGCGCCACATGCTCAAGAACGCGGCCTTGCCGACGATCACCATGATCGGCGTGCAGTTCGGCTTTCTGTTCGGTGGCGCCCTGCTGGTCGAAATGATCTTCGGCTACCCCGGCGTCGGGAACCTGATGGTGCAGGCGGTGAAGGGCAACGACCTGCCGCTGATCCAGGGCATCGCCCTGATCTTCTGCGTGCTGATGCTGGCGATCACCGTGATCGTCGACGTGCTGTACGCCGTGTTGAACCCGCGACTGAGAACGCCATGACCGCGACCGCCACGATGAACGCATCGTCTTCAAGCGCCGCCCCACTCCTGGCCGCTGTCCGCGGCGCACTGCGCCAGCTCGCCCGCCAGCCGCGCGTATGGGTAGGCGGAGGCATCCTGCTGGCGGTGCTGCTGGCGGTGTTCGCGCCCTGGATCGCCCCGCACGATCCGCTCGACCAGGACCTGCTGCACATGCTGACCCCGCCGATGTGGGTGCCGGGCGGCGATGCCTCCTTCCCCCTCGGCACCGACGGCCTTGGCCGCTGCGTGCTGTCGCGCGCAATCCACGGCGCGCGCGCGGCGCTGACCGTGGCCATCGTCGCGGCGCTCGGCTCCATGCTGCTCGGCAGCACCCTGGCGATGCTCAGCGGCTACTTCGGCGGCCGCGTGGACCGGGCCATCAGCTACGTGGTCGATCTGTGGATGTCCTTCCCGCCCGTGGTGTTGTCGCTGATCCTGCTGGTCGGCCTCGGCCCCGGCATCGACAAGGTGATCCTTGCGGTGGTGCTGGTGGACTGGACGCGTTTTTGCCGCGTGATCCGCGCCGACGTGCTGGTCACCCGGCGCCGCGACTATGTGCTGGCGGCGCAGCTGCTGGGCTTCGGCCACCTGCGCACCATGCTGCGCGAGGTGCTGCCGGCGGTGGTGCCGCTGATGATCACGCTGTTCTCGATCGAGATGGGAATCGCGATCGTGGTCGAGGCGACGCTTTCCTTCATCGGCCTCGCGGTGCCGTCGCACGTCACGACCTGGGGTCAGATGCTGGCGGACGGACGCACCGACCTGCAAAGCGCCGCCTGGGTGATGCTGGTGCCGGTCGCCTGCATCATCCTCACCGTCCTGGGCTGCAACCTCTTCGGCGACGGCGTCCGCGTCGCCCTGGACCCGCGGCTGCGCCTGCGGAGCGAATGACATGCTCGACATCTCCCATCTCACATTGACGACCCGCCTGGGCGGCGTGAAGGTCGACCTGCTGCGCGACGTCTCGCTGAAGCTGGAACGCGGCAAAGTACTCGGGCTGGTCGGCGAATCGGGCGCCGGCAAGAGCATGATCGGCCGCGTGATCGCGGGCCACGTTCCCGCGGGCTTCGAGGTCAGCGCGGGGCGCGTCGTGTTCGATGGCACGGATCTGTCGACCCTGGACGCCGCGGCGCGGCGCCGGCTGCTGGGGCGGCGCATCGCCTTCGTGCCGCAGGAGCCGCTGACCGCGCTGAACCCGGTGCTCACGATCGCCCAGACCTTCGAAGAGCACCTCGCACACCTCGACGTCCCGGCCCGCGAGCGGCAGCGCCTGATGCTGGCGCAGCTGGCGTCGGTCCATCTGCCCGATCCGGCCGAGCTGGCGGCCCGTTTTCCGCACCAGCTCTCGGGCGGCCAGTGCCAGCGCGTGCTGATCGCGATGGCCTTCGTCGCCAACCCGACGCTGATCGTGGCCGACGAGCCGACCACCGCGCTCGACGTCGTCAGCCAGGCCACCGTGCTGCAATTGCTCGCCGAGCAGCGGCGCATCCACCAGACCGCGATGCTGCTGATCACGCACGACCTGCGTCTCGCGGCCCACGTGTGCGACGAGATCGCCGTGCTCTACGCGGGCGAACAGATCGAATGCGGCCCCGCGCGCGAGGTGCTGGGCCGCTCGCGCCACCACTACACCTGGGCGCTGGATCACGCCACGCCCGACGTGCATGGGCCGCAGCGCCGGCTGCCGGTTCTGAGCGGCCAGATGCCCGGCGTGGCCGCGCTGGGTGCCATCGCAGGCTGCCGCTTCGAGGGCCGCTGCCCGCAGCGGCAGGCCGCCTGCGGCGAACGGCCTCCGGCGCTGCTCGAGCAGACTCCCGGCCATTGGGTGCGCTGCATCGCACCGCGCCAGCCCGCCCACGACCAGGTGGCGGCGGCGCAGGCCGGCGACGAAGACTGGAAGACACCGGCCGGCGATGCCGCCGCGCCGCCGCTGGTGGAACTGCAGAACGCGACGCTGCGCTACACGGCGCGCCGCGGGCTGCTGGGCCGCCGCAAGGTGCACAACGTGGCGGTCAACCAGGTCTCGCTCAAGGTCCGGCCCGGCGAGTTCATCGGCATCGTCGGGGAAAGCGGCAGCGGCAAGAGTTCGATCGCGCGGCTGATCGTCGGTGCCGAACGGCTCACCAGCGGCCGGCTGCTGATCGAAGGCCAGGAACGCTCCGATCAGCGCACCTTGCGGCTCACGCGCGAACACGTGCAGATGATCTTCCAGGATCCGCACTCGGCGCTGAATCCGCGCCGCTCGGTGTTCCGGCTTCTGACGCAGGCCTACGAATCCGATCGGCTGGCGGACCGGCTGAAGCAGCATCCGCGCGACGTGCGGGCGAGCCAGCTGCAAAGCGACGTCGGCCTGCCGCAAGACGCCCTGGCGCGGTTTCCGAGCCAGCTCTCGGGTGGACAGAAGCAGCGCGTGAACATCGGGCGCGCCCTGTGTGTCATGCCCAAGCTGGTGGTCGCCGACGAAATCGTGTCCGGGCTCGACGTCTCGGTCCAGGCGCAGGTGCTGAACCTTCTGATCGAGCTGGGGCGGCGCCACGGCATCGCACTGGTGCTGATCTCGCACGACCTCTCGGTCGTCCGCTACCTTTGCTCGCGCGTGATGGTGATGCAAAGCGGCAACGTGATCGAGGAAGGCGACCCCGAAACCGTATTCACCCACCCCCGGCATCCCTACACGCGCCGGCTGCTGGCCTCCGTGCCGCCCGCGGATCCGTCCGCCGTTTGGCCGCCGCGCTCGCTGCAATGAGCACCACCCATGCCATGGAGCGCAGCGCCGGCATGCCGGCCTTCACACCGTTGATGGCGGCAGCCAGCGCATCGGCCGCGCCGGGGGCGATCTCCGCGCTGGCGCTGGCGCAATAGAACTTCACCACGCCGTCGACCACCCGGATGCCCGCGCCACCAGGAGCGGCGGGCGCCCGGGCCGCACGGCTGTGGCCATGCTGGAAGATGGCGTTGCCGCATTGACGGCAAAATTCGGCCACGACCCGGTGTTCGCGCATTCGCGAAACCGCAGCACGACCCGGCCCGCCATGTGCCACGATCTGCCAACCCATCCCGGCTCTGCCGCACCATCCGCCAAACCTCTCCTCTCCGATCAGCCACCGCATCCCCGCGCATGACGTCATCGATCCCCTGGCTCGGCCCCGACGACCCCTTCCCTGCGCCCGCCGACAGCTGGAGCGCCGACAGCCCCATGCCCGGACTGCTGGCGGCCGGCGGCCGGCTCGACGTGCCGCACCTGCTCGCGGCCTACGGCCAGGGGATTTTTCCGTGGTTCGGCGAGGGCCAGCCCATCCTCTGGTGGAGCACCGCGCCGCGCATGGTGCTGTACCCGCAGGAGTTGCGCCTGCACCGCTCGCTGCGCAGGACGCTGCAGCGCTTTCGCGCCGCGGCGGATTGCGAGCTGCGCATCGACAGCGATTTCCCGGCGGTAATCCGCGCCTGCGCCGCGACGCCCCGGGCGGGCCAGTCGGGCACCTGGATCGTGCCGCAGATGGTCCGGGCCTACGAGGCGCTGCACCGGGCCGGCCACGCGCACAGCGTGGAGACCTGGATCGGCGGGCGGCTGGCCGGCGGCCTGTACTGCGTGGCGCTGGGCCGGGCGGTGTTCGGCGAGTCGATGTTCGCGCACGCCACGGACGCCTCCAAGATCGCGCTGGCCGGGCTTGTCGCGCTGTGCCGCGGCCAGGGCGTGGCGCTGATCGACTGCCAGCAGAACACCGCGCACCTGGCGTCGCTGGGGGCGCGCGAGATCGCGCGCGAGGTCTTTCTCGCGCACGTCGCGCGGGCATGCACGCAGCCCGCACTGGCATGGCGTTTTGCACCAGAATGCTGGGACACGCTTTTGCCGCGCACCGCCACCGCATGACACAGCTCAACGACCTTCCGCTGCAGGCCCTGCAGTTCTACACCACGGCGCCCTACCCGTGCAGCTACCTGAGCGGGCACATGGCGCGCTCGCAGGTGGCCACGCCCAGCCACCTGATCCACAGCGGCGTGTACTCCGGGCTCGTCGCGCAGGGCTTCCGGCGCAGCGGCATGTTCACCTACCGCCCGCACTGCGAAGGCTGCAACGCCTGCACGCCGATCCGCATCCTGGCGCAGGAGTTCGTGCCCGACCGCAGCCAGCGCCGCGCCGCCCGGCGCCACGGCCACCTGGTGGTGCGCACGCTGCGGCTGTGCTACCTGCCGGAGCACTACCAGCTGTACCTGCGCTACCAGAACGCGCGCCACGCCGGCGGCGGCATGGACCACGACAGCATCGACCAGTACACCCAGTTCCTGCTGCAGAGCCGGGTGAACTCGCGCCTGGTGGAGTTCCGCGAGCCGGGCACGGACGGCGCGCCGGGCGTGCTCAAGATGGTCTCGGTGCTCGACATCCTGGACAACGGCCTGTCGGCCGTCTACACCTTCTACGAGCCCGAGTCCGGCGCGAGCTACGGCACCCACAACGTCCTGTGGCAGATCGCGCAGGCGCGCGCCATGGGCCTGCAGTACGTCTACCTGGGCTACTGGATCGCCGAGAGCCCGAAGATGAACTACAAGACCCGCTTCAAGCCGCACGAGCTGAGGCTGAACGGGGCGTGGCAGCGTTTCGACACCTGAAACACCAGGCCAGACCCCGTCGAACCCCGCGCTGCCTCGAACAGCCTGCCGCACATCGGCCGCTCCATGTCCTGGACCCGAATGCGCCGGCATGCCGCATGCCGATGCCGGGGCATGTGCGCGCGCGACAGTGCGGCGGGCGATTCGTCGCTACCATCGGCACGCCTTGCGTCGGCGCCCCTTGCGCGCCACGGCGCGCCCGAGCAACCCCAACCGAACACCTGCCCCATGCCTGCCAACGCCGCGCCCGCCGCGGAGCTGTCCCTTGCCGAGCCTGCCATCAGCGATGCCGTGCGCTGGCGCGTGCTGGTGGTACTGCTGGTGACCATCTCCATGTCGCTGATGAGCGTGAGCGTGGTCAACGTGGCGCTGCCCGCCATCCAGCAGGGGCTGGGCGCCAGCCAGTCGGACCTGCAGTGGGTGCTGTCGGGCTACACGCTGACCTTTGGCGTGGTGCTGGTGGCGGCCGGCCGCGCGGGCGACATCATGGGGCGCGGCGGCTGGTTCGTGGCGGGGATGGCGCTGTTCACCATCGCGTCGGTGGCCGCGGGGCTGGCGCCCAGCCCGCGGGCGCTCAACGCGGCGCGCTTCGTGCAGGGCGTGGGTTCGGGGCTGATCAACCCGCAGGGCCTGGGCATGATCCAGCAGTACTTCCGCGGCCAGGAGCGCGCGCGCGCGTTCGGCTACCTGGGCAGCATCGTGGGCGTGTCGGTGGCCATCGGGCCGGTGCTGGGCGGCCTGCTGATCGGGCTGGGCGGCGTGGAGCTGGGCTGGCGCCTGACCTTCCTGATCAACGTGCCGCTGGGGCTGGCCGCGCTGGTGCTGGCGCTGCGCTGGTTTCCGCGCCCGCTGTTCCGCAACTGGCGCGGCGCGCCGGGGGCCACGGCCGATTCGCCCACGCGGCTGTGGCGCGCGCTGGACCCGGTGGGCTCGCTGCTGCTGGGCCTGGCGGTGCTGGCGGTGCTGTACCCGTTCATGGAATACCGCGCCACCACAGCCAGCTGGCTGACGCTGCCGCTGGGGCTGGCGCTGATGTGGACGTGGGTGCGCTGGGAGCGGCGCTACGCCCGCGCGGGCGGCATGCCGATGGTGGACCTGGGCATCTTCACCACGCCCAGCTTCGCCAACGGCTCGCTCATCATGATGCTGTACTTCATGGGCATGACCAGCGTATGGGTGGTGGTGGCGCTGTACTTCCAGCAGGGCGCGGGCAAGTCGGCGCTGGAGACGGGGCTGGTGAACATCCCGGCGGCCATCCTGTCGGCCTGGGCGGCGCACTGGAGCGGCGCGCGCGTGATGCGGCTGGGCCGCAGGGTGGTGATCGGCGGACTGCTGCTGGGGCTGGTGGGCGTGGTGCTGAGCATAGGCGTGGCGTTCCTGCACGGGCGCGGGGCGATCAGCATCTGGTGGCTGGTGCTGACGCTGGCGCCGCTGGGCGTATCGCAGGGCGCGGTGGTCAGCCCCAACCAGACGCTGACGCTGATGGAGGTGCCGCTGGCCTACGCCGGCAGCTCGGGCGCGGTGATGCAGACCGGCCAGCGCTTCGGCACCTCGGTGGGCATCGCGCTGATCACCTCGGTGCTGTTCGCGGGGCTGGCCGTGGCGTCGTGGCCGGTGGCGGTGATGATGTCGCTGGCGCTGGTGGCCGGCGTGACCGCGCTGGCGCTGGTGGTGGCCTTCAAGGACCTGCGCGACCGCGGCGAAGCGGCGGCGCACGCCACGGTGCGGCAAGGTTCCGGCACCTGAAGGAATTCCAGGTCAAGAATGCCTCCAGCGCTTGTCCAAAAAGCGCTGGCAGCTATCTATTTCGTATCATGGTGCGAGATCGAACACCAGCACCTCGGCCCCCTTGCCGTCCGCCAGCCGTATCTCCGCCTCGTCCTGCAGCAGCGCCGCATCGCCCCCGGCGAGGGCCGTGCCGTTCACGGTGAGCTGCCCGCGCACCAGGTGCACATAGGCCTTGCGCCGCGGGTCGATCGCGAGCCGGGCCGACTCGCCGGCGTCGAACAGGCCGGCATGCAAGCGCGCGTCGGCATGGATGCCCACCGCGCCGCCCGCGCCCATGGGGGCGGCGATCAGGTGCAGCCGTCCGCGCTTGGCGCTTTCGGGCACCGTGGCCTGCTCGTAGCCCGGCGCGATGCCGCGCGCGTCGGGCTCGATCCAGATCTGCAGGAAGTGCGTCACCTGCCCCTCGGCGTGGTTGAACTCGCTGTGCATCACGCCGCTGCCCGCGCTCATGCGCTGCACGTCGCCCGGCGGAATGCCCTTGACGTTGCCCATGCTGTCCCGGTGCGCCAGGTTGCCTTCGAGCACGTAGCTGATGATCTCCATGTCGCGGTGGCCGTGCGTGCCGAAGCCGCTGCCCGGCGCGATGCGGTCCTCGTTGATCACCCGCAGATTGCCCCAGCCCATGTGCGCGGGATCGTGGTAGTCGGCGAAGGAAAAGCTGTGCAGGGACTTGAGCCAGCCGTGGTCGGCATGGCCCCGGTCGGCGGATTTGCGAATCGTCATCATGGTCTGTGCTCCGAAAGGTCTGCAGCCGCCAATGTAAGACTTGCCGCCGCACCGGGCGCGCCGCGTGTAGAGTGGAGTGCAAGCCACACCTCCACGAAAGCACCCATGCCCGCCCAACCCTCATCCAAGCGCCACCGACCACGCGAGACCGCCCGACGCTACGCCGTCGTCGGCGCCGGAATGGCGGGCGTGGCGTGCGCGCG
>CAUJIM010000093.1 GCA_963205335.1 Pseudomonadota bacterium
CGCGCGCTGCGCGAAGGCGCGCATGAGCAGGCGGTGCTGCAAATTTTCCTGGTGCCGCAGGCTCAGGTGGAATACGCCTTGCCCGCGCGCATCGGCGACTACACCGATTTCTACACCTCGATCTACCACGCGACCAACGTCGGGCGATTGTTTCGCCCCGACAACCCCTTGATGCCCAACTACAAATGGGTGCCCATCGGCTACCACGGGCGCGCGTCCAGCGTCGTGGTCTCGGGCCAGAACTTCGCCCGCCCGTGCGGGCAACTGAAAGCGCCGGACAGCGAGGCACCGGTGCTGGGCGCCAGCAAGCGGCTGGACATCGAGCTGGAGCTGGGCGTGTTCCTCGGCCAATCCAACGCGCTGGGCGAGGCGGTGCCGATGGCGCAGGCCGAAGAGCACGTGTTTGGCCTGTGCCTGCTCAACGACTGGTCGGCACGCGACATCCAGGCCTGGGAGTACCAGCCGCTGGGGCCCTTCCTGTCCAAGAACTTTGCCACCACCATTTCGCCCTGGGTGGTGACGATGGAAGCCCTGACCCCTTACCGCACGGCCTTTGCGCGCCCGGCGGGCGATCCGCAGCCGCTGCCCTACCTGGACAGCGAGCACAACCGCGAGGCGGGCGCTCTAGATATCCAGCTCTCCGTCGGCCTGCAGACGCCGGCCATGCGCGCGCAAGACGGCCTCACCGAAGCCACGATCTGCCAGACCAGCTACCGCCACGCCTATTGGACGCTGGCGCAAATGGTGGCGCACCACAGCGTCAGCGGCTGCAACCTGCAGCCCGGCGACCTGCTGGGCACCGGCACGCTCTCCGGCCCGACGCCGGAGCAGGCCGGTGCGCTGCTGGAGCTGACCACCGGTGGCAAGAACCCGCTCAAGCTGCCCAATGGCGAAGAGCGCACCTTTTTGCAGGACGGCGACGCGGTGGTCTTGCGCGGCTGGTGCCAGAAACCGGGCCATGCGCGCATCGGTTTTGGCGAGTGCCGCGGTCAAGTGCTGCCCGCACGCGGCCTCTGAACGGACCCGGCACCATGAAGCTCTACAACTACTTTCGCAGCGGCACCTCGCACCGCACGCGCATCGCGCTGGAACTCAAGGGCGTGCAAGCCGAATACATCGCCGTCGACCTGCTGCACGAGGAGCACCTGAAAGGCAATTTCCACGAAGTCAACCCGCAGGCACTGGTACCCGCGCTGGTGCTCGACGATGGCACGGTGCTGACGCAATCGCCCGCGATCATCGAATGGCTGGAAGAAACCCATCCCGAACCGCCGCTGCTGCCTAAAGACGCCAAGGCCCGCGCCCAGGTGCGGGCACTGGCGGCCATCGTCGGCTGCGACATTCACCCGATCAACAACCGCCGGATTCTGCAGTACCTGCAACACCAGCTGGGCGCAGACAAGGCCGCCGTGGAACGCTGGTGCGGCGAATGGATCACCAAGGGTTTTGATGCCTACGAAAAACTTCTGTCCACCGACACCACGCGCGGGGATTTCAGCTGGGGCGACCGCCCCACCGTGGCCGACTGCTATCTGATCCCGCAAATCGCCAGCGCCCGGCGCTTTCACGTGGACATGGCGCGCTGGCCGTTGATCAGCGCGGTGGATGCGGCCTGCGGCACGCTGCCCGCGTTTCAGCGCGCCGCACCCGTGAACCAACCGGATGCGGTCCCTCCCAAGGCGTAGTCAACGCAGCAGGGTGCACAGCGCGGTCAGGTCGGTGACTGTGGCCTGCGGTCGCAGCGCCTGATCGGCGGGCCAGGCGCCGCCAGCGCGGTTGACCCAGGCCGCCTGCATGCCCGCATCGAGCGCGCCGCGCATGTCCAGCACCGCATCGTCGCCCACATGCAGCACCGCGTCGGCGGCTACGCCGGCCACTGCAGCAGCTGCGCGGAAGATGCGCGCATCGGGCTTGGCAAAACCCAGTTGCGCCGCACCCAGATGCGCATGAAAGAAACGCCCCACGCCTGCGGCATGCACATCGGCATTGCCATTGGTCAACGCGACGATGGGGTAACGGCTTGCCAGGAATTCGAGCGCAGCGAGCGCATCCTCAAACAGCTGCACTTTCTGGCGTGCCGCATAAAAACAGGCATAAGCCGGCTCTGCCAATGCCGGATCGTCTCCCGTCTGTTGCAGCGCCAGGCGGATCGATTCACGGCGCAGCGCGCCCAGATCCACGCGCAGCTCGGGCCGCTCGCTCCAAAGCTGCTTGACCAGCGCGCGCAAGGCGGCACCATCGGGAAAGCGTCGCGCCGTGGCTGGCGCATGCCGGGCCAGCCAGAGACGCAGCTCCCCTTCCGCTCGTTCGATCACCGGCCACACAGGCCACAGCGTGTCATCCAGATCGAGACTGATTGCGCGAATGCGCTGCACATCAAGTGTCATGGGCGCCAAGCATAGCTGCCACAATCGCCCGCATGACGGCCCCCACCCCCACCACCGCCATCCTGCTGTGCAATCTCGGCACGCCAGACGCTCCTACAGCCCCCGCACTGCGCCGCTACCTGGCTGAGTTTCTCAGCGACCGCCGGGTCGTTGAAATCCCGCGCATCGCGTGGTGGCCCCTCCTGCACGGCATCATCCTGCGCACCCGCCCGGCCAGGTCCGCCGCCAAGTACCAGACCATCTGGACCGAGGAGGGCTCGCCGCTGCTGCTGTGGACGCGCAAGCAGGCCACGATGCTGCACGGCTGGCTCGGGCAGGCGGGCCTGTCGGTGCCGGTGCTGCCCGCGATGCGCTATGGCGAACCGGCCATCGCCGCGCAACTGCAGGCGCTTGCCGATGCCGGCGCGCAGCGCATCCTGGTGCTGCCGCTGTACCCGCAGTACTCGGCGACGACGACGGCCAGCGTGATCGACGGCGTGATGGCCTGGGCGGGGCGCACGCGCCGGCTGCCCGAGCTGCGCTTCGTCAACGGCTACCACACGCACCCCGACTACATCGCCGCGCTGGCGCAGAGCGTGCGCGCGCACTGGCAGCGCGAGGGCGGACGGGCCGAGCAGCTCGTCATGAGCTTCCACGGCATCCCCGAGCGCAACGTGCGCCTGGGCGACCCCTACGCCGAGCAGTGCCGCGCGACCGCCGAACTGCTGGCGCATGCGCTGGGGCTGGCGAGCGACCGGTACCGGCTCACCTTCCAGTCCCGCTTCGGCCGCGCCCGCTGGCTGCAGCCCTACACCGAGCCGACGCTGGTCGCGCTCGCCCAGGGCGGCACGCGCAGCGTCGACGTGATCTGCCCGGGCTTCACCGGCGACTGCCTGGAGACGCTGCAGGAGATCGACCAGGAGGCGCGCGAGGCCTTCCTGAAGGCCGGCGGCGAGACCTTCCGCTACATCCCGTGCCTGAACGACAGCAACGCCTGGATCAGCGCGCTCAGCCGCATCGCGCAGCAGCACCTGGGCGGCTGGCCCGTCAGTGAAAGCAACAAAAAAAACAGCGCCTAGCGCTTGACCAGCAAGCGCGAGCAGCTCTTGAAACCATAGAACATGGCGGCCGCACCCGACAGCATGCGCCTGGACAAATGGCTGTGGTGCGCGCGCTTTTGCAAGACGCGCAGCCTGGCGGTGCAGGAGATCGACAGGGGCCGGGTGCAAGTGAACGGCGCCGCGGTGAAACCCGCGCGCGAGGTGCGCCCCGGCGACACCGTCGCGCTGCGCCAGGGCGCCGTGGCGCGCACCGTGGTGATCCGCGCGCTGAGCAGCATGCGCGGCCCCGCGCCCGTGGCGCAGCTGCTCTACGAGGAAACCGCCGAGAGCGTGCTCGCGCGCACCCGCGCCGCCGAGGCGCGGCGCCTGGCGCCGGAGCCGGCCGACGCGCTGCGCCAGGGCCGCCCGACCAAGCGCGACCGGCGCACGCTCGACGAGGCGCGCCAGCGCGGCTGGGGCGACCGCTGGAGCGCGTCGATGGACGACGGCGGATGACGCGGCCCATCGTCCGGCCGCAGCAATCCCGCTCGCGTCACTCCTTCGCCAACGCCTGCACCTCGATTTCCACGAGCGCTCCACCCGCCAGCCGCGCCTGCACAGTGCTGCGCGCCGGCAGATGGCCCTCGAAATGCTGCGCGTAGACCTGATTGAACGCCGGAAAATCATCCAGATCAGCCAGCCAGACGCTGGCGCGGACGACATCTGCCATGCCGCATCCATGCTCGTGCAGCGTGGTGGCGATGCTCCGTAGAACCGCGTCGGCCTGAGCGGCGACGTCGTTGGCGGTATTCCCCGACTTCTGCGGTGCGACCTGCCCTGAAAGGAACAGAAAACCACCCGCGCGCACCACCTTGGAAAACGGCAGCGGCAGTTCGGACGCGAAGCGCTGTATGCGTGTATCCATCATTCACCTCCATGCGTTCATCGACATCAATCCATCATCTTGAAGCCGGTCGCCTGAACCACACGGGCCCAGACGTCCGTTTCCCGCCGGACGCGCTCGGCAAAGTCTGCCGAGGACGTGGGCGCAGCTTCCACCGTGAGCCGCGCGAAGCTGGCGACCGTCTCCGGGTCGCGCAAAGCCTGCTGCACCGCCACATTCAACGCCTCGACATTCGCCTTCGGCGTCTGGGCAGGCACGAACATCCCATACCACTCTTGGAGCGAAACATCCTTGAAACCGGATTCGGAGAAGGTCGGTACATCCGGTGTTGCGGCAGCGCGGCGATTGCCAGAAGTGGCGAGAACACGGATCTTTTCGCTATGCAGGTAGGGAGCGACGTCCGCAAGCATGCCCACGTACGCGGGCACCTGCCCACCCACGAGGTCCTGGACCGCTGGCGCCGCGCCTTTGTATCCGACATGGAGCATCTGGATACCCGCCGCCTGGCCGAACATCAGCCCGACGAAATGCGGTGACGCACCGGTCGCCGGCGAGCCGAACGTGGCGTTCCTGGCATCCCTTTTGCACCAGTCGATGTATTCGCCGATGGTCCTGACAGGAGTCGCATCGGTACTCACCGCCAGCACGAAGTCGAGCGTGCACAGGTTGGATACCGCAATGAAGTCGCGCAGCGGATCGTAGGTCAGCGCGCGGTAGATATGCGGGTACAACGTCATGATCGAACCGGGCGTCTGCAGGATCGTCGCCCCATCCGGCAGTGCCCGTTTCACGCCCTCAACGCCGATCCTGCCGCCAGCACCGGCGCGGTTCTCCACGATGACGCTGCTGGCGTACCGGCCCTGGATCTTCCTGGCGACCAACCGGGCGACCGCGTCGTTGCTGCCCCCCGGCGGAAAGCCAAGCACGATGCGCGCGAGATCCGTGCGGGCGTTAGCGTCCATGGCACCTGTGCCGGCCGCGCCCACGGCCAGCGCGGAGCCGAAAGCACCCAGGAAGTGTCGTCGCGTGTACATGGTGTCTCCTTCGTCGTGTGGATATGAAGTCAGGTCAGAAATAAGCCGCTGGATCAACGCGAGCGTCCAGCAGGACGGGCCGCGGCTGCCGCAGGGCATCGTGCAGCGCAGTGGAAAAATCGGCAGCCGTACGCACGGAGACCGCGGACACACCGAATCCTTCGGCGATCCGGCACAGGTCCACCTCCGGCCGAGCAATGAACGAGCCTGGAAATTGCCCGGAACCCGCAGCTTCGCCGGCATACTGGCCCAACCCGCGGCGCACCGCCATGTAACCGCCGTTGTTGACCACGACGGCGACCACCGGGACCTGCAGGTGCGCCGCCGTCCAGAGACTCTGGATGTTGAAGAGCGCGCCGCCGTCGCCCACCACGGCCACCGTCCTGCGGCCGGGAAGTCCAAGCTGCACGCCGATCGCGGCCGGAATACCCCAGCCCAGCCCGCCACCGGAGGTGCCGAAGTAGCGCCGTCCGCCGCCCAGCCTGACGTACTGCTGCACCATCGACTTGGAGAGAACCGACTCGTCCACGATCGTCGCATCGCCGGGCAACTGCATATCCAACGCCCGCATCAGTTCCGAGGGCCGCATGCCATCCGCCGGATGCACGGGCGGGCGGTCCTGGGCCAGGGCAGGGCCATGTTTGCGCTCGGCGCGCGCACGCCGCTCCTGCACCTGGGCCTGCGTCAAGCGACCGTCGCCAAGCAGCCCTAGCAGGTCCTGGATGGCGGCACCCACCTCGCCGAGAACCGCCCAATCAGCGGGATGAAGCCTGCCGAGTTCGGTCGGCTGGGACCCGATCTGCATGACAGGCGCGCCGGCCGGTAGGTACGGCTCCGCAGGGTATGTGTACTCCATGAAGGTTCGCGAGCCAAGGAAGACCACCAGATCGGCGTCCCGAACCACCGGCTGGCTGGGCGAAAAACTCCCGTGGTAGAGCGCGTGATCCGACGGGAAATTGCTGCCCGTCATCGTGAACACCTCTTCTCCCACAACCGGCACCACCAACCGGCTCGCCAGTTCCGCCAGAAGTGGCGCCGCTCCCGCGGCGCCCACCTCGTTGCCTGCCACCAGCAGCGGCCGCTGCGCGGTCGTCAACGCCTGGAGCACCGGCTGCAGTTCAGCCGAGTGCGCGCGAACAGCAATGCGGCTTGCCCGGCGCGCGTATTCTCTGACGCAGTCCTGCGACACCGGAGCGCCCAGGTGGTTTTCGTGAACCCCCAGGAACACTGCACCCGGCGTGGGCGCCTGGGCAATGCCCAGCGCCCGAAGGGTGAGTTCCGGCAACTTGTCCGGCCGGCCGACCTGCCAGGCCTCCTTCGTCACCTGGCGAAGCAGTCCTGGCAAATCGGGAACCTCACAAAACGCTCCACGGCGTGCCAGACGATCGTCCTTGTCACCGGCAATCACCAGCAGGGGTCGTGAATCACTGCGCGCATTAATCAGGTTGGTCAGCGTGTTGGCCGCGCCCACGGATGTGTGAACCATGACGACCCCCACGGAATTGGTCGCCCGGCCATAGCCGTCAGCCATCGCCACCGCGGCTCCCTCGTGGAGACACAGATGGAACTCGATGCCACCCGAAACCGTGGCGTCCAGTAACGCCAATTCCGTCGTACCCGGGTTGCCGAAAATCCGGTCGATCCCGTTGGCCTTGAGCACCGCAAGCATGGCGCTGGCAGCTGTTGTCATATGGATTCCTTCCTAAGCCAAAATGCTAGGCTCAGGCGCAGAGAGTGCTATCCGCACAGCGCAGACCAAAGCCACATTGCGACGACATGAGCGTTGAACAGCTTCCACTGGCCGGCTTCGAGCGATTTCGCACGTCCGATCTCGACGAAGCGCGCACGCTCATCGAGCCGCTGCTATCGGCGCACACCATCGAGGCCGCGCGCGGGCGCTTCGACGTCCGCTACCGGGCCGTCGATCTGGTGGAGAGTTCCGTGCTCTACGCGGAGTACGGCGACGAGGTTCGGCTCGACCCCGGCGGCTGCCTCGGGCATTTCTACCTAGTCGGGATGCCCCTGGCCGGCTCCTGTGCGGTGACCTACGGCGCCCGCTCGCTGGTGACGCACAGCACACTCGCATCGGTGCAGTCGTCGACGCGGCCGGTAGCGACGGTGTGGCACGCGCACTGCCGCAAGCTCTCGATCAAGATCGGGCGGCCCGCCATGGAGCGCCGGCTGGCGCAACTGCTTGGGCATCCGCCGGCGCGGCCGCTGGAGTTCGAGCTCGCCCTCGACCTGCAAAACGGCCCTGGAACCAGTTGGAGACGGCTCGTGCAGTTCCTGCTCGCGGAACTGTCGCCGACATCCGCCTACCTGGGTTCGGCCGCCGCGCGCCGCTGCCTCGAAGACACGATCATCCAGACCCTGCTGTTCGTGCAGCCGCACAACTATTCCGCCGCGCTGCGCGCCGAGGCGCCGCCGATGGCACCGCGGCACGTGCGTCGGGTCGAGGAGTTGATCGCACAGAACCCTGCCCTGCCGCACCGCCTCGCCGATCTGGCGGAGCAGGTCGGTGTCAGCATCCGGGCGCTGCAGGCAGGGTTTCAACGCTTTCGCGGGATGACGCCGACGCAATTCACCCTACAGAAGCGCTTGGAGAAGGCGCACGCGGACCTGCTGCGGGCGGACCAGCCGGCCCGCGTCACCGAAATCGCCCTGGCCGCGGGTTTCGGCCACCTGGGCCGTTTCGCGCAGGCCTACCGGGAACGCTACGGAGAGCACCCATCCGAAACATTGGCGCGCAGACCGTAGCTCAGCGGCTGAAGAAGCGCTCCACCCAGCCGTACTGCTCGGGCACATTGAGCGCCGGCGCGTGGCCGCAGCCGGGCACCTCGATGACCTCCAGCAGCCCGCGCGCGCCGGGGCCGCGGGTGCGCATCGCGGCGATGGTCGCGGGCAGCACCAGGTCGGACTCGGCGCCGTGCAGGCAGAGTACGGGGATGGCGAGGCGCTCGTACGCCTGCCACTGGTCGTAGTCGCGCGGGTGCACGGTGAACTGGCGCACCATCGCCGGGTCGTAGTGCGGCGTCACGCGGCCGTCGGGCAGGCGGCGGGTGCTGGTTTCCGCCAGCCGCCGCCACTGCGCGTCGCTCAGCCAGCCGTAGGGCGCGTAGACCTGCCGGAAGAACGCCTCCAGCCCGGTCACGGTGTCGAACGCCGGGGGCTGGCCGGCGTAGGCCTTGATGCGCTCGACCGCGGCGGCGGCCAGCTCGGGCGCGATGTCGTTGAGCGCCAGGTGCGTGATGCGCCCGGCCAGGGCGCCCGCCGCGGCCGCCATGCCGATGGCGCCGCCCATGGAGGTGCCTATCCAGCGCACCTGCCGCGCGCCCAGGTGGTCGAGCAGCTCCCCGGCCAGGCGGGCGTAGAAGGCGAGGCAGTATTCCTCGTCGGGCGACCGGCTCCACTGGCTCAGGCCCCGGCCCAGCGTGTCGGGGCAGACCACGCGAAAGCCCCGGCCCGCGAGATGCCCGGCCAGGTCGTCCATGTCGCGCCCGGTGCGCGCCAGGCCGTGCCAGGCGACGACCACGGGCGCGTCGGGCGCGCCCCAGTCCATGTAGTGGATCTCGTAGCCAGCGAGCCTGGCATAACGCGAGGCGGGTGCAGTCATCTCGTCGCCCTTGCAAAAGTGGGAGTTCAGCGTGCGCCGCGCGCCGCGCGCAGCCTGCCCACCACGCCGGTGGGAAAGTAGTAGACCGAGAGCACGAACAGCAGGCCGAGCCAGAGCAGCCAGCGGTCGGGCGAGAGCAGCGCGGCGAGCCACGGCAGGCCGGCCACGGCCTCGCTCGCCAGGCGCAGCAGGTCCTGCAGGTAGCTCTGCGCCGCCATGAACAGCACCGCGCCGATGGCCGCGCCGTAGACCGTGCCCATGCCGCCGATCACGACGATGAGCAGCACGTCCATCATGATCTCGAAGCTCAGCGACGTCTCCGGCCCGTTGTAGCGCAGCCAGAGCGCGAGCATGCAGCCCGCGAGCGTGGCGAACAGCGCCGAGATCACGCTGGAGAGCGTGCGGTAGACCACCACGCGGTAGCCGATGGCCTCGGCGCGGAACTCGTTCTCGCGGATCGCCTGCAGCACGCGGCCGAACGGCGAATTGACCACGCGCAGCATCGCCAGGATCAGCACCACCGCGCAGACGAAGAGCAGGTAGTAGCAGACCAGCTTGCCGTCGATGGCAACGCCGAGGAAGGGCTCGTCGAAGGGCTCGAAACTGGGCGAGAGCAGTTCGGGGATCCTGAACGACAGGCCGTCCTCCCCGCCGGTGAAATCCGACAGCTGCGAGGCCAGCGTCTGGAACGCCGCCGCCACGGCGAGCGTGATCATCGCGAAGAAGATCGCCCGCACGCGCAGCGAGAACAGCCCGATCACCAGCGACAGCACGAAGGACACGGCGAGCGCGCCGAGCGCGCCCGCGGCCAGCGCGCCCCAGGTGGGCCCCAGGCGCGTGGTGGCGATGGCGATGCCGTAGGCGCCGATGCCGAAGAACATGGTGTGCGCGAAGCTGACGATGCCGGTGTAGCCCAGCAGCAGGTCGAAGCTGGCCACCAGCACGGCGAACACCAGCACCTTGGCCGCGACGTTGAGCGCCTTCACGCCCGGGAACAGGAAGGGCGCGAACAGCAGCCCGAGGAACACGACGGCGAGGATCACCGCGAGCGCGCGGCTGCGCGGCAGGTCGCCCGAGAGGATGCGCTGCAACATGGCCCTGCCCTCCTTTCAGCGGCTCGTCACCGGGTACACGCCGCGCGGGCGCCACAGCAGGATGGCGACCATCAGCGCGATGTTGGAAAAGAGGGCCACCTTGGGCAGCAGGAAGCCGGTGTAGTTGGCCATCAGGCCCACCAGCAGCGCGCCGATCAGCGCGCCGCCCGTGCTGCCCAGCCCGCCGATGATGAGCACGATGAAGATCAGGATGGTGACCTGCCCGCCCATCTGCGGCACCACGCTCTGCTGGTACAGCCCCCACATCACCCCGCCCAGGCCGGCGAGCGCCGAGCCCGCGACGAAGACGCCGACGAACAGGCGCCGGATGCGGTAGCCCAGCGCCTCGACCATCTCGCGGTCCTGCACCCCGGCGCGGATCAGCAGCCCCACCTTGGTGCGCGCCAGCACCCACACCAGCGCGGCGAAGACGGCGAGGCCGACGACGACGGCGACCAGCCGGTACTTCTCGATCGCCGCGTCGCCCACCAGCAGCGAGCCGCGCATGCCCATGGGCAGCGGCAGCGGGATCTGCTGCGGCCCCCAGACCACCTTGATCAGCTCCTCGCCGATGATCATCCCGCCCATGGTGATGAGGATCTGCTTGAGGTGGTTGCCGTAGACCGGGCGCACCAGCCAGCGCTCGAAGGCGATGCCCACCGCGCCCGCGACCAGCATGGCCACCAGCATCGCGGGCAGCACCGCAGCCAGGTTGCGCCAGAGCTCGCCCGAGCCGGTCCAGTCGCCCATCAGGCCGAGCACGCTGGTGGCGACGAAGGCGCCGAGCGCGATGAACACGCCGTGGCCGAAGTTGAGCACGTCCATCAGGCCGAAGATCAGCGTCAGGCCCGAGGCTATGATGAAGACGATCATGCCCATCGCCAGGCCAGCCACCGTGAGCGTGAGCCAGGTCGAGGGCGAGCCGATGAAGGGCAGCACCACGAGCGCGAGCAGCGGCACGAGCGCGAGCGGCTTCCAGTCGAGGGCGCCCAGCTTCATCGCATCACTCCACAAACAATAGCTGCCCGCGCTTTCTGGACAAGCGCCAGAGCCATATTTTCCTTGCAAATCACAGCGCCAGCCCCAGCAGCGATTGCTGCAGCGCTTCGTCCTGCGCCAGCTGCGCCATGCTGCCCGCGTGCACCACGCGGCCGTTGTCCATCACCGCCACGCTGTCGCCCAGCCTGCGCGCGAAGTGCAGGTTCTGCTCCACCAGCAGGATGGTCACGCCGCTCTTCTTGAGCTGGCCGAAGGCGGCGATCATGTTGTCGACGATGGCCGGCGCCAGGCCCTTGCTCGGCTCGTCCACGATCAGCAGGTCGCGCGGCTCGACGATGGCGCGCGCCACCGCCACCATCTGCTTCTGTCCGCCCGAGAGCTTGCCCGCCGGGTGGTTCCAGAATTTCTCCACCGCCGGGAACATGCCGAAGATCCAGGCCAGCCGCCCGCCGTCCATCTGCGCCGCGCTGCTCGCGCCGCGCGCGGCCAGCAGCAGGTTCTCCTGCACCGTCAGGTCGGCGAAGATGCCCATGTTCTCGGGCACATAGGCGATGTTCAGCCGCGCGATCTCGGGCGTGGCCAGGCGCGTGATGTCGCGCCCGCCGAAGCGGATGCTGCCCCGCGAGGCCTGCCACAGGCCCATGATGGTGCGCAGCGTCGTGGTCTTGCCCGCGCCGTTGCGCCCGAGCAGCAGCGTCACCGCGCCGCGCGGCACCGCCAGGTCGACGCCGTGCAGGATGTGGTAGGCGCCGATGTGCGTGTGCACGCCAGCGAGCTCCAGCAGGTTGTCGCTCACGCGGCGGCCTCCTCGTCCTGCCCCACGCCCAGGTAGGCCTGCTGCACCACCGGCGAGGCGATCACCTCGGCCGGCTCGCCGTCGGCCACCAGCTGGCCGTTGGTCAGCACGATGATGCGGTCGGCGAGCTCGCGCACCACGTCCATCTTGTGCTCGACCAGCAGGATGGTCTTGCTCTTGTCCTTTTTCAGCTCGCGGATCAGGTTCAGGATCACCGGCGCCTCGTCGTGGCTCATGCCGGCGGTGGGTTCGTCGAACATGTAGACCGAAGGCTCCAGCGCCATCAGGAGCGCCACCTCGAGCTTGCGCTGGTCGCCGTGCGGCAGGCTGGCCGCCGGGGCGTCGCGCCGCTCCCAGAGCGCCACCGAGTGCAGGATCTCCCCCGCCCGCTCGGTGAGCGCGCGGTGGTCGCTCCAGACGCTCCAGAGGTTCAGCCCCCGGCGATGCGGCCCCTCGCGCATCGCCTGCACCGCCAGGCGCACGTTCTCCAGCACCGGCAGGCTGGGAAACAGGTTGGTGAGCTGGAACGCCCGGCCCAGGCCCGCGCGCGCGCGCTGCGACGGCGCCAGACCGCCCAGGTCGCGCCCGTTCAGGCGCACGCTGCCGCTCGTCGCCTTGAGCTGGCCCGAGATCAGGTTGAAATAGGTCGTCTTGCCCGCGCCGTTCGGCCCCACGATGGCCGCCAGCTGCCCCGGCGCGAACGCGCAGCTCACGGCGCTGACGGCCACATGGCCGCCGAAGCGGATCGTCAAGCCCTGGGTTTCAAGCATCTCGATTCAAGCAAAAACAGCCTGCAGCGCTTGATGAACAAGCGCCGGCAGCTATCGAAAGTGAAGAGCGGCGGACTTTGCCGCCGCCCGCCCGTCAGCGCTTGTTGCGGACCGGGATCTGCATCTCTTCGGGCTTGATCTCGTGCACCAGCTCGGGCACGCCCCAGGCGAAGGCCGGATCGTCCTTGATGCGGAAGTGGTACATGCTCTGCATCGCCTGGTGGTCTTCCTTGCGGAAGGTCATCACGCCCTTGGGCGTCTCGAAGCTCATGCCTTCCATGGTCTTGATGAGCTTGTTGGTATTGGTGTCGCCGCCCGTCTTCCTGAGCGCGGTGGCCACCGCCATCGCGGCGGAGAAGCCCCCGGCGGTGAAGAAGTCCGGCGGCGTCTTGAACTGCTTGTAGTGCATCGCCACCAGCGCGTCGTTCACCGGGTTCTTCGGGATGCCGAAGTAGTAGTAGGTGGCGCCCTCCATGCCGGGGAAGGCCTTGTAGCTGGCCATGGCGGGCAGGATGTTGCCGCCGGTGAACACCTCGATGCCGTAGCGCTTCCTCAGGTCCTGCGCGGCCAGGGCGTTGAACGGCGGCGTGCCGCCGGCCCAGATCACCTCGATGGCCTTGCGGCCGGGCTTGTCCTTGAGCGCGTCGATCAGGCGCTGGATGCCGGCGGTGAAGTCGGTCGTGGTCTGCGGCAGGTATTCCTCGTGCACGATCTTCGCGTGCTTGAGCGCGTCCTTGAACGCCTTCACGCCGTCGCGGCCGAAGGCGTAGTCCTGCGCCAGCGTGGCCACCGAGACGCCGTCCTTGTCCATCGCCACGGCGTTGCTGATCGCGTCCTGGCTGGAGTTGCGGCCGGTGCGGAAGATGTACTTGTTCCACTTGTCGCCGGTGATCGAGTCGGCCACGGCCGGCTCCACCAGCAGGATCTTCTTGTACTCCTCGGCCACCGGCAGCATCGCCAGCGCCACGCCGGAGGAGGTGGGGCCGATGGCCAGGTCCACCTTGTCGTCGGCGTAGGCGGCGGCCAGCAGGCTCTTGCCCAGGTCGGGCTTGCCCTGGTCGTCCTTCTCGATCACGACGATCTTGCGGCCGTCGATCGCCATGCTGCCCTGGGTGGCGTACTGCAGGCCCATCATCAGGCCGGTCTGGGTCTGCTTGCCGTAGGCCTCCAGCGGCCCGGTCTTGCTGTAGACGTGGGCGATGCGGATTTCCTTGGACTGGCCGAGGGCCGGCAGGCTGACGGCGGCGGCGGAAAGAGCGGCCAATGCGACCAGAGAGCGACGTTGCATGAGAGGTCTCCTGATTAGATGCACCAAGTACAGCACAAGGCGTGCCAGCCGGCCGGCCCGGCAAAACAGCCTTCCTCCTCCTGGAATGCCTAATTTAAATACAAGTAATTGTCTTGTTTTCAGTCACATGACTGAAATCAGGACATTTCCGCCGTGCGTGCATAGAGCGTGGCGCGCGAAATGCCCAGCTGCCGGGCGGCCGCCACCTTGTTGCCTCCGTGCGCCGCCAGCGCCGCCGCGATCGCCCGGCGCTCCAGCTCGCCCACCTGCTCGGCCAGGGGGCGCAGCAGATCCTGCGCGCTGGCGGCCGGCGGCGGCGCGTGCCCGGCCACCACCGGCGCCTCGGGCTCCACGCCCGACTCGCGCAGCACCGCCGCCAGCTGCCCGGCGTCGATCGCCAGCGAATCGCCGCGCAGCACCGCCTGCTCCAGCACGTTGCGCAGCTCGCGGATGTTGCCGCGCCAGTGCTGCGCGGCCAGCAGCGCCATCGCGTCGGGCAGCAGCTCGGGCTGCACATTGCCGCTGCGCTGCGCCAGGTCTTCGCCCAGCACCTCGACCAGCGCCGGGATGTCCTCGCGCCGCTCGCGCAGCGGCGGCACGCGGATCGGCAGCACGTTGAGGCGGTAGAACAGGTCTTCGCGGAACCTGCCCTCGCGCACCAGCGCCGCCAGGTCGCGGCTCGTCGCCGCCACCACGCGCGCGTCGAACGGCACCAGCCGGTTGCTGCCCAGCGGCTCGATCTCGCCCTCCTGCAGCGCGCGCAGGAGCTTGGCCTGCAGGCCCAGGGGCATGTCGCCGATCTCGTCGAGGAACAGCGTGCCGCCGTCGGCCAGCTGGAACTTGCCCTCGCGCCCCTTGCGGTCGGCGCCGGTGAACGCGCCCGGCGCGAAGCCGAAGAACTCGGCCTCGAGCAGCGTGTCGGGCACGGCCGCGATGTTCACGCCGACGAAGGGCCCGGCCGCGCGCGGCGAGGCCGCGTGGATGCCGTGCGCCAGCAGCTCCTTGCCCGTGCCCGTCTCGCCCAGCAGCAGCACCGGGCTGCTGGAGAGCGCCGCGCGGCGCGCGCGGCGCTTGACCTCGGCCGCCGCCGCGCTGGCGCCAACGAAGCTCGCCAGCGTGTACTTGGCGTGCCGCCCGGTGCGCACCGGCGCGCGGCGCTGCGCCGCCAGCTCGCGCCGCGCGTCGTCCAGCTCCTGCTGCAGCCGCGCGAACTTGGCGATCAGGGGCTGCAGCGTGTTCTCGGGCTGGTCGAACAGCACCATGCCGATCGCGCCGATCACCGCCCCGCCCTCACCCAGCAGCGGCAGGCGGCTGACGACGAAGGTGCCCGCGCGGTTGGTCAGCAGGTCGATCAGCACCGGCTGCCCGGTCTCGAGCACGCGGCGCATCTGCGTGTTGGGGATCACCTCCTCGACCAGGCGGCCGACGAAGTCGTCCACCGACCCCAGCCCGAGCGCGGGCAGGAAGCGCTGGTAGCCCTCGTTGACCCAGACGATGCGCCCGCTCAGGTCGATCAGGAACATGCCCTGGCTCAGGCTCGACAGGAGCTGGAACATCGAGCGCACCGCGAGGTCCAGGATGCCCTGGGTGTCGGCAGGCAGCGCGGAGGGTTCGGGCGGCTGGGCAGGCATGGACCGATGGTAGCGCCGCGCCTGGCGCGTCAGCCCCCCGCGTCCACGCGCTTCTCCAGCTCGTGCCGCATGATCTTGCCGGTGGTGCTGCGCGGCAGGAACTCGTCAGGCACGAAGTGCACCTCCCGGGGCACCTTGTAGCCCGCGATGCGCGCGCGGCACAGCGCGGCGAGCGCCTCGGCGGTGAGCGACTCGTCCTTGCGCACCACGTAAGCCACGGGTACCTCGCCCCAGCGGGCGTCGGGCCGGCGGATCACCACCGCATCGGCCACGCGCGGCTCGGCGAGCAGCACGCGCTCGATCTCGGCGGGGTAGATGTTCTCGCCGCCCGACTTGATCAGGTACTTGCGCCGGTCGACGAACGACAGCGAGCCGTCGGGGTTGCGCACGAACACGTCGCCCATGTGGAACCACCCGCCGCGAAAATCCTCGGCATTGGCCCCGGGGTTGTTCCAGTAGCCCGAGAACAGCGTGGGCGCGCGGATCGCCAGCTCCCCCGGCTCGCCGTCGGGCACTTCGTTGTCGTCCAGGTCGACGAGCCTGATGCGGCAGAAGCTGCTCTGGCGCTTGTCGAGGCCCGCCGGCACCTCGCCCACCGCGATGGCGTGGCGCGTGGCCGGCGGCAGGCCGGTCTCGGTCGAGCCGAAGGTATTGAGGTAGGGCGCGCCCACCAGCCGCGTGACCTCGGCGATCTGCTCGCGCGGCACCAGGTCGGCCATCACGCCGACCCAGCGCATGCCCGCCACCGGCCGGCCCGTGGCGCGTACGGCGTCGAGGAAGGGCTGGATCATGCCCGGCATGAGGGTGAAGCGGCCGAGCCGCTCGCGCACCGCGATCGCGGCGAGCTCGTCGGCCCGGAAGCCGTCGGTCACGATCACCTTGCCGCCCTGGATCAGCGTCATGTAGACCGTGTCGGTCGAGACCATGTGGAACAGCGGCGCCCAGGCGGCGAAGTGCTCGTCGCGCGTGTTCGGCAGGTCAATCATCTGGTTCTGCGCACGGGCGATCTCGGCGCGCTGGCTGATCAGCGCGCCCTTGGGCAGGCCGGTGGTGCCGCTGGTGTAGAGGATGACGACGCCGTCCTCCGGGTCGCACGCGTCCGGCACGGGCGCGGCGCTGGCGCCGGCGAGCGCCGCCTCGTACTCGGGGCCGAAGAGCAGGCGCGGCGCCACGTCGGCATGGTGCGCGGCGGTGTCGGCGTGGCGCGGCGAGGCCAGGATCAGCCGCGGCGTGACCAGCGCCAGGCAGTGGCGCAGCTCCTGCTCCGCCAGGCGCCAGTTCTGGCAGGCGGCGATCACGCCCATCTTGGCCGCGGCGACCAGCACCTCGACGTACTCGATGCGGTTCTCCGACAGCACGGCGACGCGGTCGCCGCGCCGCACGCCGCGCGCGGCGAGGTGGTGGCACAGCCGGTTGGTGCGCGCGTCGAGCTCGGCATAGGTGAGCCGCCGATCGCCCTGCTCCAGCGCCACGCGCGACGGCCCGGTGCGCACGCACAGCGCGAACAGGGAGCCCAGCGTCAGGCCCGACGCCTGGCGGGCCAACGCAAAATCCATTGGCGATTCATGCTCGCTCGGCATGCCACCTCCCGGCACAAGGAATACGGGCGCCCATCATGCGGCAAACGGTGGCGGGGCGCACCACCGCACCGCCTTGCATTTGAGGGTGTTTTTGGCGTCTAGCCCTTTCTGAGCAAGCGCTGGCAGCTCTGTTTTCGATAGAACCAGCAGGCCCTCAGGCAGGCACGCCGATGATGACGCTGGACGCCTTGAACAGGGCCGCGGCCTGCTGGCCCGCCGCCAGGCCCAGGGCATCGGCGCTCTCGTTGGTGATGATGGCCACCACCGCGCCGCCGCCCGGCAGGCCGATGACCACTTCGGTATTGACGGCGCCCTTCTGCACGCGGCCGACCGTGCCCTGCAGGTGGTTGCGCGCCGAGAACCGCAGGCCCTGGCCCTGCGCCACGACGATGACCGAGGAGGCCTTGATCAGCGCGCAGGCCTGCACGCCCGGCTTCAGGCCGAGGTGGACGGTGCTGGCGTGCGTGACGATGGCCGTGATCGTGCCCACGCCGGGGACGTCGAGCGACACCTCGTCGTTGACCGCGCCCGCCGCGACCTGGCTGACCCTGCCCGCGAACTGGTTGCGCGCACTGGTTTTCATGGGAGTCTTCCTTTCCGCGAAACCGGCGCCCGGCCATGCTCGTCCCATACCAGCACGCCCACGGCGCCGAGAATCCTCCGATTGTGCAACCCGCGCGGGCACCCCGCGGCAGCCGTCAGTTCGCCGCGGGCAGCGCGTTGCGCAGGCGGATGTGCAGCTCGCGCAGCTGCTTCTCGTCTACCGGGCTCGGCGCCTGCGTCAGCAGGTCCTGCGCGCGCTGGGTCTTGGGGAAGGCGATCACGTCGCGGATCGACTCGGCGCCGGTCATCAGCGTGATCAGCCGGTCCAGGCCGAAGGCCAGGCCGCCGTGCGGCGGCGCGCCGTACTGCAGCGCATCGAGCAGGTAGCCGAACTTGGCGCGTGCCTCCTCGGGGCCGATCTTGAGCGCGGAGAACACCTTGCTCTGCACGTCGGCGCGGTGGATCCGCACCGAGCCGCCGCCCAGCTCCCAGCCGTTGAGCACCATGTCGTAGGCCTTGGCCAGGCACTTGCCGGGGTCGGTGTCCATCAGGTCCTCGTGGCCGTCCTTCGGGCTGGTGAAGGGGTGGTGCACGGCGGCCCAGCGGTCTTCTTCCTCGTCGCGCTCGAACATCGGGAAGTCGACCACCCACAGCGGCGCCCAGCGGTCTTCGAACAGGCCGTGCTTCCTGCCGAACTCGCTCAGGCCGATCTTCAGGCGCAGCGCGCCGATGGAGTCGTTGACGACCTTGGCCTTGTCGGCGCCGAAGAAGATCGCGTCGCCGTCCTGCGCGCCGGTGCGCTCGAGGATCTTGGCAATGGCCGCGTCGTGGATGTTCTTGACGATGGGCGACTGCAGCCCCTCGCGGCCCTTGGCCACATCATTGACCTTGATCCAGGCCAGGCCCTTGGCGCCGTAGATCTTGACGAACTCGGTGTAGCCGTCGATCTCGCCGCGCGAGATCTGCGCGCCGCCGGGCACGCGCAGCGCCACCACGCGCCCGCCCGGCGTGGTGGCCGGGCCGGAGAAGACCTTGAAGTCCACGTCCTTCACCACGTCGGTGAGCTCGGTGAATTCGAGCTTGACGCGCAGGTCGGGCTTGTCCGAGCCGAAGCGGTGCATGGCCTCGGCGTAGGGCATGACCGGGAACTCGCCCAGGTCGACCTGGAGCTGCTTCTGGAAGACCTCCTGGATCATGCGCTGGAAGATGCCGCGGATTTCCTCTTCGCCGAGGAACGAGGTCTCGCAGTCGATCTGCGTGAACTCGGGCTGGCGGTCGGCGCGCAGGTCTTCGTCGCGGAAGCACTTGGTGATCTGGTAGTAGCGGTCGTAGCCGGCCACCATCAGCATCTGCTTGTAGAGCTGGGGCGACTGCGGCAGCGCGTAGAACTGGCCGTCGTGCACGCGGCTGGGCACCAGGTAGTCGCGCGCGCCCTCGGGCGTGCTCTTGCCCAGCATGGGCGTCTCGATGTCGATGAAGCCTTCCTGGTCGAGGAAGTTGCGCACCTGGATGGCCGTGCGGTAGCGCAGCATCATGTTGCGCTGCATGGCCGGGCGGCGCAGGTCCATCACGCGGTGCGTCAGGCGCGTGGTCTCCGACAAGTTGTCGTCGTCCATCTGGAACGGCGGCGTGACCGAGGGGTTGAGCACGTCGAGCTCTTGGCACAGCACCTCGATCTGGCCGCTCTTGAGCTTGTCGTTGGTCGTGCCCTCGGGGCGCGCGCGCACCAGGCCCTTGACCTGGATGCAGAACTCGTTGCGCAGGCCCTCGGCGGTCCTGAACATCCCGGGGCGGTCCGGGTCGCACACCACCTGCACGTAGCCTTCGCGGTCGCGCAGGTCGATGAAGATCACGCCGCCATGGTCACGGCGGCGGTTCACCCAGCCGCACAGGGTGACGGTTTGGCCCATCAGGGCCTCGGTCACGAGACCGCAGTAGTGGGAACGCATGGCCATGGTGTTTTTTCTTCCTGCGCCCCACGCGGGGCGCTGTCGAGGCAATTGGAGGCTCAGCTTTCGCTGGCCAGCGCGACGGGGTCGGGCGGCGCGACGACGCCCATCGAGACGATGTAGCGCAGCGCGGCATCGATGCCCATTTCCAGCTCGATGCAATCGCTCTTGCGCATCAGCACGAAGTAGCCGCTCGTCGGGTTGGGCGTGGTCGGCACGTAGACGCTGACGAACTCGTCGCGCAGATAGCCCGCCACCTCGCCGCTGGGCGCGCCGGTGATGAAGGCCACGGTCCACATGCCTTCGTGCGGCCACTGCACCAGCACCGCCTGGCGAAACGCGTTGCCGGTGTCGGAAAACAGGGTGTCCGAGACCTGCTTCACGCTGGAATAGATGGAGCGCACCACCGGGATGCGGCCGACCAGCGCGTCGCCCATCGCCATCAGGCGGCGCCCGGCGAAGTTGCGCGCCAGCGCGCCGACGACGAGCAGCACGACCAGGGTGAGCACCACGCCGAAGCCCGGCAGGTGGAAGCCCAGCAGCCTGTCGGGCTGCCACGCCTCGGGCAGGATGGCCAGCGTCTGGTCCAGCGCGCCCACCACCCACGACAGCACCCAGGCCGTGATCACGACCGGCACCATCACCAGCAGGCCGCTGAACAGCCATTTGCGCAATGCAACCATCAGAACGCCTGCCTCATGCCTCTGAAGTGGCCGGAGCGCTTACCGCGCCAGCGCCGGGCGCTTCTGTTTTGGTAGCTTCCGGCGCCGGGCCGGCAGCGGCGCCGCTCCCGGTCTTGCCGGCTGCCTCGGCCGGTGCGCCGGTCTTGCGGCCGCTGAAGTCGGTGGCGTACCAGCCCGTGCCCTTGAGCTGGAAGCCCGCCGCCGTGAGCTGCTTGGAAAACGTCTGTGCCCCGCAAGCGGGGCACAGCGCGAGCGGTGCGTCGGACATCTTCTGCAACACGTCCCTGGCGTGGCCGCAGGAGCTGCAGCGATAGGCGTAGATGGGCATCTGGATCGGCAGGCAAAATTTCGCGAAGCCTGTGATTATAGGGAGCCGCTCCGGGTGCCGCCCCGCGGATGCCCGCACGCGGAGCCGCGCCTTCGCGCACCGGGGAACAGGGCGCGAGGCCGCATCAGCCCTGCAGCGGCACGGTCTCGTAGTGGTGGGTGCGGCCCTTCTGGTCGGCAAGGAACTGCGGCAGCAGCGAGCCGCCGATCATCCCGGCGAACGCCGCGATCAGCCCCGCGAGCTGCTGCGGAAAGGCCTGGTTGAGCACGGGGCTGGCGACGAACCAGAGCCACACGCCCACGCCCATCACCACCGCCAGCAGCGCGCCCTGCGTGGTCGCGCGCTTCCAGTACACGCCCATCAGCAGCGGCACGAAAGCCCCCACCAGCGGCACCTGGTAGGCGCCGGAGACCAGCTCGTAGATCGACGAGCCCTCCATCGTGATCGAGTAGACCAGCACGCAGAAGGTGAACACCAGCACGCTCACGCGCATCGCCTTGAGCGTTTCCTCGTCGCTCATGCCGGGCTTGAGGTTGCGCAGGATGTTCTCGACGAAGGTGGTGGACGGCGCCAGCAGCGTGGCCGAGGCGGTGGACATGATGGCCGAGAGCAGCGCGCCGAAGAACGCCACCTGCAGCGCCACCGGCATGTGCGTCATCACCAGCGTCGGCAGCACCTTCTGCGGATCGTCCTCCAGCAGACCGGCGGTGCCCGGCAGCACCAGCAGCGCCGCCATCACGACGAACATCGGCACGAAGGCGAACGCGATGTACAGCAGGCCCCCGATCACCGGGCCGTTCTGGGCGGTGTTGCTGCTGTTGGACGACATCACGCGCTGGAACACGTCCTGCTGCGGGATCGAGCCGAGCATCATGGTGATCGCGGCGGCAAGGAAGAAGGTCCACTCCTTCGCGCCGCCCGTGGGCAGGAAGCGCAGCTTGCCTTCGCCCGCGGCATACGCCACCACGCGGCCCGCGCCCCCCGCGATGTCCGCCGCGTACCAGGCGATCGCCAGCAGCCCGGCGACGATCACGATCATCTGCACGAAATCCGTCAGCGCGACCGACCACATGCCGCCGTACAGGGTATAGACGAGCACGATGAGCGTGCCGATCACCATGCCCCAGGACAGGGTGATCGCGCCATCGCTCAGGATGTTGAACACCAGCCCGAGCGCGGTGATCTGCGCGCCGACCCAGCCCAGGTAGCTCAGAATGATGATGAGCGAGCACAGCACCTCCACCACCCGGCCGAAGCGGCGGCGGTAGTAGTCGCCGATGGTGATGATGTTCATCGCGTAGAGCTTGCGCGCGAAGAACAGGCCCACCAGCACCAGGCACAGGCCGGCGCCGAACGGGTCTTCCACCGTGCCGTGCAGCCCCTCCTTGACGAACTGCGCCGGAGCGCCCAGCACGGTCTCGGAGCCGAACCAGGTGGCGAAGGTGGTGGCGACGACCACCGCCAGCGGCAGGCTGCGCCCCGCCACCGCGTAGTCCGCGGTGTTGTGCACGCGCCGCGCGGCCAGCAGGCCGATGGCGATCGACGCCACCAGGTACAGGACGATGAAGGTCACCAGCATATGGCCGCTCCGCTCAGGGGGTCAAAGAAAGGCGACGCGCATTATCTGGGCAAGCGGGCCCGGCACCGGCACGCCCGCGCGGCGATGCGCGGTATTTACAACACCCCGATGCGGAGGATGACCTGCACCACGATCAGCCCGAGCACGAAACCCAGCCCCGAGTACAGCAGGCCCTGCAGCAGGCGGTTGGTGCGCTTCTGCTCGGCCAGCAGCTGCTTGAGCTCCTGCGGCTCGCCGCGCGGAACCTGGTTCAGGTAGCCGTGCAGCAGCCGCGGCAGCTCCGGCAGCATCTTGGCGTAGTGCGGCGCCTCGGCGCGCAGCTCGCGCCACAGGCGCCGGGGGCCGACCTGGTCGAGCATCCACTTTTCAAGGAAGGGCTTGGCCGTGCTCCACAGGTCCAGCTCGGGGTCGAGCTGGCGCCCCAGCCCCTCGATGTTGAGCAGCGTCTTCTGCAGCAGCACCAGCTGCGGCTGGATTTCCACCTGGAAGCGCCGCGAGGTCTGGAACAGCCGCAGCAGCACCATGCCGAGCGAGATTTCCTTGAGCGGCCGGTCGAAGTACGGCTCGCAGACCGCGCGGATCGCGCCCTCGAGCTCGTTCACACGCGTGCCCCGCGGCACCCAGCCGCTTTCGATGTGCAGCTCGGCCACGCGCTTGTAGTCGCGCCGGAAGAACGCGGTGAAGTTCTGCGCCAGGTACTCCTTGTCCACCGCCGTGAGCGAGCCGACGATGCCGAAATCGAGCGAGATGTAGCGCCCGAAGGTGCCGGGCTCGGTGCTGACCATGATGTTGCCCGGGTGCATGTCGGCGTGAAAGAAGCCGTCGCGAAACACCTGGGTGAAGAAGATCGTGACGCCGTCGCGCGCCAGCCTGGGGATGTCCACCCCAGCCTCGCGCAGGGTCTCGACCTGGCTGATCGGCACGCCCCGCATGCGCTCCATCACCAGCACGTCGCTGTGGCAGAAATCCCAGAACACCTCGGGGATCAGCACCAGGTTGAGCCCCGCCATGTTGCGCCGCAGCTGCGCGGCGTTGGCGGCCTCGCGCACCAGGTCGAGCTCGTCGTGCAGGTAGTTGTCGAACTCACGCACCACCTCGCGCGGCTTCAGGCGCCGGCCGTCGGCCGAGAGGCGGCTGACCCAACCCGCCGCCATGCGCATCAGCGCCAGGTCTTTCTCGATGGCGTCGAGCATGCCCGGGCGCAGCACCTTGACGGCCACGTCGCGCTCGCGCCCCTCGCGGTCGCGCAGCACCGCGAAGTGCACCTGCGCGATCGAGGCGCTGGCCACCGGCGTGCGGTCGAACGAGACGAAGATTTCGTCGAGCGGCTTGCGGAACGAGCGCTCTATCGTCGCGATCGCGACGGCGGAATCGAACGGCGGCACGCGGTCCTGCAGCAGCGCTAGCTCGTCGGCGATATCGGGCGGCATCAGGTCGCGCCGGGTCGACAGCACCTGGCCGAACTTGACGAAGATCGGTCCCAGCTGCTCCAGCGCCTCGCGCAGGCGCTGGCCGCGCGGTGCGTCGAGCCGCCGCCCCACGGTCACGAGGCGCGCGAGCAGGCGCAACCCGGGGCGCGAAGAGCCCGAGAGCACCAGCTCGTCCAGCCCGTGGCGCAGTGCCACCCAGACGATGGTGACCCCCCGCAGGAAACGCTTCATGGCGCCGCGTCGCCGCCAGCCACCGGCGCCGCTGCAGGACGCCGTCCCGCGACGAAGCCGCGCAGCGCCAGCAGCACCCGCCGCGCCGCGGCCGCCACGGCATGCGCCGGAACGTCTCCCACGAGCCGCGCCAGGTCGTCCTCGACGTCCCAGCGCACGTTCTCGGCCAGCCAGTGGATGTCACTGGCGAGCTCCACGTCGCCCTCGATGCGCACGGCCGGCTTGCGGCCCTGCAGCGCGTCCCGCGCCAGCGCCAGCGCGGAGCCCTGCATCAGTTCCACCCGCAGATCGGCCTGCCTCCCCGGCGCGGCCAGATCGAGCAATCCGGCGGGGGTGGCCGTCAACGCCACATGAAAGCCGCGCCACTGCACGCGCGCCACGCGCCCGGCCTGGCGCGCCAGGCGGTCCATCGCCTGCGGTTCCTGCGTCAGCACGTGGTTGAGCAGCAGCACGAGGCGGTGCTGCATGCCATGCACCAGCCAGACGGGCGGCTCGGGCAGGCGCTCCAGAAGGCCGTGGGCGAAAGAAAAAGGGGACCGATGCATCATGGTCCCCGATTATTCCCCGAATGCGGGCCGGGCCCGCGGCCGGCGAGTTTTATTGCAGCGCCTGCAGCCCCGTCACGAGCCAGCCGCTCTTGCCGTCCTTGGGCTTGGTCATGTTCCAGACCTCCCGGAACGGGCTGGGCCCGGCCGAGACCTCCTCGCGGATCATGCCCGAGAACTCGACGCTCGCCAGGTACTCGCCCGCCAGCTCCTCGATGCCGAGCAGCTGTGCCTCGAGCATCAGCACGTCGGTCTGGTTGGGTTCGCCCGCGCCGCGCTGCTGCTCGCGGTCCTTGAGCTGCCCCCGCACTTCCTCCAGCATGCTGTCGGTCATCATCGAGCGCAGCGTCGCGACATCGCTGCGGTCCCACGCCGTCTGCAGCGTCATGAAATTGCGCTTGGCCGCCTGCAGGAAGCCCGCCGCGTCGAAGCCATCGGGCACGCCCCAGTTCTGCGACCCGGACAGCGCCGAACCGATCGCCACGCCGCCCGCAGGCGCCGCGTCGAACGCCGCCATGCCGCTGTGCTCCCAGGGCCTGGCCGACGCGTCGTTGCCGACCTTGGCCGGGTTGTATTCGCGCGGCATACGGCTGTCCGACGCCGCGGAAGCGGCGCCGGCGCCCTGGAAAGCGAGTGAAGACGTGGCCGTACGCGGCCGCATCAGCCACCGCACCGCGGCGATACCCACGAGCACCAGCAGCGCGATCAGCAAGAACTGGCCGAACTCGGCCCCCAGGCCCAGCGCACTGGCAAGCCAGGCCAGGCCGAGACCGGCCGCCAGGCCGCCGAGCAGCCCCGCCCACGGCTTGCGCTGCGCGGCGGCGGCCGCACCGGGTGCGTTCGCCGCCTTGGAGGCATTGGCACTGTTGGCCGCGTTCTGCCCCTGGTTGGGGCTTGCGGCCGGCGCGCGCACCGCCTCGCGCTGCGTCACGTTGGACGACTGCCTGCCCATCGAGCGGCCGCCGCCGAGCCGCGCCGCCTCCGCGTCGGCATACACCAGCATCAGCAACGTCATCCCTACCACGGACCAGAATTTTTTCATGCCTCTTTTCTCACTGTTCAAGATTCGGAATTGCCCGACACACCCCATCAGCACTTCACACCGACATGCAGGGCCACCACGCCACCCGTCATGTTGTGGTAATCCACATGCCCCAAACCATTGTGTTGCATCAGCGCCTTAAGTTCCTCTTGGTCCGGATGCATGCGTATCGATTCGGCCAGATATCGGTAACTTTCCGCATCACCGGCGACCCACTTTCCCAAACGCGGCAGCACCTGAAAGGAATACACGTCGTACGCTTTTTTCAGCGGCGCGGCCACCTTGGAGAATTCGAGCACGAGCAGCCGCCCCCGATCCTTGAGCACGCGCGCCATCTCGGCGATGGCCTTGTCCTTGTGCGTCATGTTGCGCAGGCCGAAGGCGACGCTCACCAGGTCGAAGTGCCCGTCGGGGAACGGCAGCCGCTCGGCGTCGCACACCAGCGTGGGCAGCACGACCCCCTTGTCGGTCAGCCGGTCGCGCCCGGCGCGCAGCATGGCCTCGTTGATGTCGGTGTGCACCACGCTGCCGGTCAGGCCGACCTTCCGGGAGAACGCCAGGGCCAGGTCGCCCGTGCCGCCCGCGATGTCGAGCACCTGGTCGCCCTCGCGCAGGTTGGCGACCATGACGGTGTACGCCTTCCAGAGCCGGTGCAGGCCGCCGGACATCAGGTCGTTCATCAGGTCGTAGCGCGGCGCCACCGAGTCGAACACGCCGCGCACGCGCGACGCCTTTTCGCGCTCATCGACCGTCTGGAAACCGAAATGGGTGGTGCTCATGGCGCGATGCTAGGCCACGCCGCACACCCCCGCTCCATCACCCTCCGAAATCCATCGGGTATCTGTCGCTATTTTGCCGAAACGCGCGCCTCACCCCCCGCAGCTGCAGCCGTCCTCACCGCAGCCCCCATCCCCATGGCTCTTTTTCTTGGTGACGGTGGTCGCCTTGCGCACCATCGGCGCATCCCGGTCGGCGCCGGCGGCTTCGAGGCGCCCGAGGTAACCCGCCCACAGGGATTCCTGGTCGGCCCCGAGGTGGTAGAGATAGCTCCAGGTGAAGATGCCGCTGTTGTGCCCGTCGGAAAACGTGGGGCGCACCGCGTAATTGCCCATGGGCTCGATCTCGGTCACGGTGACCTGGCGCTTGCCGGTCTGCAGCACCTCCTGGCCCGGCCCGTGGCCGCTGACCTCGGCCGAAGGGGAGTACACGCGCATCAATTCGAACGGAATGCGGAACCGCGCGCCGTCGGAGAACGCCACTTCGAGCACGCGCGACTGCTCGTGCACGGTGATGGCTTGCGGGATGGCGCTTGCTGGGGTCAGGCCTGGCATGGATGCTCGCCGTCGACAAGGTGAAGAAACGCGGGCCGCCGCCCGAACCGGCGGCCACCCGAACCGGCGGCCATTGTGCGTCAACCCTGCGGCGGCATGGCCGGTAGGGTTTTGTCCGATTGCAGCCGGCAGGCCGCGCTCACAGTACCTCGAAGACCCCGGCCGCGCCCATGCCGCCGCCGATGCACATGGTGATGCACACTTTTTTTGCCCCGCGGCGCTTGCCCTCGATGAGCGCATGGCCCGTGAGGCGCTGGCCGGTCACGCCGTAGGGGTGGCCGACGGCGATCGCGCCGCCGTTGACGTTGAGCCGCTCGGCCGGGATGCCGAGCTTGTCGCGGCAGTAGATCACCTGCACCGCGAAGGCTTCGTTGAGCTCCCACAGGTCGATATCCTGGACCTTCAGGCCCAGCTTCTTGAGCACCTTGGGCACGGCGAACACCGGGCCTATGCCCATCTCGTCGGGCTCGCAGCCGGCCACCGCGAAGCCGAGGAAGCGCCCGAGCGGCTTCAGGCCCTTGCGGCTGGCGTAGTCTTCGCTCACCACCACGCAGGCGCCCGCTCCGTCGCTGAACTGGCTGGCGTTGCCCGCCGAGACGAGGCCGCCGGGCAGCGCCGGCTTGATGCCGCTGATGCCCTCTTTCGTCGTGCCCTCGCGCAGGCCTTCGTCCTTGCTCACCGTGACCTGCCTGGTGATGAGCCCCAGCGTCTTGTCGGCGATGCCGGCGGTCACGGTGATGGGGGCGATCTCGGCCTCGAACAGGCCCGCCGCCTGCGCCGCGCAGGCCTTTTGCTGGCTCGCCGCGCCGTATTCGTCCATCGCGTCGCGGCCGATGCGGTAGCGCTGGGCCACCTGTTCGGCGGTCTGCAGCATGCTCCAGTAGATCTCGGGCTTCTTCTTCTGCAGCGCCGGATCGAACGCCATGTGCATGTTCATCTCCTGCTGCACGCAGGAGATGCTTTCGACGCCGCCGGCCACGTACACCTCGCCCTCGCCCGCGATGACGCGCTGGCTGGCCAGCGCGATGGTCTGCAGGCCCGAGGAGCAGAAGCGGTTCACCGTCATGCCCGAGGCGCTCACCGGCAGGTCGGCCATGAGCGCGATCTGGCGCGCGATGTTCATGCCGGTGGCGCCCTCGGGGTTGGCGCAGCCCATGATGACGTCCTCGACCTCGGCGGCCGCGATGCCCGCGCGCTCGACGGCGGCGCGCACCGCGTGGCCGCCGAGCGTGGCGCCGTGGGTCATGTTGAACGAGCCCTTCCAGCTCTTGGCGAGCGGCGTGCGGGCGGTGGATACGATGAGAGCGGAAGTCATTGTTTTCTCCTGATTCGATAGCTTCTGGCGCTTGCCAGTCAATGGTTTGAGTGCGATATGAATGACAAAATGACGTCGCCGCCGCGCGGCTTCAATGGCGAAGCGGCGGGAGCCCGCCACGGCGCCAGGCGCCGCCATCGAAACGCAGCGGGGTCACGGCGCCACCTCAATTGAAGGTCTTGCCCTCGGCGACCAGCCGGGCGAGCAGCGGCGCGGGTTGCCAGAAGGCGGCGTCGTCCAGCGGGTTGCGCGCGAAGCGCTGCATGGCCTGCACCACGTTGAACAGGCCGAATTCGTCGGCGTACTGCAGCGGCCCGCCGCGGAACACCGGGAAGCCGTAGCCGAAGATGTAGACCACGTCGATGTCGCTGGCCTTGTTGGCGATGCCCTCCTCCAGGATGTGCGCGGCCTCGTTGACCAGCGAGAACACCAGGCGCTGGACGATTTCCTCGTCCGAAATCTTGCGCGGCGCGATGCCCAGCGCCTTGCGGTGCTCCTCGATCATGGCCACCACCTCGGCGTTGGGAATGGCGTCGCGCTTGCCGGGCAGGTAGTCGTACCAGCCCTTGCCCACCTTCTGGCCGAAGCGCCCGCGCTCGCACAGCAGGTCCGCGGTCTTGCTGTATTTCATGCCGGGCTTCTCGACGTAGCGGCGCTTGCGGATGGCCCAGCCGATGTCGTTGCCCGCCAGGTCGCCCATGCGGAACGGGCCCATGGCGACGCCGAACTTCTCGACCGCCTTGTCCACCTGCTGCGGCGTGCAGCCTTCGTCGAGCAGGAAGCCGCCCTGGCGGCCGTACTGCTCGATCATGCGGTTGCCGATGAAGCCGTCGCACACGCCGGCGACCACCGCCGTCTTGCGGATCTTCCTGGCCACGGCCATGACGGTGGCGAGCACGTCCTTGGCGGTCTTCTCGCCGCGCACCACCTCCAGCAGCTTCATCACGTTGGCCGGGCTGAAGAAGTGCATGCCGACCACGTCCTGCGGACGTCCGGTGAAGGCGGCGATCTTGTTCACGTCCAGCGTCGAGGTGTTGGAGGCCAGGATGGCGCCGGGCTTGGCCACCGCGTCGAGCTGCTTGAACACCGCCTCCTTCACGCCGATCTCTTCGAACACCGCCTCGATGATCAGGTCGGCGTCCTTCAGGTCGCCGTAGCTCAGCGTGGTCGAGAGCAGGGCCATGCGCTGCTCGTATTTGTCGGCCTTGAGCTTTTTCTTGGCCACCTGCGCCTCGTAGTTCTTGCGCATCACGCCCACGCCGCGCTCGAGCGCCTCGGGCTTCATCTCCAGCATGGTCACCGGGATGCCGGCGTTGAGGAAGTTCATCGCGATGCCGCCGCCCATGGTGCCCGCGCCGATCACGGCCACCTTCCTGATCTCGCGCAGCGGCGTGTCGGACGGCACGTCGGGAATCTTGCTGGCCGCGCGCTCGGCGGTGAACAGGTGGCGCAGCGCGCGCGACTCGCTGGTCCACATCAGGTTGATGAAGTGCTGGCGCTCGTAGGCCATGCCGTCGGCGAACTTCTTCCGGGTCGCCGCTTCCACCGCGTCGACGCAGATCGCCGGCGCGGGGAAGTTCTTCGCCATGCCCTTGACCATGTTGCGCGCGAACTGGAAGTAGGCGTCGCCCTGCGGGTGCCTGGCCGGCAGGTCGCGCACCAGCGGCAGCGGCCGCGCATCGGCCACGCTGCGGGCGAAGGCCAGCGCCTCGTCCATCAGCGATGCGGGCGACGCGGCCATCCTGTCGAACAGCTTCTGCCCCGGCAGGGCCGCCAGCATCTCGCTGTTGACCGGCTCGCCGCTGACGATCATGTTGAGCGCCGCCTCCACGCCGAGCACGCGCGGCAGGCGCTGCGTGCCGCCCGCGCCGGGGATCAGCCCCAGCTTGACCTCGGGCAGCGCGATCTTGGCGCCCGGCGCCGCGATGCGGTAGTGGCAGCCGAGCGACAGCTCCAGCCCGCCGCCCATGGCCACGCTGTGCACGGCGGCGACGACCGGCTTGGTGGACTGCTCCAGCGCGCTGATGACCGACAGCAGGTTCGGATCCTGCAGCGCCTTGGGCGTGCCGAACTCCTTGATGTCCGCGCCGCCGGAAAAAGCCTTGCCCGCGCCGGTCAGCACGATGGCCTTGACGGCCGCATCCGCCTGCGCCTGCTCCAGCCCGGCGACGATGCCTTGGCGCGCGGCCAGGCCCAGGCCGTTGACCGGGGGGTTGTCGAGCGTGATCACGGCCACATCGCCGTGCACGGAATAGCTTGCCGTCATGCTGTCTTCCTTGGTGAAGTGTAAAAAAGTACGATCGTGCTTTTTATGGAGTCTAAGCGCCTGCCGCGCTGCAGTTTGTCCCGCGAGAGACAAGAAAGCAAATTGTTAATCAAATTGATAGCTGCCAGCGCTTGCCAGTCAAGCGCTAGGGCCGTATTTGGCTCAAACTTCCAGCCACTCCTTGCGCACCTGCGCATTGGCGCGCAAGGCATCGGGCGTGCCTTCGAAGACGATGTTGCCGTGGCCCATGACGAGCACGCGGTCGGAGATGTCCATAGCGATGGTGAGCTTCTGCTCGATCAGCAGCACCGCGATGCCGCGCTCCTTCAGGCGCAGCAGGTACTGCCCCACCTGCTCGACGATCTTGGGCGCCAGGCCCTCGGTCGGCTCGTCGATGATGATCAGATCGGGGTCGCCCATCAGGGTGCGGCACAGCGTGAGCATCTGCTGCTCGCCGCCCGAGAGCAGCCCGGCCTCGACGCTGCAGCGCTCCTTCAGGCGCGGGAACATGGCGTACATGTCGTCGAAGCTCCAGCGGCTGCCGCGCCCGCTGCCCTTCTGGCCCAGCAGCAGGTTCTGCTGCACCGTCAGGCGCGGGAACACGTCGCGGCTCTCGGGCACGTAGCCCAGCCCCAGGTGCGCGATCTCGAAGGGCTTGCGGCCCAGCAGCGGCTGGTCCTTGAAGCGCACCACCCCTTCGGCATGCACCATGCCCATGATGGCCTTGGCGCAGGTCGAGCGCCCCGAGCCGTTGCGCCCGAGCAGCGCAACGATCTCGCCCGGGCGCACCGCGAAGTTCACCCCGTGCAGCACGTGGCTCTTGCCGTACCAGGCGTGCAGGTCTCCGACGTCGAGCATCAATGGGCTCCTCCCTGCGCCTCGGCCACGGGCGAGCCGAGGTAGGCTTCCTGCACGCGGGCGTTGGCGCGTATCGCCTCGGGCGTGTCGAACGCGATCACCTCGCCGTACACCACCACGGCGATCTTGTCGGCCAGGCCGAACACCACGCCCATGTCGTGCTCCACCGTGAGCAGCGTCTTGCCCTCGGTCACCTGGCGGATCAGCTCGATGAAGCGCGCGGTCTCGGTCGTGCTCATGCCCGCCGTGGGCTCGTCGAGCAGGATCACGCTGGCGCCGCCGGCGATCGTGATGCCGATCTCCAGCGCCCGCTGCTCGGCGTAGGTCAGGTTGACCGCCTGCACGTCGCGCTTGGCCGCCAGCCCCACCTGCGCGAGCAGTTCCTCGGCGCGCGCGTTGGCGTCGTGCAGGCCCGAGAGGAAGCGCAGGAAGGTGTAGCGGTAGCCCAGGCTCCAGAGCACCGCGCAGCGCAGGTTCTCGAACACGCTGAGCCTGGGGAAGATGTTGGTGATCTGGAAGCTGCGCGACAGCCCCATGCGGTTGATCTCGAACGGCTTCTTGCCGTCGATGCGCGCGCCGTTCAGGTGCACCTCGCCGCTCGTGGGCTCGAGCCGGCCGCTGATCAGGTTGAACAGCGTCGACTTGCCCGCGCCGTTGGGCCCGATGATGGCCACGCGCTCGCCCGCCTGCACGGCCAGGTTGGCGCCGCGGATGATCTCCGTCCGGCCGAAGTTCTTGCGCAGGTCCTTGAGCTCGAGTGCAACGCTCATTGGACAACCTCCGTGCTTCGCACTGCGGTGCGGGCCCCCTTCGGAGCGGCCGGGCGGGGACTCATGCCGCCTGCTCCCTGCGCCGCATCCCGGCCTCGATTTCCTCCTGCGCCTTGCCCCAGGCCAGCGCGAAGCGCCGTCCCACCCGGTGCACGGCGAACAGGCCGGCGATGGCCACCGCGCCCGCGCCGAGCCAGGGCGCGAGGCGCGAGGCGTCGAACTGCATTCCGAGGTACTTCACCCCGGAGCCCAGCGCCGCGTTGAGCTGCATGTGGTAGATCATCTCGATGAGCAGCGAGGCGCCCAGCAGCAGCAGCACGCAGGCGCCGACGAGCGCCCCGTAGAGCCCGGCGAAGCGCCGCAGCTTGCCCGCGCGCGCCATCTGCACGTTCATCATGATGAGGCTGGCCACGCCGCCCGGCGCGTACATGATCATCAGCACGAAGACCAGGCCCAGGTACAGCAGCCAGGCGGCCGTCAGCTCCGACAGCAGCACCGAGGCCAGCACCATCAGCACCGCGCCGATCATCGGCCCGAAGAAGAAGCCCACGCCGCCCAGGAAGGTGAACAGCAGGTAGGCGCCCGAGCGCATGCCGCTCAACGAGTCGGCGGCGTTGAAGATCTCGAAGTTGATCGTGCCCAGCGCGCCGCCCACGCCCGCGAAGAAGCCCGCGATGATGAAGCTGTACCAGCGCACGAGCTGGGTGTCGTAGCCGACGAACTGCGCGCGCTCGGGGTTGTCGCGCACCGCGTTGAGCATGCGCCCCAGCGGCGTCGCGGTGAACGCGTACATCAGCGCGGTGCAGACGAAGCACCAGGCCGCTATCAGGTAGTAGAGCTGGATCTGCGGGCCGAAGGTGAGGCCGGCGAACGGCTTGCCGTAGGTGCGGTTGATCGAAATGCCGCCGTCGCCGCCGAACAGGTCGGGCAGCATGATGGCGAAGGCCACCACCAGCTCGCCGATGCCGAGCGAGATCATGGCGAACGTGGTGCCCGCCTTCTTGGTCGATACGTAGCCCAGCGGAACGGCCACCAGGGCCCCCGCGAGCCCGCCGACCAGCGGCATCAGCGCCAGCGGGAACGCGGCGCCGCCGTCCTGCGCATGGCTGATCGCCACCACGGCCGCGTAGCCGCCCATGCCGGTGAACACCGCGTGGCCGAAGCTGAGCATGCCGCCCTGGCCCAGCAGCATGTTGTAGGACAGGCAGATGATGATGAGGTAGCCCATCTGCGAGAGCATGTTCAGCGCCAGGCTGCTGCGGAACAGCAGCGGCGCCACGATCAGCGCCACGGCGAAACCGCCCCAGGTGAGCCAGCGGCGGCGCGAAGGAGTCGATGCGGTGGAGGCGTTCATCTCAGTCTTCCCGCGTTCCCATCAGGCCGCGCGGGCGGAAAATCAGGATCAGCACCATGAACAGGTAGGGCAGCATGGGCGCGATCTGCGAGACCGTCAGGCGCAGCGCCTGCTCCATGGGATGGCCGGCGGCCACCTGCACGCCCGCCAGGCGCAGCAGGTCGGCCAGCGAGGCGTCGATCGCCACCGCGAAGGTCTGCACCACGCCGATCAGCAGCGACGCGAGGAAGGCCCCCGCCAGCGACCCCATGCCGCCCACGACCACCACCACGAAGATGATGGTGCCCACCGCATACGCCATCGCGGGCTCGGTGACGTAGGTGTTGCCCGCCACCACGCCCGCCAGGCCCGCCAGCGCCGCGCCGCCGCCGAACACCAGCATGAAGACGCGCGGCACGTTGTGGCCCAGCGCCTGCACCGTGTCCGGGTGCGTGAGCGCCGCCTGGATCACCAGGCCGATGCGCGTGCGCGTCAGCACCAGCCAGATCGCGCCCAGCATCAGCACCGCCACCAGCATGACGAAGGCGCGCGACCGCGGGAACTGCGTGCCGTAGAGCGTGAACAGCGGCCCCTGCAGCTGCTCGGGCAGCCCGTAGGGCACGACGTTGCGGCCCCAGACCAGCTGCACCACCTCGAGCACCAGGTACGACAGGCCGAACGTGATCAGGAGTTCCGGCACGTGGCCGTACTTGTGCACCCGGCGCAGGCAAAGCTGCTCGAACGCCGCGCCGATCAGGCCTACCAGGACCGGCGCGATGAACAGCGCCGGCCAGTAGCCGATCTGCCCCGAGAGCGTAAACGCGAAATAGGCGCCCAGCATGTAGAAGCTGGCATGGGCGAAATTGAGCACGCCCATCATGCTGAAGATGAGCGTGAGGCCCGAGCTGAGCATGAACAGCAGCAGCCCGAAGCTCAGGCCATTGAGCAGCGAGATCGCGAAGAATTCCATCCGCCCTTCCCCCAGCGCGCGACGACGAAGCGAAAAGCAACGCCGGCTGGCGACCCGCGTCGTCCGCCGGCGTCCCTGTCAGGTGCTTACTTGCCCGGCCGCTTCATCTGGCAGCTCGTGGGCGTGCTGGCGATGTAGGGCTCCAGGTACTTGACCGGCGCGAAGGTGTAGCCGGTGTTCTCCACGCTGTAGCTGTTCTTGGCATCGACCTTCTGCCACTTGGAGATCCACATGCCGAGCTGGCTCTGGTGGTCGGTGGCGCGCATCTGCGACTCGCCGTTGAAGCCCTCGAAGCGCAGCCCCTCCAGCGCCGCGGCCACCTTGACCGGGTCGGTGGACTTGGCCTTGGCCATCGCGTCAGAGATGGCCACCAGCGCGTTGTAGACCGAGAAGGTGTAGAAGTCGTCGTTGTACTGCGCCTTGAAGCCCTTCATCAGCTCGCCCATGCGGCCGGGATAGTTGGAGTGGTTGTAGGCGATCTGGTAGACCTCGGCGATCTTGCCCTGGGCCAGCGCCGTCGGCGTGCCCGAGACGCCCGCGTAGTAGGCGTAGATCGGGATGTTCAGGCCGGCGTCGTTCATGGCCTTCACCAGCAGGGTGAAGTCCTGGCCCCAGCTGCCGGTCACCAGCGTGTCGGCGCCCGCGGCCTTGATCTTGGCGACGTAGGGCGCGAAGTCCTTGACCTGGCCGAGCGCCACGTAGTCCTCGCCGACGACCTTCACGTCCGGGCGGTTGCGCTCGATCCCCTCCTTGAAGTACTTGGCGACCTGGTGGCCGTGCGAGTAGTTCTGGTTGACCAGGTAGACCTTGTGGACGTTGCCCTGGTCCTTCATGAAGCTGGTGAGCGCGGCCATCTTCATCGACGTGTCGGCGTCGAAGCGGAAGTGCCAGTAGTTGCACTTCTCGTTGGTCGATGCCGGATCGACCGCCGCGTAGTTCATGTAGATGACTTCCTTGCCGGGGTTGCGCTCGTTGCTCTTGGCCACCGCGTCGGCCAGCGGCAGCGCGACGTTGGAGCCGTTGCCCTGCGCGACGTAGTGGATGCCCTGGTCTACCGCGGCCTTGAGCAGGTTCAGCGCCTCCTGCGGCGAGCTCTTGCTGTCCATCGGCACGATCTCGAACTTGACGCCGGCCGGGTTTTCCTTGGCATTGAGGTGCGCGGCCACGTACTGCCAGCTCTTGAACTGGTTGGTGCCGACGTTGCCCATCGGGCCCGAAAGGCCCTCGATCATGGCGATCTTGACCGTCTGGCCGCTTTGGGCAAAAACGCCTCCAGCGCAAGCCAGGGCTGCGCAAGCAGCAATCGTTTTGATAGTGAATTGCATGAAGTCTCCTGTGGAAATGGGCATGGCCCGATAGCCTACTAGACACATCCGATTGCGCCCTGAGGGTTTGCCCCAGTGTCGCACCGATCCAGTCGCCTGCACGACTGGACCGGCGGGCGACCGGCGCGGATCAGAGCCCGGGCAGCTTGTAGTCCTTGAGCTCTTCGCGCAGCTTGCTCTTCTGCATCTTGCCGGTGGCGCCCAGCGGGATGGCCTCGACGAACACCACGTCGTCCGGGATCTGCCACTTGGCGATCTTGCCCTCGTAGAACTTGAGCAGTTCGTCGCGCGTCGCCTCGGCGCCGGGCTTCCTGACCACCGCGATGATGGGGCGCTCGTCCCACTTGGGGTGCGGCATGCCGATGCAGGCGGCCATGGCCACCGCCGGGTGCGCCATGGCGATGTTCTCGATGTCGATCGAGCTGATCCACTCGCCGCCGGACTTGATCACGTCCTTGCTGCGGTCGGTGATCTGCATGAAGCCGTCGGCATCGATCGTCGCCACGTCGCCGGTGGGGAACCAGCCGTGGCCCTGCGCGTCCTTGACCAGCGGGCACTGGCCCTTGAAGTAGCTGTCCATGATCCACGGGCCGCGCACGTACAGGTCGCCATAGGTCTTGCCGTCCCAGGGCTGCTCGGCGCCGTCGTCGCCGACGATCTTCATGTCCACGCCGAAGATCGCCCGGCCCTGCTTGGTGCGGATGTGCAGCTGCTCGGCGGCCGGCAGCTTCAGGTGCTTGTTCTTGAGCGTGCACACCGTGCCCAGTGGGCTGGTCTCGGTCATGCCCCAGGCGTGCAGCACGTCCACGCCGTACTGCTCGCGGAAGGTGTCGATCATCGCGGGCGGGCAGGCCGAGCCGCCGATCACCGTGCGCTTGAGGGTGGAGAACTTGAGCCCGCCCGTCTGCATGTGCGTGAGCAGCATCTGCCAGATCGTCGGCACGCCGGCGGCGAACGTGACCCCCTCGGACTCCATCAGTTCGTAGATCGACTTGCCGTCCATCGCCGGGCCGGGGAACACCACCTTGCAGCCGGTCAGCGCCGACGCGTAGGGCAGGCCCCAGGCGTTGACGTGGAACATCGGCACCACCGGCATCATCGAGTCGCGCGCCGACAGGTTCATCGCGTCGGGCAGTGCGCCGCCGTAGGCGTGCAGCACGGTCGAGCGGTGGCTGTACAGGGCGCCCTTGGGGTCGCCCGTGGTGCCGCTGGTGTAGCACAGGCCCGCGGCGGTGTTCTCGTCGAGCTGCGGCCAGGTGTACTGGTCGGAGGCCTGGCCGATCCACGCCTCGTAGCCCACCAGGCCGGGGATGCCGGAGTCGGCCGGCAGCTTGCCAGCGTCGCACAGCGCCACCCAGGTCTTGACCGTCGGGCACTTGGCATGCACCGCCTGCACCAGCGGCAGGAAGCTCATGTCGAAGCACACCACCTGGTCCTCGGCGTGGTTGATGATCCAGGCCAGCTGCGCCGGGTGCAGGCGCGGGTTGAGCGTGTGCATCACTCGCCCCGAGCCGGCCACGCCGAAGTACAGCTCCATATGGCGGTAGCCGTTCCAGGCGATGGAGGCGATGCGGTCGCCCCGCTGCGCGCCGCCGGCCTCCAGCGTGTTGGCCAACTGCTTGGCGCGGCGCGCCAGGTCGCGGTAGGTGTAGCGGTGGATGTCGCCCTCGACGCGGCGCGAGACGATCTCGCCGTCGCCGTGGTGGCGCTCGGCGAACTCGATCAGCGTCGAGATCAACAGGGGTTGGTTCTGCATCTGGCCCAGCATGCTTGCTCCTTGTAGTGTGGTGAAGACGAACGGCCCGATGTTAGCGCCAGCGGCCGCGCTCCCGGCAGAGATTCCCGGCCGTTCGCGGCCATCCGCGGCCGTCGCCTGTCTCGCGGCAGACAGCAAGCCCCCGTCGCCGGCACGAGGCGGCACGCTGACCGACAATGCCGCATGGACTTCGACTCTGCGGCAAGCACCGACAGCACGCAGGCACCGGCACCGATCGCCTGGCACCGGGGCTTTGCCGCGCTCGGGGCGCCGTTCTACGCCGCGCTCGCACCCGCGCCCCTGCCGCAGCCATACTGGGTGGCGCGCGACTTCGGGGTGGCCGGGCTGCTCGGCCTGCCCGGGCAGTGGCTGCACACGCCCGAGGCGCTGCAGGCGCTCGGCGGCAACACCCTCATCGCGGGCAGCGAGCCGCTCGCCAGCGTCTACGGCGGGCACCAGTTCGGCGTCTGGGCCGGGCAGCTGGGCGACGGCCGCGCGCTGCTGCTGGGCGAGACGGCCACCGGCCAGGAGATCCAGCTCAAGGGCAGCGGGCGCACGCCCTGGTCGCGCGGCGCCGACGGGCGCGCCGTGCTGCGCTCGTCGATCCGCGAATACCTCGCCAGCGGCGCGCTGCACGGCCTGGGCATACCGACCACGCGGGCGCTGGCCATCGTCGGCTCGCCGCTGCCCGTGGCGCGCGAGACCATGGAAACCGCCGCCGTGGTCACGCGCGTGGCGCCCAGCTTCATCCGCTTCGGCCACTTCGAGTTCTTCGCCTGGCGCGGGCAAACCGACGCGCTGCGCCAGCTGGCCGACTACGTGATCCGCCGCTACTACCCCGCCTGCCGGGACGACGCGCGCTTCGGCGGCAGCCCCTACGCCGCATTGCTGCACGCGGTGAGCGAGCGCACCGCCCGGCTGATCGCGCAGTGGCAGGCGGCGGGCTTCATGCACGGCGTGATGAACACCGACAACATGAGCATCCTGGGGCTGACCATCGACTACGGGCCGTTCCAGTTCATGGACGGCTTCGAGCCGGGGCGCATCTGCAACCACAGCGACCGCTTCGGCCGCTACGCCTACGACCAGCAGCCGCGCGTCGGCCACTGGAACCTGGCCTGCCTGGCGCAGGCCCTACTGCCGCTGATCGGGAGCGCCGAGACGGCGCAGGCGGCGATCGCCTCCTACCCCGAGGCCTTCAACACCGCCTACCTCGACGCCATGCGCGCCAGGCTGGGCCTCGTGCAGCCGCACGAGGGCGACGAGGCCTGTCTCGCCGCCCTGCTGCAGCTGCTGGCCGAACAGCGGGTGGATTACCCGATTTTCTGGCGCCGCCTCGCGCACGCCGCCGCCGACGGCCGCTTCGCGCCGGTGCGCGACCTGTTCCTGCAGGGCAGTGGATTCGATGCATGGTTTCTATCATTCAAGGAGCTGCTCGCGCATACTGGACGTGCGCAATCGGCCGATTTGATGCTCAAGACCAATCCCCGGTTCGTGCTGCGCAACCACCTGGCGGAAGAGGCCATCCGCGCCGCGAAACTTGGCGACTTCCATGGGGTCCAAGCGTTGCAGCACGTGCTTGCGCGGCCCTTCGACGAACACCCGGGCCACGAGGCCTGGGCCGATTTCCCGCCCGACTGGGCTTCTTCTCTCGTATTGAGCTGTTCCTCATGATGTTTCCCATCGCCAAAACCGACGACGAGTGGCGCGCCCTGCTCGCCGCCAAGACCGGGGCCGAGCCCGGCGCCTGGCAGGTCACGCGCCACGCCGCCACCGAGCGGCCGTTCTCCGGCAAGTACGAACGCCACTGGGCCGACGGCAGCTACCATTGCGTCTGCTGCGGCGCCAGGCTGTTCGAATCGGGCACCAAGTTCGACGCCGGCTGCGGCTGGCCGAGCTTCTCCGAGGCCATTCCCGGCAGCATCCGCGAGATCGAGGACCGCAGCCACGGCATGGTGCGCACCGAGACCGTGTGTGCACAATGCGGCGCGCACCTGGGCCACGTCTTCCCCGACGGGCCGGCGCCCACCGGCCTGCGCTACTGCATGAACTCCGCCTCGCTCGACTTCGAACCGACCCCCTCCCCATGAAGCTGCTGATCGACTTCTTTCCCATCATCCTGTTCTTCGCCGCCTTCAAGGTCTGGGACATCTACACCGCCACCGCCGTGGCGATCGGCGCCACCGTCGTGCAGCTCGCCTACATGCGGGTGCGCCACGGCAGGATAGAGCCGATGCAATGGCTCAGCCTGGGCGTGATCGTGGTGTTCGGCGGCGCGACGCTGCTGGCGCACAGCGAGACCTTCATCAAGTGGAAGCCCACGGTGCTCTACTGGCTGATGGGCGGCGCGCTGGTCGTCGGCCAGGTGCTGCTCCGGAAGAATTTCATCCGCTCGCTGATGGGCGCGCAGGTCAGCCTGCCCGACCCCGTCTGGACGCGGCTGAACTGGGGCTGGAGCGGGTTCTTCCTCGTCATGGGCGTGATCAACCTCTGGGTCGCCTACACCTTCGACACCGACACCTGGGTGAACTTCAAGCTCTTCGGCAGCCTCGGCCTGATGGTCGTCTTCATCATCGCGCAGGCGTTCTATCTCTCGCGCTTCATCCAGGAGGACGAGGCCACACCCGCCACCGCCAAGGACGCGCAATCATGAGTCCCGCCACCGCCACGCCGCCCGATACCGGCAACGCCGTCACCGCCGAGGCCATGGACGCGCACCTGCGCCAGGCGCTGGCGCCGACGCGGCTCGAAGTCCTCGACGAGAGCTGGCAGCACGAAGGCCATGCCGGCGCCAACGGCACCGGCTACGGCACGCACTTTCGCGTGCGCATCGCCGCGCCCTGCCTCGAAGGCCGGCGCCGCGTGGCGCAGCACCGGCTTGTGTATGATGCGCTGCGCCCCTTCATCCAGCAGGGCGCGCACGCCATCGCGATCGAAGTCCTCTGAATCGACCAGTTCTCCCCCACGGGCCTCGCCGCCCGCTCTCTCCTCCTCCCCCACGTACCACTCCCATGCGTAAAAAGCTCCTGAACGGCCTGATGGCCGCCGCGGTGCTGGGCGCCATCGCCCTGCCAGTCGCCGCGCAAAACCTCGCCATCGTCAACGGCAAGGCGGTTCCGTCGACGCGCGCCGAACAGCTCAAGCAGCAGATCGAGCGCTCGGGCCGTCCCGTCACTCCCGAACTGCAGTCGCAGATCAAGGAAGAAGTGATCGCGCGCGAAATCTTCATGCAGGAAGCGCTCAAGCGCGGCCTGGAGAACACCGCCGACTACAAGGACCAGATGGAGCTCGCCCGCCAGACGCTCCTGATCCGCGAGCTGTTCGCCGACTACCAGAAGAAGAACCCGGTGACCGACGCCGACATCAAGGCCGAATACGACAAATTCGCCGCCGCCAACGCCGGCAAGGAATACAAGGCCAGCCACATCCTGGTCGCGAAGGAAGACGAGGCCAAGACCATCATCGCGCAGCTCGCCAAGGGCGCCAAGTTCGAGGACATCGCCAAGAAGCAGTCCAAGGACCCGGGCTCGGGCGCCAAGGGCGGCGACCTGGGCTGGGCCAACCCGAGCAGTTACGTGCCCGAATTCACCGAAGCGATGATCAAGCTGGAGAAGGGCAAGGTCACCACGGCGCCGGTGAAAAGCCAGTTCGGCTGGCACGTGATCCGCCTCGACGACGTGCGCGAGGCGCAACTGCCCAAGCTCGACGACGTCAAGGACCAGGTCCGCCAGCAGCTCGAGCAGCAAAAGCTGATGCAGTTCCAGCAGGACCTGCGCGCCAAGGCCAAGGTGGAATAGGCGCTCTGCCCGCCCGGCACCCGAAACGCGGCCCCGTGCCGCGTTTTTTCATGCCCCGGCGATCCGGCCCCAGAGCAGCAGGGCCCCGATCAGCACCGGCTGGTGCAGCATGTAGTAGCTCAGGCTGTGCCGCCCGAGCAGCGCCAGCGCCGCGCCGCCGCGCCCCGGCAGCGGCCGCGCCAGCCAGTGCGCGCGCTGCGCCAGCAGCCACTGCCCGCCCGCCACGCCCCACCAGAAAACGCCGAGCCACGGGAACAGCGGCACGTAATCCTCCGTCACCGGCTTGCGCGTAATCCAGCCCAACCAGTTGAGCGGCCTGCCGTTGAACGCGTCGGCCCACGCCGCCAGCGGCCCCGCCAGCAGCCACTGGGCCAGCCACGGGGACGCGACGGCGAGCAGCCCGGCCAGCCACAGCCACCGGCCCCAGCCCAGCGTGAGCCGCGCGACGATCCACATCAGCGCCATGCCGTGCAGCACGCCGAAATAAATGAAGCTGCGCGGGAACATCAGCGCCGACCCGGCCGTGACCAGCAAGGCGCACAGGACGATCTGCCCCCAGCGCCGGCCGAAACGGGCCCACGGCACGCCCTGGTGGCCCGCCAGCGCCTGCCCCATGCCGGCGCACAGCAGGAACAGGCTCAGGATCAGCGTGCGCTGCACGGTCCACAGCGGATCGGCATGGAAATCCTGCGGCCAGAACCCGAAGTGGCTCAGATCGAAGCCGAAGTGGTAGAGCGTCATCCACACCAGCGCCACGCCGCGCAGCGCGTCGAGCGCCCCGTAACGTCCTGCCGATGAAGCTACCACTTCGCTCACCCGTCTGCCCGATGGGCGCCGGCCCATGAAAAAGGGCCGGCAATGCAAGCCAGCCCCATGATGTGGTCGGAGCGAGAGGATTCGAACCTCCGACCCTCTGGTCCCAAACCAGATGCGCTACCAGACTGCGCTACGCTCCGACCCCTGAAATTCTACCGGGGCACAGGCCCGGAACCTGGCCTCAGCGCCGCACGGGAGCCGGGCCGCGTCCGGCGAGGTGGCGGAACGTGATGCGCCCCTTGCTCAGGTCGTACGGCGACATCTCGAGCGACACCTTGTCCCCCGCGAGGATGCGGATGTGGTGCTTGCGCATCTTGCCGCCGGTGTAGGCGATCAGCTGGTGGCCGTTGTCGAGCGTCACGCGAAAGCGCGAATCGGGCAGCACCTCGGTGACGCTGCCCTGCATTTCAATGAGTTCTTCCTTCGCCATAAAAGGTCTGCTTTTCTCCAGATGGGTTGGCCAGCACGTCGCGTCGCACCCAACCGCGCAAGCAAAAATAACCGTGTATTGTACTGCGGCGCGTTTTTTCGTGGCACGCCGTTACACTGCGCACTTTTTACCGCCATACCGTGTCCGATCGCCTGTCGACTGCCTTGCAATACCTCGCGCCCAAGCAGGCGCTCACGGTGCTCGCCGGACACTGGGCCGGCGCACACGCCGGACGCTGGACCACCGCGACGATCCGCTGGTTCATTGGGCGCTACCAGGTGGACATGGGCGAAGCCGCAGAGCCCGACCCCGCGGCCTACGCCAGCTTCAACGCCTTCTTCACCCGCAGGCTGCGCCCGGACGCACGGCCGCTGGCCCGCGCGGACCTCGTCTGCCCGGTCGACGGCTGCGTCAGCCAGCTCGGTGCGATCCGCGGCGACAGCATCTTCCAGGCCAAGGGCCATGCCTACGACGCCACCGCCCTGCTGGCCGGCGACGCGGCGCTGGCCGCGCATTTCGCCAACGGGCAGTTCGCGACGCTGTACCTGAGCCCGCGCGACTACCACCGCATCCACATGCCGTGCGACGGCCGGCTGGCGCGCATGATCCACGTGCCGGGCAGCCTGTTTTCCGTCAACCCGACGACGGCGCGCAACGTGCCCGGGCTCTTTGCCCGCAACGAGCGCGTGGTCTGCCTCTTCGATACGCCGCTGGGCCGGATGGCGCTCGTCCTGGTGGGCGCCACCATCGTCGGCAGCATGGCCACCGTCTGGCACGGCCAGGTCAACCCGCCCAGGACCGGCAGGGTGCGGCGCTGGGACTACGCGCCAGACCAGGTGGTGCTGCGCCAGGGGGAAGAAATGGGGTTATTCCAGCTCGGCTCCACGGTCATCGTGCTGGCGGAGCGCGGCGCGGTGCAGTGGCTACCGCAATGGCGCGCCGAACGGCCCGTGCGCATGGGCGAAGCCATGGGCCAGCGCCCGGCTCAGACGTCCGCGCCGTAATCCGGATCGGACGAGCCGCAGACGCGCACGGTGGTGAACACCGTGGGCTCGACGTGCAGTTCCCTCGAATGCACCGGCTCGGGATGGCCGGCCAGGTACACCATCAGTTCCTGGCGCCGCAGCTTGACGTACTCCACCGTTTCCCACTGCCCGGCGCGCTGCACCCGCGTACCGGGCCGGAACAGGGGCATGCGAAAACTCTCGCCCCAGCCCGGCGGTGCCGGACGCCGCGGTGCCATGTCGTTGGTGTGCGCCTGAGTCTGCATGTCATCCATGTTATCGGCAGCCAGGGCGGATGCTGAAGTCCGGCGGCGCGCCTCGCCGCACCGGCCGGCAGACGGGCCCGCGAAGCGCACGCGCCATGAAAAAGCCATCCGGCGCCGCGGCACCGGATGGCCTGGGGGGTCAAGACGCCGCCGCGGGCGTGCATGCAATCAGTGGAACTGCTGCTCTTCGGTCGAACCCGTGAGCGCCTTGACCGACGACGACCCGCCCTGGATCACCGTGGTCACGTCGTCGAAGTAGCCCGCGCCCACTTCCTGCTGGTGGCTCACGAAGGTGTAGCCCTGCTCGCGCGCCGCGAACTCGGGCTCCTGCACCATCTCGACGTAGTGCTTCATGCCCTCGCCGCGCGCGTAGGCGTGGGCCAGCTTGAAGGTGTTGTACCAGTTGCTGTGGATGCCGGCCAGCGTGATGAACTGGAACTTGTAGCCCAGGGCGGACAGGTCGTCCTGGAACGACGCGATCTGCTTGTCGTTGAGGTTCTTCTTCCAGTTGAACGAAGGCGAACAGTTGTAGGCCAGCACCTTGCCGGGGCTCCTGGCCAGCACGGCCTGGGCGAATTCGCGCGCGAAGCCGATGTCCGGCACGCCGGTCTCGCACCACACCAGGTCGGCATAGGGTGCGTAGGCCACGCCGCGGCTGATGGATTGCTCCAGGCCGTTCTTGACGCGGAAAAAGCCCTCCTGCGTGCGCTCGCCCGTCAGGAAGGGCTTGTCGTTGGCGTCGTGGTCACTGGTGATCAGGTTGGCGGCCTCGGCGTCGGTGCGGGCCAGCACGACGGTGGAAACGCCCATCACGTCGGCGGCGAAGCGCGCGGCGATCAGCTTCTCGACCGCCTCCTGCGTCGGCACCAGCACCTTGCCGCCCATGTGGCCGCACTTCTTCACGGCGGCCAGCTGGTCCTCGAAGTGCACGCCCGAGGCACCGGCGGCAATCATGTTCTTCATCAGCTCGAAGGCGTTGAGCACGCCGCCGAAGCCTGCCTCGGCATCGGCCACGATGGGCAGGAAGTAGTCGACGAACTCCTTGTCGCCGGGATTCACGCCGCGGCCCCACTGGATCTCGTCGGCGCGCTTGAAAGTGTTGTTGATGCGGCGCACCATGGTCGGCACCGAGTCATAGGCGTACAGCGACTGGTCGGGGTACATGGTCTCCGACGTGTTGCCGTCGGCAGCCACCTGCCAGCCCGACAGGTACACGGCCTCCAGGCCGGCCTTGGCCTGCTGCATCGCCTGGCCGGCGGTGATGGCGCCGAAGGCGTTGACGTAGCCCTTCTTGGCTTCGCCGTGGATCAGGCCCCAGAGCTTCTCGGCGCCGTGCCTGGCCAGGGTGTGCTCGGGCTGCAGGCTGCCGCGCAGGCGCACGACGTCGGCAGCCGTGTAGCCACGCTTGACATCCTTCCAGCGCGGGTTTTGCGCCCAGTCCTTCTCCAGGGCGGCGATCTGTTGTTCACGGCTGAGCTGGGCATTCAGCGATTGGGGCATGGTGTACTCCGGAAGTTGAAAAAAACGGGAGCCAGAGCGCTGGCGTGGTGTGATTCTAAGTCTTCTATAAGACTTGAAGAGATTCTTATGTCTTATAGAAGACATAAATTTTCTTTCGATAATTCAATGGCTTGCATTTGAATTTTCTCCATATGGTAATTTATTTCTCATATCGAGAAAATTTCTTGCACCGCAGCATTCCACGATCCCGCAATACTCCATCTCCTCCCGCATTGCAAAATATTGAAGCTCGCATGACTCCAACCGTGCGCGCTACCATGGACCCGGCGCCAACGACGCGAGCGGCGCCCGCGCGATGCACCGGACCGCTCGGAACCCAGGCCGGGGCGCCACCAAAACCCCGCATCCCCTCCCCCCGGAAACCCACCATGACCGATTCGTCCGCCGGCACGCAACCCCTTTCCTTCGCCGTCATGGGCGCCGGTGCCGTCGGCTGCTATTTCGGCGCCCTGCTGGCGCGCGCGGGGCACCCGGTCCGCCTGATCGGCCGGCCCGCGCACGTGCAGGCCATCGCCGCGCACGGCTTGCGGCTGCAAACGGCGACGCAGGATCTGCGCATCCCGATGCCGGCGGGCACCGACGCCAGCGCCGTCGAGGGCGCCGACGTGGTGCTGCTATGCGTCAAATCCAACGACACGGAGGACGCGGCGCGGCAGATGCTGCCGCACCTGGCGGCGGACACGCTGGTCCTGACCCTGCAAAACGGCGTGGACAACGCCGAGCGCGCGCGGGCCGTGATCGGCGGCCGCTGCGAGGTCGCGGCCGCGGTGGTCTACGTGGCGACGGCAATGGCCGGCCCCGGGCAGCTGCGGCATTACGGCCGCGGCGACCTGCTGATCGCGCCATCGGCGCGCAGCGGGCGCGTGGCGGCCGAACTGCGCGCCGCCGGCATCCCGACCGACATTTCGGACAACGTCCGCGGCGCCCTCTGGGCCAAGCTGATCATCAACAGCGCCTACAACGCGCTCTCGGCGCTGTTGCAGCAGCCCTATGGCTGGCTGATGGAGCAGCCCGGGGCCGGCGACGTGATCGCCGACATCGTGGCCGAATGCCGGGCCGTGGCACGGGCCGACGGCGTGCGGCTGCCCGACGACCTCGGGACCGCGCTGCAGGCCATCCCGAAGACCATGCCCGGGCAGCTTTCCTCCACCGCCCAGGACGTGGCCCGCGGCAGGCCGACGGAAATCGAACACCTGAACGGCCACGTGGTCCGGCGCGGCAGGGCGCTCGGGGTGCCGACGCCCGTGAACCGCACGCTCGAAGTGCTGATCCGCATGCTCGAGGCCAGGCCCGCCGGCGGCTGAATCACCTTTTTTGATAGCTGCCAGCGCACTACCAGCAAGCGCTGGAGCCCGAAAAATGCGTCAAACCCGTGCATTCCGCGCGAGCGGCCCATTCTCCATGAAAACCCGCAGCCGAAGCCGAACGAAGAATCTGGCGCCGCGCATGTTTCCACGTTACCATAGCGCTATCTTTTTTAAGCACCGGCATCTTCGGCCGGCCTCCATCCACCGCTTCCGCGCCAGGAGACACATCCATGGGTTCCAAGGAAAACGCCGCCGTCAACCTGCTTCTCGAAAGGCTTGAGCGTCGCTACGCGTTGCGCGTGCTCTGGGCACTGAGAGACGGCCACCCGCAAACCTTCCGCCTGCTGCAGGACAGCGTGGGCGGCATCACGCCGAACACGCTCAACACCCGGATCAAGGAACTGCGCGAGGCCGGCTTCCTGGACCACGGCAGCGACGGCTACTTCGTCACCCCGTCGGGGCAGGACCTGCTCAAGCGCCTGTCCGACCTGCAGGCGTTCGCGACGCGGTGGAACGCCGCGCGCACCAGGAAATAAGGCCGGCGAGGCGCGCCCGCGCGCCGTCCGGCATCCGCCCTCCCCCATCCCCGCCCATGAAGGAACATCCGTGGCACTGACAACCACCGCCTCCGGCCTGCAATACGAAGACCTGCGCACCGGCCAGGGCGCACCGGCCCAGAGCGGCCAGAACGTACGCGTGCACTACACCGGCTGGCTCCACGAAGAGGGCGGCAAGGGCGCCCGCTTCGACTCGAGCCGCGACCGCGGCACGCCTTTCGATTTCACGCTCGGGGTCGGCATGGTGATCCGCGGCTGGGACGAGGGCGTGCAGGGCATGCAGGTCGGCGGCCAGCGCACCCTCGTCATCCCGGCCGATCTGGGCTACGGCGCGCGCGGCGCCGGCGGCGTGATCCCGCCCAACGCGACGCTGCAGTTCGACGTGGAGCTGATGGCTATCGGCTGACCGCCGGGCGGGTCATGAGGCTCACGGCCCAGGTCACGAGCAGCCCCAGCGGCGCCCCGAACACGCCCGCCGAGATCGGCTGGATGCCCCACCACAAACCCGGCACGAGCAGCGCCTGCGGCAGCCAGGCGCGCGCGGCGGCGTTGTGGATCACGAGGTAGTACACCGTCACCCCCAGCCCGACCACCATGCCGGCGACCGCCGCCTGGCGCGTGGTGCGCCGCCAATAGATGCCCAGCACCATCGCCGGAACGAAGGTGGCCGCGGCGATCGAGAACGAGGCCGACACCAGCGGCAGGATTTCCGAAGGCTTGAGCGAGGCCACGAAGGCCGCCGTCAGCGCCACCGAGAGCAGCGTGAACTTGGTGAGAATCACGCGCTGCTCGGGCGAAGCCTTGCGGCGGTTGGACTGGAAGTACAGGTCCCGCACCAGCGCATTGCTGATCGTGAGCAGCAGGCCGTCGGCCGTCGACAGCGCCGCCGCCAGCCCGCCGGCGGCCACCAGCCCGGAAATCACGTAGGGCAGTCCGCCGATCTCGGGCGTGGCCAGCACCAGCAGGTCCGCCCCCAGGTGCACCTCGCCGAACTGCACGATGCCGTCGCCATTCATGTCCTGCACCGACAGGAGCGAGGCGTCGACGCGCGCCCACTGCGCGATCCAGTTGGGCAGGTCGTCGAAGCGGCTGCCCACCAGGTGGGTCATGACCTCGAACTTCACCAGCGCCGCGAGCGCCGGAATGCTCAGGTACAGGAGCGCGATGAACACCAGCGACCAGGCCACGGAAGCACGCGCCCCGGCGACCGACGGCACGGTGTAGTAGCGTATCAACAGGTGCGGCATGCCCGCGGTACCGAGCATCAGGCAGAACAGCAGCGCGATGAAATTGCGCCGTGAAATGTCGTATTGCGCCTGTTGCTCCTCGTTGCCGTCGGGATCGCCGGCGAACGGCTGGCTGTGCCGCGGCAGCCCGCCCAGGGGTTGCGCGCGCTCCTGGCTCTCGCGCAGCTCGCGCGTCCAGCGCGCCCTGGCCTCGGCCTCGTCGCGCGGCATCGCCACGAGATCGCGGCTCGAGGCCACGATCAGGTCCACGTCGGCGTTGCGCGAACGCAGCTGCTGGATGCGCTCGCGCGCCTCGCGCCGCTCGCGCTCGAGCGCGGCGGGCACGTCCGCCAGGCGCTCCTGGTATTCGCGCACCCGCTGCTGGTAGGCGGCGATCACCTGGCGCTCGGCGTCGGAGGCCAGCAAGGCGCTCTCGCGCTCGGCGATCTTGCCCAGCTGCGCGCCATAGGCCAGCGGCGCCACCGGATTGCCGAGCTGCTTGTACGCGAGCCACGACACCGGTATCAGGAAGGCCAGCAGCAGCACCACGTACTGCGCCACCTGCGTCCAGGTGATGGCGCGCATGCCGCCCAGGAACGAGCACAGCAGCACGCCGCCCAGCCCCAGCATGATGCCGATCTCGAACTGCACGCCGGTCAGGCGCGAGGCGATCAGCCCCACCCCATAGATCTGCGCCACCACGTAGGTGAACGAGCACAGCACCGCGCCGATCGCCGCCAGGATGCGCGGCCAGCTGCCGCCGAAGCGCACCTGGAAGAAATCGGGGACGGTGTAGAGCCGCATCGCGCGCAGCGGCGGCGCGATCAGCATCGCCACCAGCACGAAGCCCCCGGTCCAGCCCAGCATGTAGGCCAGCCCCCCCGGCACCTCCGGCGTGCCGGCGAAGCCCTGCAGGTACAGCGCGCCCGACAGGCTGATGAACGAAGCCGCGCTCATCCAGTCGGCCGCCGTGGCCATGCCGTTGTAGATCGGCGGAATGCGCCGGCCGGCCACGTAGTATTCCGCCGGGTCCGAGGTGCGCCCGTACACGCCGATCACGGCATACATCATCACCGTGAGAAACAGGAAAATCGGACCTATCCAGTGGCGCGACAGCCCCTGCTGCTCGGCCCACGCCATGACGCCGAGGAAGCCGAGCAGGCCGACGAGGTACAGCCCCAGGATGCGGTTCAGCCGCCCGGCATAGGAACGCTGCGCGCCAGGGGGTTCAGCCATGCGCCGAAACGTCCTGGCGCGCGGTGGCGGCACGCTCGTCGCGCTGCTCCAGACGGCGCATCGCCCAGTAGTACGCCCAGGCGACCGCTATGAACACCAGCACCCCGCCCTGCGCCGCCACCCAGTAGCTGAAGGGCCACGGCCCTACCGGGAACTGCAGGTACAGCGCGAAATAGCCCACGCCGAAGGAGATCAGCGCCCACACCGCGAGCAGCACCAGCTTGAAGCCGAGGTGGCGCACGTCGTGCAGCGCCGGATCGAGCGGCACGCCCACCGGCTCGGCGGCTGGGCTGGGCGTCTGCGTGGCGGGCATGCGCGCGGGTGGGAGACCGGTCAGCGCGCGAGCAGCTGCCAGGTGGCGACGACGCTGTCGGGGTTGAGCGAGATCGAGGCGATGCCCTCGGCCGCCAGCCACTCGGCGAAGTCGGGGTGGTCGCTCGGCCCCTGGCCGCAGATGCCGACGTACTTGCCCTGGGCCTTGCAGGCGGCGATCGCCTGCCTGAGCAGCGCCTTGACGGCCGGGTCGCGCTCGTCGAAGTCGTGCGCCAGCAGCTCCAGCCCCGAGTCGCGGTCGAGTCCCAGCGTGAGCTGCGTCAGGTCGTTGGAGCCGACCGAGAAGCCGTCGAAGTACGCGAGGAACTCGTTGGCCAGCACCGCGTTGCTCGGCACCTCGCACATCATGATGAGCTTGAGTCCGTCCTCGCCGCGCTTGAGGCCATGCTCGGCCAGCAGCTCGGTCACGCGCCTGGCCTGGCCGAGCGTGCGCACGAAGGGCACCATGACCTGCACGTTGGCGAGGCCCATCTCGCCGCGCACGCGCCGCAGGGCCTCGCACTCCATCGAGAACGCCTCGGCGAAATCCTCGCTGATGTAGCGCGCCGCGCCGCGAAAGCCCAGCATGGGGTTCTCTTCCTCGGGTTCGTAGCGGCTGCCGCCGATGAGCTTGCGGTATTCGTTGCTCTTGAAGTCCGACAGGCGCACGATGACGGGCTTGGGCCAGAAGGCCGCGGCGATGGTGGCCACGCCCTCGGCCACCTTGTCCACATAGAAGGCGCGCGGGCTGGCGTGGCCACGCGCCACGCTCTCCACGGCCTTCTTCAGGTCGGCGTCGACCGCGGGGTAGTCCAGGATGGCCTTGGGATGCACGCCGATGTTGTTGTTGATGATGAACTCGAGCCGCGCCAGGCCCACGCCCTCGTTGGGCAGCTGGGCGAAGTCGAAGGCCAGCTGCGGATTGCCGACGTTCATCATGATCTTGGTGGCGATCTTGGGCATCTCGCCGCGCTGCACCTCGGTGACCTCGGTCTCCAGCAGGCCGTCGTAGATGTGGCCGGTGTCGCCCTCGGCGCAGCTCACCGTCACCAGCGTGCCTTCGCTCAGCCGCTCGGTGGCGTCGCCGCAGCCGACCACCGCCGGGATGCCCAGCTCGCGCGCGATGATGGCCGCGTGGCAGGTGCGCCCGCCGCGGTTGGTCACGATGGCGCTGGCCTTCTTCATCACCGGCTCCCAGTTCGGGTCGGTCATGTCGGTGACGAGCACGTCGCCCGCCTGCACCTTGTCCATCTCGGCGATGCTGTGCACCAGGCGCACCGGGCCGGTGCCGATCTTCTGGCCGATCGCGCGGCCCTCGGCCAGCACCGCTCCCGTGCTCTTGAGCTTGAAGCGCTGCTCGGCCTGGCCCTTGGCCTGGCTCTTCACCGTCTCGGGGCGCGCCTGCAGGATGTAGAGCTGGCCGTCGCCGCCGTCCTTGCCCCACTCGATGTCCATCGGGCGGCCATAGTGCTGCTCGATGACGAGCGCGTAGCGCGCGAGCTGCTCGACCTCGGCGTCGGTCAGCGAATAGCGGTTGCGCTGCTCGGCGGGCACGTCGGTGGTCTTGACCAGCTTGCCGCTCGCGGCCTTTTCCTCGGCGCCGGCGAACACCATCTGGATCAGCTTGGAGCCGAGGTTGCGCCGGATCACCGCGCGCTTGCCTGCCTGCAGCATGGGCTTGTGCACGTAGAACTCGTCGGGGTTCACCGCGCCCTGCACCACCGTCTCGCCCAGGCCGTAGCTGCTGGTGACGAACACCACCTGGTCGAAGCCGCTTTCGGTATCGATGGTGAACATCACGCCGGCCGCGCCCAGATCGGAGCGCACCATGCGCTGCACACCGGCCGACAGCGCCACCACGTCGTGCGCGAAGCCCTTGTGCACGCGGTAGGAAATCGCCCGGTCGTTGTACAGGCTGGCGAAGACCTCCTTCATCTTGTGCAGCACGTCCTCGATGCCGACGACGTTCAGGAAGGTCTCCTGCTGGCCGGCGAACGAGGCGTCGGGCAGGTCCTCGGCCGTGGCCGAGGAGCGCACCGCGAAGCTGGCCTTGTCGCTGCCGCCGCTCAGGGCAGCGAAAGCGTCGCGCACCGCCTGTTCCAGCTCGCGCGGGAAGGGCTGGTTCTCGACCCAGCCGCGGATCTCCTCGCCCGCCTGGGCGAGCGCGCGCACGTCGTCCACGTCGAGCAGCGCCAGCCGCTGGCTGATGCGCTCGTGCAGGCCTTCGTATTTCAGGAACTCGCGGAACGCGTGCGCCGTCGTGGCGAAGCCCGTGGGCACGCGCACCCCCTGGGGCAGTTGCGAGATCATCTCGCCGAGGCTGGCGTTCTTGCCGCCGACGACCTCGACGTCGGTCATCCTCAGGTTCTCAAACGGTACGACCAGGGCGGTCGCCTCAAAGCGTGCAGACATGGGAAAGCTCCAGAAGTTGAAACCGGGTCTGCGGCCACGCCCTGGCATGCGGGCAGGCAAGCGCCCATGCAGCCTTTTCGGCTTTGTCGTTGGAGGTGTAGGCCAGCGCGCTGCATGGTGTGGGGAATTCGGATAATCGCGCGATTGTAGGCCTGCGCCACCCCACGTCACCGCCGCACTCCATCCACCGCCACCCATGAACGAACGCACCGTATTTTTTGTCTCCGACGGCACCGGCATCACCGCCGAGACCTTCGGCAACGCCATCCTCGCGCAGTTCGACATCGAGCCGCGGCGCGTGCGCCTGCCCTTCATCGATTCGGTGGACAAGGCGCACCAGGCGATGCGCCAGATCAACCACACGGCGGAGCTGGAGTCGCGCAAGCCGCTGGTCTTCACCACGCTGGTGGACATGCAGGTGCTCAAGGTCATCCAGCAAGGCTGCAAGGGCATGATGCTCGACATGTTCGGCACCTTCGTGCAGCCGCTGGAAGACGAGCTGGGCATCAAGAGCCACCACCGCGTGGGGCGCTTTTCCGACATCAGCAAGAACAAGGACTACCACGACCGCATCGAGGCCATCAACTTCAGCCTGGCGCATGACGACGGCCAGACGCACGACGACCTGGCCGGCGCCGACGTGATCCTGGTGGGCGTGAGCCGCAGCGGCAAGACCCCCACCAGCCTGTACCTGGCGATGCAGCACGGCCTGAAGGCGGCCAACTACCCGCTGATCCCCGAGGACTTCGAGCGCAAGCAACTGCCGCCCGCGCTGGTGCCGTTTCGCAAGAAGATCTTCGGCCTCACCATCAGCCCCGAGCGCCTGTCGGAGATCCGCAGCGAGCGCCGTCCCGGTTCGCGCTATGCCAGCATCGAAAACTGCCGCGCCGAGGTGCACGAGGCCGAGGCCATGATGCGCCGCTCGGGCATCCGCTGGCTCTCGTCCACCACCAAGTCGATCGAGGAGATCGCCACCACCATCCTGCAGGAAATCCGGCCCGAGCGGCTCAGCTACTGACCTCCGGGCACAGGCCGCGGTAGGCCCCGTCCCAATACAGCAGGGGCGCACGCGCCGGCGCCGCGCCGGCGACGGTGTGCACCCGCGCCAGCACCATCACCTGGCCGTGGCGCGGCACGAGCTCCTCGACCTCGCAGCCGAGCCCGACGATGGCGTCGGCCAGCACCTGCGCCCCCGGGGCCACGCGCGTCCATTGCGCCCCCGCATACCGCGCCGCGCCCGACGCGCCGGAAAAGCCCGAGAAACGCCGGGCCACGGCTTCGTCCGACGGAGCCAGTAGGCTCACCCCGAGCGCGCTGCCAACGCGCAGCGCCCGCGCCGTGGAGCACCGGGCGGCTAGGCTCAGCGCCAGCACGGGCGGGTCCACGCTGAAGGAGCTGACCGAGCTGGCCACGCAGCCGGTCGGCCCCTGCTCGCCCTCGGCGGTGAGCACGCACACCGATCCGGCAAACGCGCGCATCGCGAGGCGAAAGCCGTCGCCGTCGGCCGGCACCGGCAGGCCGGCGCGGGCCATGGCATCGGGACTGGTGCGCTGCAGCATGGGATCCACTCCCTCAGCGGATGCCGCGTGCCGACAGGATGGGCAGCACGGTGTCGCGGAAGTACGGGAATTCCTTAACGTAGTCGAGGAACGAAAGCGTGGTGCCGCGGAAGCCCGCCTCGTGCAGCTGGGTGATGCCGTCGGCCACCTGCTCGGGCGTGCCCACCAGAGGAAAGCCGCCGTGGCCCGTGGCCATGCGTTCGCGGATCAGCGCCAGCAGATCGTGCGGGAAGCTGTGCGCGTGGGCGAACTGCAGGCGCACCAGGTTGTCCACGGCGCCCCAGTCGGCGTTGTCGAGCTGGCGCTTGAGCTCGGCCTTGGCCTCGGCCTCGGTCGGGCGGCAGACCACGTGCGAGAAGGTCAGCACGCCGACCTTGCGCCCCTTGCCCGCGGCCTGCGCCTTGAGTTCGGCGATTTCATCCTTCGAGCGCGCCAGGTCGATCGCGGGCGTGAACAGGAAGTTGACGTTGCTGGTGGCGAAGTCGCGCCCCTGCCCCGAGCCGGCGGCGTTGACGATGGGCGGCGTGACCACGGGGTGCGGCCAGCCGTAGCTGCGCGTGGTCTTCCAGTACTTGCCGTTCCAGTCGAAGGGCTGGTCGGCGCTCCAGAGCTTGCGCACGAAGTCGAACCATTCCTGCGCGTAGCCGTAGCGTGTCTCGTGGTCGTCGGGCAGGGTCAGGCCCAGCGCCTCGTATTCCGGCTTGTTCCAGCCCGCGACGATGTTTAGGCCGATGCGCCCGCCGCTGGCCTCGGACAGCGTGGCGATCTGCTTGGCCAGCACCACCGGGTGATTGGCCACGGTGTGCATGGTGGCAAACGCCGTGATGCGCTTGGTGTGCGCCAGGATGGTGGCGGCCCAGGTCATGGTCTCGAGCACGGTGCCGTGGAAATCGGTCTCGCCGCCGTAGCCGATCCAGCGCGCGATCGGCAGCATGAAGTCGATGCCCGCGTCATCCAGCAGCCTGGCGAGCTTGAGGTTGTTCTCCATCGTCGCCTGCCAGCGGTCGGGCAGCTTGGAGACCGTCATCCCGCCGGAGCAGTTGGACGAGAACGTGGCCAGCAGGAACTTGTCGTGCTGCAGAAAGGGGTGTTGCGCGGTGGGTTGCGACATGCGTAGGCTCCTTGAAACGACGTGGTGCGGATTTGCAGCCCGCGGGTGGGTGAAACTGTTGCTATCCTTGAATCTCAGCGCTGCGGGCCGATGCGCCGCGCCGGCGCGCCGACCCGAGAGGCAGGCCATGACGACCCCATCCCCCCCCACCGCCGCGATCGACGAAGACCACTTCTGGCACCTGGCGCGCAGCGACACCGGCGTGGCGGTGACGGATTTCGAGTTCGCGCTGATGCGCACGGCCGAGTCGTTCGCCCGCTGGCAAACCGAATGCCTGGCGGCGGTGACCGGCGCGCAGCTGTCGGGCGGGGAAAACGCCATGCTGCACGTGATCTGCATGCACCAGCAGCCCAAGACGGTGCGCGAGCTCATGCACATGACCAACCGCAGCGACCTGCCCAACGTGCAGTACGGGCTGCGCAAGCTGATGCAGCTGGGCTTCGTGACCAAGAGCGGCAGCGCCCGCAAGGGCGTGTTCTACGCCGGCACGCCCAAGGGCATCCGCGTCTGCGAGGATTACGCCAGGCTGCGCGAGAAGCTGCTGCTCAGGGGCGCGCAGGCCGTGCCCGGTCTCCTGGAGCGGGCGCAGACCATCCACGACCAGCTCGAGGCGCTGGAGCGCCTCTACGAATCCGTGACGCGCGAGGTGGCTACCTTCCACCGCAGGCATCTCGGGACAGCCCCGAAGGGCATGGACGGGTTGCATGATCGACAATCAAATTGATTTTCTATTTGATATTCAATCATTGATTTAAATCAAAAATCCGGGCATCGGGTCAAACCCTGATAGATGTAAATATTTGAAGTTTGAAGTTCTTTCATCCCTGCCCTGGGGACCGGCGGCGCAACCCTGCTGGTGCACCATAATCGTCCCACACATGGAACGCTGTGAAGAAATTTTGCGGTCTAGCGCAAGTTTGAATCCATTTTTACAATGGATGCGCAACCAAAGGAGCTTTTCATGAAACAGGTCGAGCACGTCTTCAGCGCACCGCAGGGCCACTGGGTGGGCGACGGTTTCCCCGTGCGCACGCTGTTCAACTACCACCAGCACGCGCCCCTGCTCTCGCCGTTCCTGATGCTGGACTACGGCGGCCCGGCCACGTTCGAGCCCACCGGCGCGCGCCGCGGCGTGGGCGAGCACCCGCACCGCGGCTTCGAGACCGTCACCATCGTGTTCGACGGCGAGGTCGAGCACCTCGACTCCACCGGCCAGGGCGGCACCATAGGCCCGGGCGACGTGCAGTGGATGACCGCGGCCAGCGGCATCCTGCACGAGGAATTCCATGGCCGCGACTGGGCGCGCCGGGGCGGCAGGTTCGAGATGGCCCAGCTCTGGGTCAACCTGCCCGCGCGCGACAAGCGCGCCGCGCCCGGCTACCAGGCCATCACCGCCGCGCAGATCCCCACCGTCCAGCTTCCCGGCGGTGCGGGCAGTGCGCGCGTCATCGCCGGCGAACTGCTGGGACACCAGGGCCCGGCGCGCACCTTCACGCCGATGCAGGTGTGGGACCTGCGCCTGAACGCCGGCAGCCAGGTCGATCTGCCGCTGCCCGAGGGCTGGAACGCCGCCGTCGTCGTGCTCGAAGGCCGCGTGCGGGTGGGCGAGACGCCCGCGGGCGACGCGCAGACCGTGCACCTGGGCCGCGCGGGCAGCGGCGCGGTCGTCGCGGCGGAGAGCGGCGCGCACCTGCTGGTCCTCTCGGGCGAGCCGATCGACGAGCCCATCGCCGCCTACGGCCCGTTCGTCATGAACACGCAGGCGGAGATCCGCCAGGCCTTCGCCGACCTGCAGAGCGGGCATTTCGGCGAACTGCCGCGGGCAACGCCCGCCCCGGCCTGACAGGCGCTGGCCCGAAACACCACCGCGCCGCGACCCCGAGTGGCTGCGGTCGCGGCGCGCCTTCGCTGGCGCCGGCAGGCCGATCGGCCCACAATGCCCCGCATGTCTTCGCCGCGGCGCATCGCTTTCCTTCTTTTCGCCGCGGCGCTGCTGCTGGCCGCGTCGGCGCGCGCCGCCCTACCGCTGGCCAGCCTGCGCGTTCCCGCGGGTTTTCACGTCACGCTGTACAGCGACGCGGTGCCTAACGCCCGCGCCATGGCGCTGGGCGCCGGCGGCACGGTGTTCGTCGGGTCTTTTGCCGAAGGCAAGGTCTATGCGCTTTCGGGCATCGATGACCAGGGTCGCGCCAAACACGTGTACCTGATCGCCCAAGGGCTGGAAATGCCCGTCGGCGTCGCCTTCCACCATGGCGATCTCTACGTCTCGGCCGTCAGCCGCATCCTCCGATACCCGGACATCGAGCGCCACCTGGCCGATCCGCCCAAGCCCGTGCTCGTCACCGACAAGCTGCCGGGCAAGACCCATCACGGCTGGAAGTTCATCGCCTTCGGTCCCGACGGCAAGCTCTACGTGCCCGTGGGCGCGCCGTGCAACGTGTGCGACGCGGGAGAGGACTTCGCGCGGATCATCCGCATGAACGCCGACGGCAGCGACTGGCAGACGGTGGCCGCGGGAGTGCGCAACTCGGTCGGCTTCGACTGGCAGCCGGCCACGCAGACCTTCTGGTTCACCAACAATGGCCGCGACATGATGGGCGACGACATCCCGGCCGACACGCTCAACCGCGTCGACCGCGCGGGCCAGAACTTCGGCTTTCCCTACTGCCACGCCGGCGACGTGCCAGACCCGGAATACGGCCGCGGCCGCCCGTGCAGCGACTTCGCGCAACCCGCGGCGCGCCTGGGCGCGCACGTGGCGGCGCTGGGAATGCGCTTTTACACCGGCGCGCTGTTTCCACCAGCCTACCGCAGCGCCCTCTTCATCGCCGAGCACGGCTCGTGGAACCGCTCGCGCAAGGTCGGCTACCGCGTCGTCGTGGCACACGTCGACGCCAGCGGTCAGGTGGGCCGGGTCGAGCCCTTCCTCACCGGGCTGCTGGATGGCCAGCAGACGCTCGGCCGCCCGGCGGACGTGCTGGTGCTGGCCGACGGCAGCCTGCTGGTATCCGACGATTTCAACGGCGCGATCTACCGCATCACCTATTCCGCACCGGCCAGGACCCCTGCCAGTCCGGGTGCGGCGGCGCGCTGATGCGCGATGGCCGCACCCGCTTGCCCTGTCGGTGGGCGCATTTCGACCAGCGGGTCAGGGAGCTATGAAGCGCTTGCTGGCGAAGCCCAGCCGCTTGCCGGCGGCAACGTCCACCGGCATCACCGTGACGACGTACTCGCGGCCGGCGCGCAGCGGCGGCACCGACGCCGGCGGCTTCAACTCGAAGGTGGTCAGCGTACCGCCCACCGCATCCAACAGCCACTGCCACACCACCGGATTGCCGGCATCGGGTGTCTTGGCAATTTCGGGATCCAGCACACCGACCAGGCTGTGGCTCGATCCAGGCGGCGGAACGAAGCTGACGGAGGCGCCCTTGGCGTCGATGGTGAAGTCCGGGGGGGTGCTCTTCTCGACCGCAAACAGTTCCCAGGTGCCTTTCGGTGCGATGTAGTAATCGATGCAGTCTTTGACGTGGATGGGCTGCTTGCCCTTGTCGACCGTGTAGGTTCCGCTGTAGTTCTCATCCGCGGCGGCACGGCCACCGACGAAACCGCCCGTCTGCGCCGTGCCATCGATGGTGCCGGCCCAATCGCCGGCCAGTGCGTCGGCGGTCTTGGTGCCACTGATCTTGCCCACGTTGCTCGTTTGACAGCCCTCGTAGGTGAAGTACATGCTGCCGGAGAAGCTGCCGTCGTCCTTGGGGAGGTTCAGGACGGTGACACCCGCAGTCGGATCCTCGGAGTTGTCGGCCGCGTCTTCCCAGTAATAACCGACGTAGAGGTCATGCGTGGGCGCTGCGCCGTCGCCGCCGCTGCCACCTCCACCGCCTCAGGCGCCCAGCATCGCGGTGGCCACGACGAATGGCAAAACCAGTGAAAAACCCAATTTCATGTGTGCTCCTCCCCAGGGGATCGAAGATGTGTTGCTTGGCCACGCGCGTGCGCGCTCGTTCGCCGGTGCCGCGCTCGATCAAATACCCGCACCAATTCGTTCAATCATATCTTAATCAACGATAGTTTTTTACTTACAAACAAAGCGCGACATGCATCCTGCATCGCAATGCTTTCGATAGCTGCTCGCGCTTGATCTGCAAGGGGAAAAGTCGCTTTTCACCAAGATCCTGCAGATCGGCCTTTCACCTCGCCAACCCGCTGAGCGGCCTGCTGCTGGCGCACCCGGTGCCGGGCAGCGCCATCCTGCCCGCCACCCGTCCGGCGCCAGGCGCGCCGCGCGCGTGAGGCGAGCGCGCCGCCGCGGCCCGGGCACGGCTCAGGCCGAGGTGCGGATGAGGTGGTCGAACGCGCCGAGCGCCGCCGTCGCCCCCGCGCCCGCCGCGATCACGATCTGCTTGTAGGGCACCGTGGTGCAGTCGCCCGCCGCGAACACGCCGGGCACGCTGGTCTGGCCCTTGGCGTCGATCACGATCTCGCCGAACCTGGACAGCTCCACCGTGCCCTTGAGCCAGTCGGTGTTGGGCAGCAGGCCGATCTGCACGAAGATGCCGGCGAGCTCCATCTGCCGCGCCTCGCCGCTGGCGCGGTCCTTCCAGGCCAGGCCCGTGACCTTGCTGCCGTCGCCCAGCACCTCGGTGGTCTGGGCATTGAGCACCACGTCCACGTTGGGCAGGCTGGCGAGCTTCTTCTGCAGCACCGCATCGGCCTTGAGCTCGGGCATGAACTCGAACACCGTCACGTGCTCCACCACGCCCGCGAGGTCGATCGCCGCCTCCACGCCCGAGTTGCCGCCGCCGATCACCGCCACGCGCTTGCCCTTGTACAGCGGCCCGTCGCAGTGCGGGCAGTAGGCCACGCCCTTGGTGCGGTACTGGTCTTCGCCGGGCACGTTGATGTTGCGCCAGCGCGCGCCGGTCGAGAGGATGACGGTCCTGGCTTTGAGCACGCCGCCGTTTTCCATCTCCACCTCGATCAGGCCGCCCGGCTCGGCCGCGGGCCGCAAGGCCTTGGCGCGCTGCAGGTTCATCACGTCCACCTCGTACCGGCGCACGTGCTCCAGCAGCGCACTGGAGAACTGCGGCCCCTCGGTGTGCGGGACGGAGATATAGTTCTCGATGTCGAGCGTGTCGTTCACCTGCCCGCCGAAGCGCTCTGCCGCCACGCCCGTGCGTATGCCCTTGCGCGCGGCGTAGACCGCGGCCGCCGCGCCGGCCGGGCCGCCGCCGACGATGAGCACGTCGAACGCGTCCTTGGCCGAGAGCTTGGCGGCTTCGCGCCTGGCGGCGCCGGTGTCGAGCCTGGCGACGATCTCGGCCAGCTCCATGCGCCCCGCGCCGAACACCTCGCCATTGAGGTACACCATGGGCACGGCCATGATCTCGCGCTGCTCCACTTCCTTCTGGAACGCGCCGCCCTCGATCACCGTGGTCTTGACGCGCGGGTTGAGGATGGCCATGAGCGAGAGCGCCTGCACCACGTCGGGGCAGTTGTGGCAGGACAGGCTCATGTAGACCTCGAAGTCGAAGTCGCCGTCGAGCGCCTCGACCTGATCGATCAGGTCCTGCTCCACCTTCGGCGGATGGCCGCCGGTCCACAGCAGCGCCAGCACCAAAGAGGTGAATTCATGGCCCAGAGGCAGGCCGGCAAAGCGCAAGCTGCTATTGCTTCCAGAGCGTTGCAGCGTGAAAGAGGGCTTGCGCGCGTCCTGCCCGTCGAGCCGGAGCGTGATCTTGTCGCCGCGCATCGCCTGGATGGTGGTGAGCAGCTCGCGCATGTCGGCCGAAGCCTCGCTCTCGTCCAGCGAGGCCACGATGGTGAACGGCTGCACCACGCGCTCCAGGTAGGCGGCAAGTTGGGTCTTCAATGAGTCGTCAAACATGGTTTCTCTCCTGCGAACCGGACAAAAGCGGGCATGAAAAAGCCGGACGGCAAGGCGCACGCGCGCCCTGCGCCTGTCCGGCCCGAAGCAAGCGCTGGGTCAGATCTTGCCGACGAGGTCGAGCGACGGCGTCAGCGTCTTGGCGCCTTCCTTCCACTTGGCCGGGCAGACCTGGTCGGGGTGGGCGGCGGTGAACTGCGCGGCCTTGAGCTTGCGCAGGGTTTCCGACACGTCGCGGGCGATCTCGTTGGAATGCACTTCCATGGTCTTGATCACGCCATCGGGGTTGATCACGAAGGTGCCGCGCAGCGCCAGGCCCTCTTCGGGAATGTGCACGCCGAAGGCGTTGGTGAGCTGGTGCGTCGGGTCGCCGACCAGCGGGAACTTGGCCTTGCCCACGGCGTCGGAGGTCTCGTGCCACACCTTGTGCGAGAAATGCGTGTCGGTGGTGACGATGTAGACCTCGGCACCGGCCTTCTGGAACTCGGCGTAGTGCTCGGCCGCGTCCTCGATCTCGGTCGGGCAGTTGAAGGTGAAGGCGGCGGGCATGAAGATCACCACCGACCACTTGCCCTTGAGCGTCTGCTCGGTCACTTCGACGAATTCACCCTTGCCGCCGCGGTTGACGAAGGCAGTGGTCTTGAAGGGTTGCACTTGGGTGTTGATCAGCGACATGGTTTACTCCTTGGGTGAATGGGCTACGTACAAACCCTATGATAACGGGCCAAGCTCATTTTTCCAGTTTTCATAATCAATGACTGTCATAGAAGACGCCAATCACCAGGGCTTGCTTGCCAGTGCCTGCACAGGTGTCCACAATCAGGCCAACGACCATCACGCTGACAAGGAGCATCCATGAAAGGCGACGCACAAGCCGTTGCATACCTGCAGGCCCAGCTCAAGAACGAACTCACGGCCATCAACCAGTACTTCCTGCACTACCGCCTGCTCAAGCACTGGGGGTTTGACCGGCTGGCCAGGAAGGAACACGAAGAGTCCATCGGCGAGATGAAGCACGCCGACCTGCTGATGGACCGCATCCTCATGCTCGACGGACTGCCCAACCTGCAGGAGCTGGGCAAGCTGCAGGTGGGCGAGGACGTGCCCGAGATCCTGCAGTGCGACCTGCGCCTGGAGCGCGCGGCGCAGCAAACCGTCAAGGACGGCATGGCGCACTGCGAAAGCGTGCGCGACTACGTCTCGCGCGACCTGCTCGGGAAAATCCTGGACGACACCGAGGAGCACATCGACTTTCTCGAAACGCAGATCGAGGTGCTGGCCAAGGTGGGCGTGCAGAACTACCTGCAGTCGCAGATGGGCGAACCGGGCTGACCGGGGCGGCCCCCTCGCTCCACAACGGGCCACGGCCCGTTTTCAGTGCCGTCTTTCCTCTTCGGGGCGCAAGGTCAGCACCCGCACGCCATGCCCGGTCACGGCCACGGTGTGCTCGAACTGCGCGGACAGCCGTCCGTCGCGCGTGACGACCGTCCAGCCATCATCTTCGGTCCGGACGGCGTGCCGCCCCTGGTTGACCATCGGCTCGATGGTGAACACCATGCCCTCCCGCAGCACCAGGCCCGTGCGCGGCCTGCCCCAGTGCAGCACCTGCGGCTCCTCGTGCATCTCGCGCCCGATGCCGTGGCCGCAATATTCCCGCACGATGGAGTAGCCATTCCTGCGCGCGTGCCGCTCGATGGCATGGCCCACGTCGCCAAGCGTGGCGCCCGGGCGGACGGCCCGGATGCCTTGCCACATCGCCTCGTAGGCCGCCTGCACGAGCCGCCGGGCCGGCTGTGACACCGCGCCCACCAGATAGGTCTTGCTGGAATCGGCGATGTAGCCGTTTTTCTCCAGCGTGATGTCGAAATTGACGATGTCCCCGTCCTGCAGGATCTCCGCCGTGGACGGGACGCCGTGGCAGACCACGGCGTTGCGGGAGGCGTTGAGCGCGTAGGCGTACCCGTATTGGCCCTTGCTGGCCGGACGCGCGCCGAGTTCATGGACGATCAAGTCATCGACCAGATCGTTGACCTGCATGGTGGACATGCCGACCAGGCTCCATCGATCCAGATGGCCGAACACCTGCGCCAGCAGCCTGCCCGACTCCGCCAGCAGCGCGATTTCCTCCGGCCGCTTGGTCACGCCGGATGCGCCTTGGCGACCTGGGCCACGACGCCCGCGGCCCGCAGCTCGCCGGCGACGATCTCGTTGAAGCTCTGCGTCGGGCTCATCTCGCACAGCATGCCGATCCTGATCCAGAAGGCCGCCTGCGCGTTGATCGAGCGGCACGACACGGCGCTCGCCTTGCGCAGCTGGTCGTGCAGGTCGTCGTCGATGTTCACGATGCCCATGCGGTCTTCCTTATATGAAACATATACGAATCATATATTCCTGCCGCCCATGGCGCAAGGGGTTTTTCGTGCCCGCGCCGACACCCGTGTCAGGCAAATGCCTACACGCGCCGTCGGCCTGGCCGACAGCAGGTACCGCCAGGCGCCGACTTATTTTTCGATTGAGCCGCTTTGACAATGCATTTCAACGGATCGCGCCGATCCGGCCCTGAAAGGAATGCACCATGACCAACGAACAGCTGCTGTCCGAGATCCGCGAAGCCAACCTGAGCTACCTGATGCTGGCGCAAAACCTGATTCGCCAGGACAAGGCCGAAGCGGTGTTCCGCCTGGGACTCTCCGAGGAAGCAGCCGATATTCTCGTCGCGCTCTCCACCGCCCAAGTCCTCAAACTGGCCTCGCGCAACACGCTTCTTTGCAGCTTCCGCGTCGACGACGAACTGGTCTGGAGCCTGCTCACCAACCACAACACGCCGACCAAGATCGCGTCGGACGCCACCAACACGCTGCACGCCAACATCCTGATGGCCAGCCGCATCTCCGAAGTGATCTGAAGGACCAGCGCCATGACCACCACCACGAAAAGCGTGCTCAACGAATCCCGCCAGATCGAACGTGCCGCGATGCTGATCGAGATGGGCGCGCGCATGCAGGTGCTCGAATCGGAAACCTCGCTCTCCTACGAGCGCCTGATCCGCCTGTACAAGGAAGTCGCGGGGCGCTCGCCCTCCAAGGGGCAGCTGCCGTTCTCCACCGACTGGTTCCTCACCTGGCAGGAAAACATCCACAGCTCGCTGTTCCTCAACATCTACGAGTACCTCTCCAAGGGCGTCGACCTGGACGCGGTGGAGCTGCTCACCAAGGCGTACCGCCTCTACAGCGAGCAGGTGGAAACCGCCGAGATCGAGCCGCTGCTGTCGTTCACCCGCGCCTGGCGGCTGGTCAAGTTCATCGACGCGGGCATGCTCACGCGCACCAAGTGCAGCAAGTGCGGCGGCCAGTTCGTCACCGAGCTGTACGAGAGCCGGCACTACACCTGCGGCCTGTGCAACCCGCCGGCGCGCGCAGGCAAGAGCAAGAACCGCAGCGCGCTCAAGCTGCATTGAGAAGGCGCGGGCGACACGCGCCCGCCGGAGATGGAAAGAGCAGGCCATGCAGATCGGCGCGCAAGCAATCCTCCCTGGCGCCAGCCAGCGCACGCAGGCGCCCTCCGCGGCAAGCGCCAACGCCGCGCCGTTCTCGTCCGCGCTGACGGCGGCATCCGCCGCCAGCGCGCCGGACTTCACCCGCATGACCCGCCAGGAAATGGCCGACTGGATGAACGGCGAAATCCGCGGAGGAAGAATGTCGCTCGACGACAGCGCACCCTTTCTGGGAATGACCATGAAGATCCCGGTGGCTGCTGGCCAGCCGGCAGCAATGGCCGCCGACGCCACGCGCACCGACTATCTCGAAAAAGCCCGCCTGGGCATCGAGGGCGCGCTGTCGCGCGGCGACCGGGACCTGGCCCGAAGGCTGCAGGCGGCCCTGGACACCATGCACCGAATCCAGGGACAGATCTGAGCTTTTGGCAGTCAAATCCGGCGAAAGCGCCCGTCCCTGGCGCGCTGGCAGCTCCTCTTTTTGATCAACGCTGCAGGAGTACGCGCACGTCGTCGTCGAGCGGCACCGCGTAGTCGTACGCGGCCAGCAGCTTCTGCCCGGGCTGCACCAGCCGCAGGCTGACATACACCTGGCGCGCCGAGACGGCGTAGCTGCCGACGAGGGCCGGGGCGGGCTCGCGCGCCGGCAGCCCGATGGCCGGCGCCGCGGCGGGCCGCGCCAGTTCGGGCGGCGCGACGGGTACGCCGGCCTGCACCAGCGCGCTCGCCAGCTGGCCGGCCACGACGACGCCGAAACGCGCCTGCGCGCCCGCCGGGTCTATGTCGGTCAGGGCCTGCACCGCCACCTTCGCGTCGGGCGCGAGCGCCGCGTCCCACAGCAGCCGCCGCGCCGCGGCATGGCTGCTTTCGGCCAGGTTCTCGCGCATCAGGCTGCCGAGCGTGGGGCCGTGTTTCTCGCCGTAGTAATAGCCCGCGCAGCCGGGCAGCGCGGTGGCGATGGCCGACCATTCGAGCAGCGCGCGCACCGCGTTGCGGCGCGTCGCGGGGGCGGAGACAGAGGCTTGGGACATGCTCGCCATCGTAGGGCGCGCCGCGCGGGGCGATCGCCGCATCAGCGGGCGCTTTTCCGCCCCTTTCCAGCCCATCGGGGGACGGGTTCAGCCGGTGTTGCGCAGCCCCGCGGCGATGCCGTTGATGCTGATGTGGATGCCGGTCTGCACCCGCTCGTCGTCCTGGCCGGCGCGCCAGCGGCGGATGAGTTCGACCTGCAGGTGGTGCAGCGGGTCGATGTAGGGGAAGCGGTGGCGGATGGAGCGCGCCAGCGCGCTGTTGTGCGCCAGGCGCTCCCGGTCGCCGGTGATGCGCGTGAGCGCCTCCATGGTGCGCTGCCACTCCACCTCGATGGCGCCGAACACCTTCTTGCGCAGGCGCGCGTCGGCCACGAGCTCGCCGTAGCGCTTGGCCAGCGCCAGGTCGCTCTTGGCGAGCACCATGTCCATGTTGGATAGCAGCGTGCGAAAGAACGGCCACTGGCGGTGCATCCTGCGCAAGAGCGCCCAGCGGGCCTGTTCGTCCCTGCCCTCGGCGCCGACGAAGGCCTGCACCGCCGCGCCGAAGCCGTACCAGCCCGGCAGCGTGAGGCGGCACTGCCCCCAGCTGAAGCCCCAGGGAATCGCCCGCAGGTCCTCGATGCGCTGGCCCGCCTTGCGGCTGGCGGGGCGCGAGCCGATGTTCAGCTCGGCGATCTCGCGGATCGGCGTGGCGCCGAAGAAGTAGTCGGTGAAGCCCGGCGTCTCGTACACCAGCGCCCGGTAGGCGGCCATGCTGGCCTGGGAGAGCTCCTGCGCCGCCTGCAGGAAGGCCTTGGGCGCGGGCTTGGTCGGCTGCAACAGCGTGGCCTCGAGCGTGGCGGCCACCAGGGTTTCGAGGTTGCGCCGGCCGATCTCGGGGTTGGCGTACTTGGAGGCGATCACCTCGCCCTGCTCGGTCAGGCGGATCTGCCCGCGCACCGTGCCCGGCGGCTGCGCCAGGATGGCCTGGTAGCTCGGGCCGCCGCCGCGCCCCACGGTGCCGCCGCGGCCGTGGAACATGCGCATGCGGATGGCATCGCCCGGCAGCGCGGCATTGAGCTCGTCGAACAGCGCCACCAGGGCGATCTCGGCGCGGTACAGCTCCCAGTTGCTGGTGAAGATGCCGCCGTCCTTGTTGCTGTCGCTATAGCCGAGCATGATGTCCTGCTCGGCGCCGCTGGCGCGCACCAGCTCGGCGATGCCCGGGATGGCGTAGTAGGCGCGCATGATGGGCGCGGCGTTGCGCAGATCCTCGATGGTCTCGAACAGCGGGCTGACGATGAGATCGGCGACGCAGTGCGCGTCCAGCGTGCCGCGCACCAGCCCCACCTCCTTTTGCAGCAGCAGCACTTCGAGCAGGTCGCTCACCGTCTCGGTGTGGCTGATGATGTAGTGGCGGATGGCCTCGGCGCCGTAGCGCCGGCGCAGGTCGAGCGCCGCCTCGAAGATGGCGAGCTCGCCGCGCGTGTGCTCGCTGTACTCGCCGCCCACCACGCGCAGCGGCCGGGCGTCGCGCAGCAGGCGGGTGAGCAGCGCCTGGCGCTGCGCCTCGTCCAGGCCGGCGTAGTCGGCCTCGACGCGCGCGGTGGCGAGCAGCTCGGCCACCACGCGCTCGTGCTGGTCGGAGCTCTGGCGCAGGTCGACCGTGGCGAGGTGCAAGCCGAAGACCTGGACGGCGCGGACCAGCGGGCGCAGGCGCTCGGTGGTCTGCGCCAGGCCCTTGTGCGCGTCCAGCGACTGCTCGATCACGCGCAGATCGGCCAGGAACTCGCGGGCATCGGCGTAGGGCGGCAGTGCCGCCGCGGCCACCGCCGGCGCGCCGCCGGCGAGGGCGCGGTGCGTCGCGGCCAGCCGCGCGTAGACGCCGGTGAGCGCGCGGCGGTAGGGCTCGTCGCGCCGGTGCACGCTCTCGTCCTGCGAGCGCTCGGCCAGCGCCAGCAACTCGGGCGAGACCCCGACCAGCCCCTGCGAGAGCGACAGCTCGCGCCCCAGCTCGTGCACCTCGGCCAGGTAGTGGCGCAGCGCCACGTCGGCCTGGCGGGCGAGCGCGTGCCTGAGCGTGCCGGCGCTGACGTTGGGGTTGCCGTCGCGGTCGCCGCCGGTCCACTGGCCCATGCGCAGGAAGCTGGCGATAGGCGCGCCGCCGCCGAGCGTGCGCTCGAGCTCGGCGTAGATCTTCGGGATCTCGCGCAGAAAGGTCGATTCGTAGTAGGAGAGCGCGTTCTCGATCTCGTCGGCCACCGCCAGGCGCGACAGGCGCAGCAGCCGCGTCTGCCACAGCTGGGCCACGCGGGCGCGCAGCAGCGCCTCGTTGGCCGCCAGCTCGCGCGGCGTCAGGGTGTCGCGCGCGCTGTTGAACAGGTGGGCGCGCGCCGCGATGTCGTCGCGCTCGGCCAGCAGGCGCGCGATCCGGCGCTCGGCGTCGAGGATGCTCTTGCGCTGCACCTCGGTCGGGTGCGCGGTGAGCACCGGCACCACGTAGCTGGCGGCCAGCGTGCGCGCCACCGCCTGCGGGGCGATGCCGGCCCAGCGCAGGCGCGAGAGCGCCACGTCGATGCTGCCCTCCTGGCTGCTGCCCGCGCGCTCGTGCAGCGCGCGGCGGCGGATGTGGTGGCGGTCTTCCGCCAGGTTGGCCAGGTGGCTGAAATAGGTGAAGGCGCGGATCACCTTCACCGTCTGGTCGCCGGTGAGCGACTTGAGCAGCTTTTTCAGCGCCCGGTCGGCGCTCTGGTCGGCGTCGCGCCGGAACGCCACCGAAAGCTGGCGGATCTGCTCGACCAGCTCGTAGGCCGCCACGCCCTCCTGCTCGCGGATCACGTCGCCCAGGATGCGCCCGAGCAGGCGGATGTCGTCGATCAGCGGCGCGTCCTTGTCGCCGCGGCGCACCGGTGGCGGGGCAAGCGGGCTGGCGCGGGTGTTCATGGGGCGGCTCCTGCGGTGCGAGGGCGTGATTGTTGCATTGCAGCGAACGCCGGGGGGCAACAGCCCCCGGGCGCCGCGGGCCACCCCGGCTGCGACACAATGGCGCCCATGCCCAGCACCGCCGCCGCCGCCGTCCCCTCGTCCATCACCATCGCCACGCGCGAGAGCCAGCTCGCGCTCTGGCAGGCCAGGCACGTGCAGGCGCTGCTGCGCCAGCGCGGCCACGCGGTCGAGCTGCTCGGCATGACCACGCGCGGCGACGAGATCCTCGACCGCACGCTCTCCAAGGTGGGCGGCAAGGGCCTGTTCGTCAAGGAGCTCGAACTCGCGCTGGAAGACGGCCGCGCCGACATCGCGGTGCATTCGCTCAAGGACGTGCCGATGGACCTGCCCGAGGGCTTCGCGCTGGCCTGCGTGATGCAGCGCGAAGACCCGCGCGACGCCTTCGTCTCGCCGCGCCACGCCCGGCTGGAAGACCTGCCGCAGGGTGCGGTGGTCGGCACCTCCAGCCTGCGCCGCCAGGTGCTGCTGCACGCGCTGCGGCCCGACCTGGTGATCGAGCCGCTGCGCGGCAACGTCAACACCCGCCTGCGCAAGCTCGACGAGGGCCGGTACGCCGCCATCGTGCTGGCCGCCGCCGGGCTCAAGCGCCTGGGCCTGGCCGAGCGCATCCGCACCACCTTCGAGCCGGCGCAGATGCTGCCCGCGGCGAGCCAGGGCGCGCTGGGCATCGAGATCCGCGCCGACCGGCAGGACCTGGTGGCCGCGCTGGCGCCGCTGGCCGACCGCGCGACCTGGCTCACGGTGACGGCCGAGCGCGCCGTCAGCCGCGCGCTCGGCGGCAGCTGCTCCATGCCGCTGGCGGCGCACGGCCAGTGGCAGGGCCGGACGCTGCACCTGGCGGCCGCCTGGGGCGACCTGGACGGGCGCCTGCCGCTGGTGCGCGCGCAGGGGCACGCCGAGGTGGCGGATTTCGCGCAGGCCGACGCGCTCGGCCTGGAAATCGCGGCGCAGCTGCGCGCGGGCGGCGCCCGGGGAGCGCAGTGAGCCCCCCCCGGGTCATCGTGACCCGGCCGGCGCACGACGCCGCGCGCTGGGTAGCGCAGCTGCAGCAGCACGGCATCGCCGCCGTCGCGCTGCCGCTGGTGGACATCGCGCCCGTGAGCGACCCGGCGCTGCAGGCCGAGCTGGCACAGGCCCGCAGCCACCTGCACCGGTACCGCGCGGTGATGTTCGTGAGCGGCAACGCGGCCACGCATTTCTTTGCATCGGATACGGATCTAGCGCCCGTCCAGCAAGCGCTAGCAGCTATCAAAACAAGGATATGGGCGCCCGGCCCCGGCACGGTGCGTGCGCTGCACGCCTGCGGCGTCGCGCCCGGGCAGATCGACGCCCCCGCCGCGGAGGCCGCGCAGTTCGACTCCGAAGCGCTGTGGCAGCAGGTGGCGGCGCACGTGCGCGCGGGCGACCGGGTCCTCGTCGTGCGCGGCGCGAGCCAGCCGGGCACGCCCGGCGGCAGCGGCCGCCAGTGGCTGGCCGCGCGCCTGGAGGCCGCCGGCGCGCGGGTGGACTTCGTCGCCGCCTACGAGCGCCGCGCCCCGGCGCTCGATGCCGCGCAGCTGGCGCTGGCGCGCAGCGCCGCCGGCGACGGCTCGCTCTGGCTGCTGAGCAGCAGCGAAGCGCTCAGCCACCTGCGCGCGCTGCTGCCGCGGCAGGATTGGAGCGGCGCCCGGGCGCTGGCCACGCACCCCCGCATCGCGCAGGCGGCGCTGGCGGCCGGTTTCGGCCGGGCGCGCGCCTGCCGCCCGGCGCTGGCCGAGGTGGCCGCGTCGATAAAATCCCCCGCATGAGCACCGACGCGCCCCTTCCCGCCGCCAGCGACGCGGCCGCCCCCGCGGCCCCCGCCGCCGCGCCTGCCGCCGGCGGGCACCTGCTCAGCCTGCTGCTGGGCATCGTGGCGGTGGCCGCGCTGGTCTCCTCGGCCATGCTCTGGCAGCGCCTGTCCAACATCCAGGAGCAGCTGGCGCGGCAAAGCGCCGACTCCGGCGCGCAGGCCACCGAGGCGCGCACGCTGGCGCGCGAGGCGCAGGACCTGGCGCGCGACGCCACCGCGCGCATGAGCGTGATGGAAACCCGCGTGGCCGAGGTCGCGCTGCAGCGCAGCCAGCTCGAAGAGCTGACGCAAAGCCTGTCGCGCACCCGCGACGAGAACCTGATCGCCGACGTGGACGCCAGCATCCGCCTGGCGCAGCAGCAGGCCCAGCTCACCGGCAGCCTCCAGCCCCTCGTGGCGGCGCTGCACAACGCGCACCAGCGCATCGAGCGCGCCGCCCAGCCGCGGCTGGCCCCGGTGCTGCGCGCGCTCGAGCAGGACACCGAGAAGCTCGAACGCTCCAGCGTCACCGACAGCGCCGGCCTGCTCGGCCGGCTGGACGAGCTCGCGCGCCAGGTGGACGAGCTGCCGCTGGCCAACGCGGTGGCGCAGGCCGACGAGATGCGCCAGCGCCACGCCAGCGCCGATGCCGAGGCCGCCGGCGCCGCGGCGGCGCTGCCGGCGTGGCAGGCGGCGCTGCACAGGTTCTGGCAGGCCGCGCGCGGACAGGCCCTGAGCCTGGTGCGCGTGAGCCGCATCGACCGGCCCGACGCCGTCCTGCTGGCGCCCGACCAGGCCTACTTCCTGCGCCAGAACCTCAAGCTGCAGCTGCTCAACGCGCGCCTGAGCGTGCTGGCGCGGCGCATGGACACCGCGCGCAGCGAGGTCGCGGCAACGCAGCGCGCCTTCGCCAAGTACTTCGACCCCTCGTCGCGCCGCACGCAAGGCGCCCTGGCCGCGCTGCAGCAGCTGCAGACCAACATGCGCACCACGGAAATCCCCCAGCTCACCGACACCCTGAGCGCGCTGGCCACGGCGGCGGCCGGGCGCTGAAGCCATGCGCGCCGCCCTCTGGTTCCTGGCACTGTTCGGCATGGCCGTGGCCGTCTCGCTGCTCGCGGGCAACAACCAGGGCACGGTCACGCTGTTCTGGCCGCCGTACCGCATCGACCTGTCGCTCAACTTCGTGCTGCTGCTGCTGTTCGCCGGCTTCACGCTGGTCTACCTCGCGCTGCGCGCGCTCTCGGCGCTGCAGGCGCTGCCGCGGCAGGCGCAGCGCTGGCGCATGCAGCAGAAGGAGCGGGCGATGCACGGGGCCATGCTCGACGCGGTCGCGCAGCTGCTGGCCGGGCGCTTCGTGCGCGCGCGCAAGGCGGCGCAGACCGCCATCGCCCAGGAGCAGGCGCTGGCCGCGGCCCACGAGACGCTGCCGCACGGCCGCGCCCTGCGCACGCTGGCCAGCACCGTGGCCGCCGAAAGCTCGCACGCGCTGCAGGACCGCAGCGGCCGCGAGGAATACCTGGCGCAGGCGCTCGAGGCGCTGGCGCAGCACCCCTCCGCCGCGGAGCTGGAACTGCGCGACGGCGTGCAGCTGCGCGCGGCGCGCTGGTCGCTCGACGAGCACGACGCCAACGCCGCGCTCGAACGCCTGGCCACGCTGCAGGGCGGCGCCGCGCGGCGCACGCTGACGCTGCGCACGCGCCTGAAGGCCGCGCGCCTCGCGGGCCGCAGCCAGGAGGCGCTGGAGACCGCGCGCCTGCTGGCCAAGCACGGCGCCTTCGCCCCCGGCGTGGCCGCGACCCTGGTACGCACGCTCGCGACCGCGGTGCTCGACGAGGCGCGCGACCCGGCGCAGCTCGAACGCGCCTGGCAGCGCCTGGAAGGCGCCGAACGCGCGATGCCCGACGTGGCGATCCACGCCGCCGAGTGCCTGATGCGCGTCGGCGGCAGCGGCGCGCAGGCGCGCCAGTGGCTGCTGCCGGTGTGGCAGCAGCTGCCGGAGCGCGGCGAGCGCGCACTCGGCGACTACCAGGTCACCAAGCTGGTGCACGCGCTCGAACGCTGCATGGACGGCATCGACACCGCCTGGCTCGGGCACATCGAGGCCGGGCAGCGCGCCCGCCCGAACGACCCCCGCCTGCAGTACGTCGCCGCGGTCGCGTGCATGCGCCTGGCGCTCTGGGGCAAAGCGCAGCAGTGGCTGGACGACGCCGCCGAACGGCTGGACGACCCGGCGCTCGCCGCGCGCGCCTGGTGCCACCTGGCCGAGCTGGCCGAGCAGCGCGGCGACGCCCAGGCGGCCGGCGCCGCCTGGAAACGCGCCGCGCGCCACGCCTGAGCGCACCCCCTGTTTCCCCATGACGGCGATTCGGCCTTTTGGCCGGAGGGTCCGTCCGCGCGCCCTAGAATCGCTGCGTCCGTTGCCATTTTTCACGCCGCCGCCATGACCCACGTCGTTTCCGACAATTGCATCAAGTGCAAATACACCGACTGTGTGGACGTCTGCCCCGTCGACTGCTTCGTCGAAGGGCCGAACATGCTGGTGATCAACCCCGACGAGTGCATCGACTGCGCCGTCTGCGTGCCCGAGTGCCCGGCCAACGCCATCTTCGCGGAAGAAGACGTGCCCGCCGACGAGCAGCACTTCATCCCGCTCAACGCCGAGCTCACCCACGCGCCGGGCTGGAAGACGCTGACCCGGCGCAAGGGCGCGCTGCCCGACGCCGACGAGTGGAACGGCGTGCGCGAGAAGCTCAAGCACCTCGAACGTTGAGAAGGCGTGAATGAACCCGCGCGCCGCGTCCGCGCGGGCCGTGGGTAGAATGCCGCCTTGCTAGGGGTGCCGGCGGTCGCCGGCTGAGACAGTCCCTTCGAACCTGATTGAGATCATCCTCGCGCAGGGAAGCCAGCCGACCGTACCGCGTCCGCGCACGCCGCGCCGGTGCACGGCGCCTCTCCTTGCCGCACAACCTTTGCAAGGAGCCAGCGCCGTGACCAGCCACCTCTCCCCCGCCAACGAAGCCATCGCGCCCGTGCCCTCCGGCGCGCGGGTGTTCGGCGTGCGCGACCACGCCAGCCTCTGGTTCAGCCTCGGCGTGGGGCTGCTGGTGATGCAGGTGGGCGCCTACCTGATGCCGGCGCTGGGCACGCGCGAGGCGCTGGCCGCCATCGTGCTCGGCTCGGTCATCGGCGCCGCGCTGCTCGCCTGGGTGGCCAAGATCGGCTGCGACAGCGGCCTGGCCAGCGCCGGGCTGATGCACGCGGTCTACGGCCGGCGTTTCGCCGGCCTGCCCATCGTGCTCAACATCGTGCAGCTGCTCGGCTGGGGGGCGTTCGAGCTCGTGGTGATGCGCGACTCCACGGTCGCGATCGGCCGCCAGTCCGGCGGCATGGCGGCAGGCTACTGGCCGCTGCTGGCCACGCTGGGCTGGGGCGCGATCGTGCTGCTGCTGATCAGCGGCTCGATGGTGCGGCTGGTGCGGCGGCTGATCGCGCGCATCGCGCTGCCGCTGGTGGTGCTGTCGCTGCTGTGGCTGTCCTGGCAGTTCCTCTCGATAGCGCAGACGCAGGGGCTGGGGCCGCTGTGGAGCCGCAGCGGCGAAGGCGGCATGGGCGTGCTGCCCGCGCTCGACCTGGTGATCGCCATGCCGGTGTCGTGGCTGCCGCTGGTGGCCGACTACGCGCGCCACGGGCACGACGGGCGCGGCGCCTTCCGCGGCACCTGGCTGGGCTACGCCGTGGCCAACATCTGGTGCTACGCCCTCGGCGTGCTGGTGGCGCTGACGCTGCCGAGCGAAAACCTGGTCGCCGCCCTGCTGCTGGCGCAGGGCGGGCTGGTGGCGCTGTCGCTCATCCTGATCGACGAGATCGACAACGCCTACGGCGACGCCTACTCCGGCTCGGTCTCGGCGCACAGCCTGTGGCCGCGCTGGAGCGTGCGCCGCTGGGGCGTGGCGATGGCGCTGGCGTGCACCGCCTTCGCGCTGGTGCTGCCGATGCACAGCCTGGAGCCCTTCCTGCTGCTGCTCAGCTCGGTCTTCGTGCCGCTGTTCGGCGTGATCCTGGGGCGGCTGGCCTTCGGCGCGCCGACGCAGCAGCTGCTGGCCCAGGCGCCCGCCGTGCGCTGGAGCGCCACGCTGATCTGGCTCGCCGGCATCGCCTGCTACCACCTGCTGCCCGGCATCGCGCCGGTGCTCGGCTCGGCGCTGCCGACGCTCGCGCTGTGCTTTGCGCTGGCGTGGGTCACGCGCGGGAGAAATTCCTGAATTGATAGCTGCTCGCGCTTGCCAGGCAAGCGCAAAAGCCATGAAACCTTTGATTTTCCACGCCCCGCGGACCGTGCTACGGCATGCCGTGCGCGCCGCCCACCGCTCGCTGCGGCAGCGGCGCATGGCCGTGGTTGAGCGGTCCGTGGCCATGGCCCGTGACGACCGCCGCACCGGCCTCGATCGCTCCCAGGATGTAGGCGCGCGCGCACCGCACGGCATCGGCGAGCGGCGCGCCCAGAGCCAGGTGCGCCGCTATCGCCGACGACAGCGTGCAGCCCGTGCCATGGCCGTTGCGCGTGGCGATGCGCGCCGACTCCAGCCGGTGGTGCTCGCCTGTCGCAAGCGCCAGCACGTCGACCACCCAGTCGCCCGGCAGGTGTCCGCCCTTGAGCAGGACGGCGCGCGCGCCCAGCGCCCGCAGCGCATCGGCCTCGGCGTCGAGCGCGGCCGGATCCGTCACCGCGCGCCCGAGCAGCCAGCCCGCCTCGTCGAGGTTGGGCGTGACCACCGCCGCAAGCGGAAACAACTCTGCCACCAGCGCCCCGACCGTCTCCTGCGCGATCAGCCGGTCTCCGCTGGTGGCCACCATCACCGGGTCGAGCACCACGTTGGGCAGGCGGTGGCGGCGGATCGCGTCGGCCACCACGCCCACCACCTCGGGCGTGGCCAGCATGCCGATCTTGACCGCGTCGACGCCGATGTCCTCGACCACCGCGTCGATCTGCGCGCGCAGCATCTGCGGCGGCACGCCGTGGATGGCGCGCACGCCCTGCGTGTTCTGCGCGGTGATCGCGGTGATCGCCGTCATGCCGTAGCAGCCGAGCGCGCAAAACGTCTTCAGGTCGGCCTGGATGCCGGCGCCGCCGCCGCTGTCGGAGCCGGCGATGGACAGTACCCGGGTGTAGCGCGGCGCCCCGGGCGCGGCGTGGGAAGGTTCATGCATGCGAAAAATTATCGGTCATCGCCGCGCCGGCCCTGCCGCCCGCACGCCTGTGCTGTAATCGAGGCACGGACGAAACAGGGGTGTCCCGGCTCTCACCAGGCGGCGACTGAGAAACACCCTCCGCACCCGATCCAGGTCATGCTGGCGTGGGGAGTTTCCGGCACGCGTCGTTTTGTCCCTTCTTGCCGGCCGACAGGGACATGATGGATCTTCAACCGCTGCTGCATTCGCCCGCCCGCATCACCATCCTGGGTGCCGGGCTCATGGGGCGGCTGCTCGCCGTCGCGCTGGCGCGCCAGAGCCACCGGGTCGAGGTGTTCGACGCCGCGGGCCCCGAGGCCGACGGCGCGGCGGCGCGCGTGGCGGCGGCCATGCTCGCGCCGCTGGCCGAGTCGGCAGTGAGCGAGCCCGGCGTGGTGCGGATGGGGCAGTACGCGCTCGCGCGCTGGCCGCAGCTGCTCGCGCAGCTCGCGCTGCCGGTGTACTTCCAGCACGACGGCACGCTCATCGTCTGGCACCGCCAGGACGCCGCCGAGGCTGCGCGCCTGCGCGACAAGCTGCGGCACATGCAGACCCTGCTGCCCGAGCTGCCGGCGATGCAGGCGCTCGACGCCGGCGCCCTCGCGCGGCTGGAGCCCGCCGCCGCGGGGCGCTTCCACCAGGCGCTGTACCTGCCCGGCGAAGGCCAGCTCGACAACCGCCAGGCGCTGGCCGCCCTGCACGCCACGATGGAGCAGCTGGAGGTGCGCACGCACTGGCACCAGCCGCGCGCGCCGCACGATTTCTCTCCCGGCGGCGACGGCCAGCCCGACTGGCTGCTCGACTGCCGCGGCCTGGGCGCCCGCGCCGACTGGCCCGGCCTGCGCGGCGTGCGCGGCGAAGTCGTGCGCCTGCACGCGCCCGAGGTCACGCTGCGGCGGCCCACGCGGCTGGTGCACCCGCGCTACCCGATCTACATCGCGCCCAAGCAAGACCACCTGTTCGTCGTCGGCGCCACCGAAATCGAATCCGACGACCTCTCCCCGGCCAGCGTGCGCTCCACGCTCGAGCTGCTCAGCGCCGCCTACACCGTGGACAGCGGTTTCGCCGAAGCCCGCATCGTCGAAATCGCCACCCAGTGCCGCCCCACGCTGCCCGACGACAACCCGGGCATCCGCCTGCTCGCCGACCGGGTGCTGCAGATCAATGGCCTGTACCGCCACGGCTTCATGATCGCGCCGGCGCTGCTCGACGTCGTGCTGGAGCTGCTGCAGCACGGGCAGTCGCCGCTGGCCTCGCGCTTCGGCCTGAACCTGCAACAGGCCGGGTGATCCGACCACCATGCGCATCCTCGTCAACCAGACCCCCGTCGAACTGCCCGAGGGCGCGACGCTCGCCGACGCGCTGGCCCGCTGGGCGCCCACACCGCCCTTCGCCGTGGCGGTCAACCTCGGCTTCGTGCCGCAAACCGCCTACGCCCGGCACGTGCTGCGGGCCGGCGACCAGATCGAAATCATCGCCCCGGTCACCGGCGGCTGAACACCCATGACCACGCCTGCGTCCCCCTCCGATCCCCTGGTGCTCTACGGCGAGCGATTCGACAGCCGCATGCTGCTGGGCACCTCGCGCTACCCTTCGCCTGCGGTGCTCGAGGCCGCGGTGCAGCGCGCGCGCCCGGCCATGGTCACCGCGTCGCTGCGCCGCCAGGGCGCAGGCAGCGGCGACGGCTTCTGGCAACTGCTGCAGCGCCTGGGCATTCCCGTGCTGCCCAACACCGCCGGCTGCCACAGCGTGCAGGAGGCGGTCACCACCGCGCAGATGGCGCGCGAAGTGTTCGGCACCTCCTGGCTCAAGCTCGAGCTGATCGGCGACGACTACACGCTGCAGCCCGATACCCTGCTGCTGGTGCAGGCGGCCGAGATCCTCGTCAAGGAGGGTTTTCGCGTGCTGCCCTACTGCACCGAGGACCTCGTCGCCTGCCAGCGCCTGGCCGACGTCGGCTGCCAGGCCATCATGCCGTGGGCCGCACCCATCGGCAGCGGCCGCGGCCCGGTCAACCCCTACGGCCTGCAACTGCTGCGCCAACGCCTGTCGATCCCAATGCTGGTGGACGCGGGCCTGGGCCTGCCCTCGCACGCCTGCCAGGTGATGGAGTGGGGCTACGACGGCGTGCTGCTCAACACGGCGGTGGCGCTGGCGAACGACCCGGCACGCATGGCGGGCGCCTTCGCCGACGCGGTGGCCGCCGGACGCGCCGCCTACCACGCGGGCGCCATGGCGCCCCAGGAAGCCGCGCAGCCCAGCACGCCCGTGCTGGGCACCCCGTTCTGGCACCAGACGCAGGAGGCATGAGCGTGAGCGACGCCATGGCACAACACATCGTGCAGCAGCACGGCGCCCGTCTGGCCGGCTTTCCGGCGCAGCCCGTCCCCGCCGCCACCGAACAACACCCGGTGTACCTCGCGACGCTCGCCGCCTGCAGCACGCTGGGCTTCATCGCCGCCGACGCGCAGTGCCTGGCGCGCGCCTGGCGCGCCCAGACCGAGCGCACGGGCCGCTTCGACGCCGCGCACTGGCCCGACGAGCCGGCCGACTTCGGCCTGCAGCCACGCCCGCACACCCGTGCCTTTGCCGCCTGCCCGCGGCGCCTGGGCCTGTACGCCGTATTGCCGGACGCAGCCTGGGTCGGGCGCATGGCCCGCGCGGGCGTTCCCACCATCCAGTTGCGCTACAAGAGCGACAACCCCGCGGCGATCACCCGCGAGGTGCGGACCGCCGTCGCCGCCGTCCGGGGCAGCGCGACCCGATTGTTCATCAACGACCACTGGCGCGAAGCACTGGCGGCGCAGGCCTACGGGGTGCACCTGGGGCAGGACGACCTCGATATCCTTGCTGGCAGCGAGATTGAGCAGTTGCGCGACAGCGGCATCCGCCTGGGCATCAGCACGCACGGCTACGCCGAGATGCTGCGCGCCGACGTCCTCGCGCCGAGCTACATCGCCATCGGGGCGGTGTTTCCCACGACGCTCAAGCGGATGCCGACCGCTCCGCAGGGGCTGGCGCGGCTGGGCGACGGCGCGCGTCTGATGCGCGGCTACCCCCTGGTGGCGATCGGCGGCATCGGCCTGGCGCAGCTTCCCGGCGTACTCGCGACCGGCGTGGGATCGGTCGCCGTGGTCCGCGCGATCGTGCAGGCCCCGGACCCGGAGGCCGCCGCCGCCGAACTCGCCTCCGTCTTCAACCAGGCCGTGGCGGCTTGACCACCCCGGGCCTGGCTCCGGCCAGCGGGGCGGTGAGGTCAATATCGAGGCTCCCCACCTGGCCCACTCCCGCGAGCGGCAAAGGCGCCGAAGGCTGCAACACCAGGTCTCCCACCATGGAGTCGAGCGAGCGCGCCAGCGCACGTGCCACGCGATGCGTACCCGCCGGCGCCGCCGCGCCCCGCTCGCGCGGCCTGCGCGCGCCACGCTGGCTCGCCGAAGTCGTCTGCACGATCGCCAGCAGCAGCAACAGGTCCTCGTACGCCGGCAGATCGAACGGCGGCACGCCATCCATGCCTTCCCGGTGGAACATGAAGCCATCGAGCAGCGCCATGACCTCGGGCGAAGTCCACGCCGCCACGATCTGCGCCAGTTCCTCCGGGTAATCCTCCAGCGTGCGCCCCTGATGCTGGAACTCGGCGAATGGCGGAACCCGCGCGTTGAAGTATTGGTGGAACTGGCCGCGCAACGCCTCGAACCCCTCGACACGCCCCAGCGTGTGATAGAGCCGCAACAACTCCAGATAAGCCAGCGGCGACGAGTCGGGGTACCGTGCGATGTGCTTGTGCAGCCCCCCGAGCGCCTGTTCATGCTCTCCGATCGAGATGAAGAATTCGGCCTGTTGCAGGGCGTCGAACAAATCCTCCGGGTGCTCGATGCGTTGCGTCAACGGATCCGACGCCAAGGCAGCCGGAGGCACGACCGGCCTCGGTGGCAACGCCGGATTCGGAACGGGTTCGCTCGCCTGCGCCGCTTCTGCCAGCGCGAGCGAATCCTCCGACGCCACCGCCGGCGCCACCGCAACCTCGTCCCCAAGGAGAGCCTCCGCACCATGCTCGTTCGCCGCATCGTGCATGGCCGTGCCGGCCGCGGGATCATCGGCAGAAGATGGTGGGTCGGAACCTTCGCCCGGCGCCACCGGCTGCCGCCGCTCTTCTCGCTCCTGGCGGGGAGCGCGCCGCATCACCCAGGCGAGCGTCGACAAGGCCAGCAGCAGCAACGCGATCAACCCATAGACCACGATGCCCCGGAAACTTTCCGACTCCAGCCACGCGGCACGCTGCCCCAGCGCCCGGTCTTCGGCTTTCTCCTGCCCGAGTTGCGCGCGCAACCGATCGGTCCCCGCTTCCTCGGGAGCATTCCGGGCCTGCGCCTGCAGCGCCGCTTCGGGCGTGGTGTCGACGGCCGCAGCAGGCATTGGCATGGGTTCGCGCGCCAGCCGCAGCGCCGCCCCTGCTTCGTTCCCCCCCTTGGACGCTGAGGCAGGCGCCGCCTCGGCCGATGGCGCGGCCTGCCGCGCTACCGCCCGGGTCCTGCCCGCGGCAGGAGCACGCCCGCCGCGTGCAGTATCCCCCCGAGGTGTCCCAGAGACAGCTTCCGTCGCAACGGAGGATTCTCGTGCTGCAGAGCTCGCGCCGGCGCCAACGGATTCACGCCCTGGCGGCAAAGCAGCCGCTGACGGGGTCGAGCCCGCCTGCGGCACGGACGGCAAATCGGCAAGGAACGTATAAGTGCGCGACACCTGTCCGGCACAACCCGCAGTCAACGTCACCGAGACCACAGGCTCGTTCAAGGGTACGACGGAACGAACCCGCACCGTCGCGACCCTCGACGCCACCGCGCGCGAAGTGGTCACGGCCACCCGATCATCGGGAATCAGTGCGTTTCCCGCAGCCACGCGCGCTTCGAGACAAGCGCCTTCCAAGTCCTGCCCGGGATCGGGGCGCACATCGAAAGCGAGGTCGACCGAGGAGCCCAACACGACCGTGCCGTGGCTATCTCCAAGGGTCAGCGCGCCAACGCTCGGCGCCAGTGCGCTAAGCAAAGTGCCGAATACGATGCCAAGTGCTTTCACGTTATGCAAAAAAATGTAAGCGAGGCATTTTGACACAGGAACGCCGGGCATCCACGGCAGTGTGGTGCTCGCCCCAAGCGAATGCCACGCCCATTCCGGTATTCGCACCCATAAAAAACCGACCCCCCCAGCGCGCGATGGCGTTGGGGGGGGTTGGAGGGGGATGGTGCCTGACGATGACCTACTTTCGCACGGGGACCCGCACTATCATCGGCGCGAAGCTGTTTCACGGTCCTGTTCGGGAAGGGAA